>NZ_BAAGYN010000005.1:0-400812 GCF_054779295.1 Phycicoccus ginsengisoli
ACAGGGCCATCGGTGAGATCTCCTTCGATGAGTACTTGGCGGTACACACCGAGAATCACGCCGATGGCCCCCCTACACCCGGAGCCACTCCGCTACCCCAAACCCCACCACTCCTTGGGACGCTCGCCCGAGGGCGGTGAGCACTGCGCCTTCAGCGGACCCCGCCACTCTCGAGTGAAACAGCTGGACAGCAACGCTGACAGCATCGGGACCCGACACAGCTGGACGACAACGGAGGTGTATTGGCTCGGGGGCGTAGGCAAAGATGCCTCGGAGCCGCCCGGGCACGCTCACCCACTCCTGAAAATCGGAACGCCAACGATACGCGGCGGACTGGACGTCGTGATGTGACGTCCGTCCCCTTAGATGAGGATCAGGGCGGCTCGCGATACGCGGCAGGGGCCGCGGCCACTCCTACGGCGGGGTATCGACAGGAGCCGCAACGGGCCACAACCGGGCCATTAGCACCGGCCGACACGAGGTTTCTGAGGGCACTAGGGGGCACCTGCGGGAGCACGACTCAGCCGTCGACGCAGCCGTTCACAGGATTCCCAAGCTGGACACAGAGCCGCCCGGCCAGGACGGCTTGCCGGATCTCTTGCCGTTGAAATTTCGTGCAACATCTCGTGCTATATCTCTCGGCCCATCGGGGTCTCTGACGGTGAGTCACGGTACGTCAGCCGTCCCGCCAGACTCGACCCGGGATGGACAAAGCCGCAGGTCAGGGGTCCCTGACCTGCGAATTTTGACTGGTGGCCAGGGGCGGGGTCGAACCGCCGACCTTCCGATTTTCAGTCGGACGCTCGTACCAACTGAGCTACCTGGCCGTGGTGCGCCGAGCGCACCATCGCGACGGGGTGGCCCGCCGCGACCGGTCGATCATAGCCCATCCGGTGGGCCGTCCCGAACCACCGTAGGGACCGCCCGGACGCCACCGAGAGGCTGCTTAGACGAGGCGGGCGCCCCGCCACAACCGGGCGGACGGGCCGCCGATGAGGCCGCAGTCGGTGAGGAAGGACGTGAGGTTCTCGGCCGCTCCACGCAGCTTCGCGGTGTGGTGTTCGTTGGCCTTCGCGGCGCGCACGGCGGCGTCGGGGTTGAGGCCCACCGCGGCATACACGTCGGGCTGGACGAGGTTGTGGATGATGATGTTGGCGACGATGCCGAGGACGACGCGCTGCCGCGCCCGCTCGGCGCGACCCATCGCCTCGGCCCGGCGCGCGATCTCGTCGCGCGCGAACCGCATGTGGCGTGCCTCCTCGACGACGTGGATCCGGCTGACGGCCCGGGTGAGCGGCTGGACCTGCTCGTCGTCGATGACCTCCCGCTGGAAGATGTCGAGCACCTCCTCCGCGACGAGGATCGAGGCGTAGAGCGAGGGCCCGGTGGCGAGGGTCTTGAAGAGGCGGCCGAGCTGGTGGTCGAGCCCGGTGGGCTGGTACGACCGCGCGCCGAACTTCTCCGCGGTGCGCGCGAACATCACGGAGTGGCGGCACTCGTCGCCGATCTCGGTGAGCGCGAACTGCACGTGCGGAGTGGCCGGGTCCTGGTCGTAGACGTCGCGCAGGATCATCTGCATCAGGATCATCTCGAACCAGATGCCGACCCCCGAGATCGAGCAGAACTCCAGCTCGGTCAGGCGGATCCGCTGCTCCAGCGTGAGCTCGTCCCACAGCGGGGTGGCGTAGAGCGACGACCACTGCGCGGACATGCCGTAGAGCCCGGCCTCGAGCGGCTCGGACCAGTCGATGTCCTTCTGTGGGTCGTACGAGGTCTTCGCGGCAGACGCGAGCAGCCGCCGCGCGGTGGTGTCGCGGTCGTGCCGGGGGCGGACGCGCTCGAGGGCCGGCGCGGTGGTCGTGGGGGTCATGGGGGCTCCTCCGGATATGTGTGAATCCGAGTAACGCCTACCATGGTTCACATGAAGAGCGATGCCGTCAAGGGGGGCGTCCCACCGGACGTCGCGGACCGCGGGCGCCCGGACGGCGCGGAGCGCGTCCGACCGGACGGCCGGTCGGAGCGCTGGCGGGCCCATCGCGAGGAGCGGCGCCGGGAGTTCGTCCAGGCGGCCGTCACCGCGATCCGCCAGCACGGCCCGCGCATCGGCCTCGACGACGTCTGCGCGGTGGCCGGGGTGAGCAAGCCGGTCGTCTACCGCCACTTCAAGGACAAGGACGACCTGTTCCGCGCCGTCCTCGAGTTCGCCGCCGAGGACGTCTTCCTCCCTCGGCTCGTGCAGGCCCTCGAGACCGGCTCCGCCGACGACCGCGCCGTCGTCGCCTCGGCCGTCCGCGCCTACGTCGCCACCGTGCGCGAGGACCGCGACCTCTACCGGTTCGCCTTCGCGCACAACGGACTCGGCGACGGAGGCGACTTCGTGGGCGGCGTCGAGTCGGCGGTCGCACAGGCCCTCGTGGCGTTGCTCGCCACCCGTCGCGGCGAGCCCGCGGACGACGACGAGCACGTGGCGTATGCCGTGGTGGGCCTCGTGCAGCTCGCGACCCACCGCTGGCTCGACCGGCCCACGATCCCCGAGGATCGCCTCGTCGAGCTGCTCACCTCGCTCGCGTGGGAGGGGCTGGCGCCCAAGGTCTCCCCGCCTGCCTGACGGTCAGTACTGCGGCTGCCCCTTGGCCACGAGGGTCAGCACGTCGTAGGTCGCGACCGGCTCGCCGGCCGAGTTGCTCACGACCGCGTCCCAGCGCACCTCGCCGTAGTCGGCGGAGCGCCGCGGCGAGATCTGCTTGACGGTGAGAAGCACGGAGATCTCGTCGTCGGCCTTGACCGGCGTGAGGAACCGCAGGTTGTCGACGCCGAAGTTGGCCAGGACGGGCCCCGGGTCGGGCTGGACGAACAGGCCGGCCGCGAGCGACACCACGAGGTAGCCGTGAGCCACGATCCCGCCGAACAGCTCGTTCTTCTGTGCCGCCGCTTCGTCGGTGTGGGCGTAGAACGTGTCGCCCGTGAACTCGGCGAAGTGCTCGATGTCCTCGAGCGTCACCCGGCGCGACGCCGACTGCACCGTGTCGCCGATCCGCAGCTCTGCCAACGACTTCCTGAACGGGTGCACCTCCTCGACCCGTCGCTGTGCCCCCTTCGTCCAGCGGCCGGTGATCGCCGTGAGCATGTCGGGCGAGCCCTGCAGGGCCGTGCGCTGCATGTGGTGCAGGATGCCGCGGACGCCGCCGAGCTCCTCGCCGCCACCGGCGCGACCGGGGCCGCCGTGGACGAGCATGGGCAGGGGCGAGCCGTGGCCGGTCGACTCCGGGGCCGCCGCGCGGTCGAGCACCAGGATGCGGCCGTGCCAGGGCGCGAGGCCGAGCGTGATGTCCCGAGCCACGGCCGGGTCGTGCGTCACGAGCGAGCCCACGAGCGAGCCCTTGCCCCGCGCCGCGAGGGCGATCGCCTCGTCGACGGTGTCGTAGGAGATGACCGTGCTCACCGGCCCGAACGGCTCCACGTCGTGCGGCTCGACCGCACCGGCGCGGGCCCGCAGCAGCACCGGCGCGAGGAAGGCGCCGACCGCGAAGTCCGCGTCGAGGAGCTCGGCCGAGTCCGGGTTGCCCCAGACGACGTCGCACGAGGCCTGGAGCGAGGCGATGGCCTTGCGCACCTCGTCGCGCTGCTCCACCGACGCCAGCGCACCCATGCGGACGTCCGGGTTCGCCGGGTTGCCGACGGTGGTCCTCTCCAGCCGGTCGCCGATCGCCTCGACGACCGCGTCCGCCATGCCTGCCGGGACGATGGCGCGCCGGATCGCCGTGCACTTCTGGCCGGCCTTGACCGTCATCTCGGTGACGACGCCCTTGACGAACAGGTCGAACTCGGGGTCGTCCACCGTGACGTCCGGGCCGAGGACCGAGCAGTTGAGCGAGTCGGCCTCGACGCCGAGCTGGACGCCGCCGTGCAGCACGTTGGGGTGGCTGCGCAGGATGCCGGCCGTGTGGGCCGAGCCGGTGAACGCGACCGAGTCCTGCACCGTGAGGGCGTCGAGCAGCCCCGACGCGCTGCCGCTGAGCAGCTGCAGCGTGCCCTCGGGGAGGATCCCGGACTCGATGATCCGGCGGACCACGATCTCGGTGAGGTATGCCGTCTGGCTGGCCGGCTTGACGATGCTCGGCACCCCGGCGATGAAGGCGGGCGCCAGCTTCTCGAGCATGCCCCACACGGGGAAGTTGAAGGCGTTGATCTGGACCGCCACGCCCGGCCGCGTCGTGTAGACGTGCTGGCCGACGAACTGGCCCTGGCGCCCGAGCTGCTCCAAGCCGCCGTCGAGGTAGACCGTGTCGGCCGGCATCTCACGGGTGCCCTTGCTCGCGACGGAGAAGAGCGTGCCGAAGCCGCCGTCGATGTCCACCGCCGAGTCGCGCCTGGTGGCCCCGGTGCGGGTCGAGAGCTCGTAGAACTCGTCCTTGCTCGCGGTGAGGTGCGCGGCGAGCTGCTTGATGATGGCCGAGCGCTCGTGGAACGTCAGGTCCCGCAGCGCGGGCCCGCCCACCGTGCGCGCGTGCTCCACCATGGCGCCGACGTCGAGGCCGGTCGAGGAGATCCGGGCGACCTCCTCGCCGGTCGTGGCGTCCCGCAGGGGGGTGCCCTCGTCGGAGGCGCGGAACCACCGGCCCGCGGCATAGCTCTCGAGCATCGACATGGGGTGTTGTCCTCTCCCTCGGTGCGTGCCACACTAATACAGACCGCTCGGTCAGTAAATGCCTGCGCGGCCATTCCCCGTGCCACCGGCCGTGCTCTCTTCCCGGGGGCGCGGGATGCTGGTTCCCACCACCCTCGGGAGGACGCGATGACGACGGCTCCGGAACGCACCCGCGGCGACGGCACGGGAGGCGACGACGCGGCATACGAAGCGGGCTTCGACGCCACCATCGCACGCGGCGACCGCATCGAGCCACGGGACTGGATGCCCGAGGGCTACCGGCGGACGCTGGTCCGGCAGGTCGCGCAGCACGCGCACTCGGAGATCATCGGCATGCAGCCGGAGGGCAACTGGCTCACCCGTGCGCCCTCGCTGCGGCGCAAGGCGATCCTGCTCGCCAAGGTGCAGGACGAGGCCGGCCACGGGCTGTACCTCTACTCCGCGTGCGAGACCCTCGGCGTCTCGCGCCAGGAGCTCACCGAGATGCTCATCGACGGCCGGCAGAAGTACTCCTCGATCTTCAACTACCCGACCCTGTCCTACGCCGACGTCGGCACGATCGGCTGGCTCGTCGACGGCGCCGCGATCTGCAACCAGGTGCCGCTGTGCCGCACCTCGTTCGGCCCGTACGGCCGGGCGATGATCCGCATCTGCAAGGAGGAGTCCTTCCACCAGCGGCAGGGCTTCGAGCTGCTCATGACGATGATGCGCGGCACCGACGAGCAGCGAGCCATGGTGCAGGAGTCGGTGGACCGGTTCTGGTGGCCGGCGCTGATGATGTTCGGCCCGCCGGATGCCGAGTCGCCCAACACCCAGCAGTCGATGGCGTGGGGGATCAAGCGCAACACCAACGACGACCTGCGCCAGCGCTTCGTCGACATGACCGTGCCGCAGGCGAAGGCGCTCGGCGTCACCCTCCCCGACCCCGACCTGCGCTGGAACGCCGAGCGCGGCGCCCACGACTTCACCCAGCCCGCCTGGAGCGAGTTCATGCAGGTCGTCAAGGGCAACGGACCGTGCAACGCCCAGCGGATCGCCCACCGCCGCAAGGCGCACGAGGACGGCGCCTGGGTGCGCGAGGCGGCGACCGCGTATGCGGCGAAGCAGGCTGCCGCGGCCCACGACCAGGAGGGTGCGGCATGACCGACGAGACGGCGAAGGCCCAGGGCGTGCGCGCCGAGTGGCCGCTGTACGAGGTGTTCGTCCGCGGCAAGCGGGGGCTCAACCACGTCCACGTCGGGTCGCTGCACGCCGCCGACGACCGGATGGCGCTGATGCACGCCCGCGACGTGTACACCCGGCGCAACGAGGGCGTGAGCATCTGGGTCGTGAAGTCGGCCGACATCACGGCGTCGAGCCCGGACGAGAAGGACCCGCTGTTCGCCCCGAGCGGTGACAAGGTCTACCGGCACCCGACCTTCTACACGATCCCCGACGACGTCCCCCACATGTGAGCGTGCGATGAGCCACCCCACCCCCGACCCGAACGACGCCGCCGGCTCCGTCTACGACGGGCTGCTCGAGCACGAGCCGGCCGGCGACGCCGCGCACTGGGCCTTCGGCACCGACTTCGAGGACCCGCTCGCCGGCGTCGACACCACGATCCCCGAGGGCGTCGACCCGGCGGTCCTCGGCGCCTACTCGCTCATGCTCGCCGACGACGCGCTCATCGCCTCGCACCGGCTTTCGGAGTGGTGCAGCCGCGCGCCCGACCTCGAGGAGGACATCGCCCTCGCGAACATCGCGCTCGACCTGCTGGGCCAGGCGCGGCTCCTGCTGGCCCGGGCCGCGGCCGCCGACCCCTCGCTCGTGCCCGCCCTTCCCGAGGGCTCGCCCGTCCCGCCCGAGGACGCGCTGGCGTTCTTCCGCGGCGACCAGCAGTTCCGCAACGTCCGGCTCGTCGAGCTCGACAACGGCGACTTCGCCGTGACGATCGTCAAGCTGCTGCTGTTCTCCTGCGCCCGGATCGCGGTGTTCGAGCGGCTGGCCGACAGCCGCGACCACGTCCTGGCCGCCGTCGCCGCGAAGGGCGTCAAGGAGCTGACCTACCACCGCGACTTCGCCGGCCGCTGGTTCCTCACGCTCGCCCAGGGCACCGAGGAGTCCCGGCGCCGGCTCGATGCCGCACTGGCGTCGGTCTGGCCGCTGTTCGCCGAGCTGTTCGACACCCACGACGCCGAGCGCGCGGCCGCCGAGCAGGGCGTGGGCGTGGACCCGGCGACCGTGGCGGACGAGGTCGGGGTCGTCCTGGCGCAGGTGTTCGCGATGAGCGGCGTCGAGCAGCCCGCTACGGTGCGGATGGCCGCGGTGGCCGGCCGCACCGGGCGCGACGGCATGCACACCGAGGCGCTGAGCCGGCTGCTCGCCGAGATGCAGTCCGTGGCGCGTGCCCACCCGATGGGGCAGTGGTGACCGCCGTGTCGACCCGCGTCGGCCGGGGGGTCGAGGACGCGTCGGCGGTGGCAGGGCGCCCGGCGACCGCCTCGTTGGCCGAGGACCTCCGCGCGCAGGCGTATGCCGTGGCCCGCACCGTCACGGACCCCGAGCTGCCGATGCTGACGCTGGACGACCTCGGGGTCCTGCGGGGTGTCGACGTCGAGGCCGACGGCACGGTCGTCGTCTCGATCACCCCGACGTACTCCGGGTGCCCGGCGATGGCCACCATGCGCGACGACCTCGTCCGCGCGCTCGCCGACGCCGGTCTGGACGCGCGGGTGCGCGTCTCCCTGTCGCCGGCGTGGACGAGCGACTGGATCAGCGAGCGCGGTCGCGCCGCCCTGGCCGACGCGGGGATCTCCGCGCCGCACCGGGTCGGTCACCGCGCCGGTGGCCCCGTACCGCTCACCCTCGCGCCCACCCGCCGCGCCGTCACCTGCCCCCGCTGCGGGTCGGCCGACACCGCGCTCACCTCCGAGTTCGGGCCGACGTCGTGCAAGGCGCTCTACCGCTGCACGTCCTGCCTCGAGCCGTTCGAGCACGTCAAGGAGATCTGAGTGACCGCCACGGGTTCCCTCCTCGTCCCCGCCGGCCGTCGGCGCGGGCCGCGGTTCCACGAGCTCACGGTCCACTCCGTCGAGCGGCTGACCGACGACTCCGCAGCGGTGACGTTCGACGTTCCCGAGGAGCTCGCCGCCGAGTACGACTTTGCGCCGGGCCAGTCCCTCACCATCCGGCGCACCATCGACGGCGTGGAGGAGCGTCGGCAGTACTCCATCTGCGCGGCCGCGGCGGAGCGCCCGCGGATCGGCGTCCGCGAGATCCCGGGCGGCCTGTTCAGCCGCTGGCTGGTCCGTGAGGTCAGGGCCGGCGACGTGCTCGAGGTGCAGACGCCGTCGGGCTCGTTCCGCGCGGACCCGACCGTGGGCGAGCGCCACCTGTGTATCGCGGCCGGCTCGGGCATCACGCCGATGCTGTCGATCGCCGCCAGCGTGCTGGCCAACCCGGGCTCGGAGCTGACCCTGTTCTACGGCAACCGCACCACCGCCTCCGTGATGTTCGCCGAGGAGCTGGCCGACCTCAAGAACCGCTACGGCTCGCGGTTCCAGCTCGTGCACGTCCTGTCCCGCGAGCCGCGGGACGTCCCGCTCTTCTCGGGCCGCCTCGACGCCGACCGCATCCGCGCCCTCACCGGCGCCTTCGTCCCGATCGACGCGGTCGACCACGTCTGGCTCTGCGGCCCGCACGCGATGATCGAGGGGGCACGCGAGACGCTCGCCGACCTCGGTGTCGAGCCCCGGCGCGTGCACTTCGAGCTCTTCTACGTCGACGCGCCGCCGCCGGAGCTGCACCGGCCCGACGAGGAGCTCGCGGGGGAGACGAGCGAGGTCACGGTGGTGCTCGACGGGCTCACCAGCACCGCCCCGATCTCGCGGTCGACCAGCATCCTCGACGGCGCCCAGCGCACCCGTACCGACCTGCCGTTCGCGTGCAAGGGCGGCGTCTGCGGCACCTGCCGCGCCCTCGTCCGTGAGGGCGAGGTCGACATGCGTCGCAACTACGCCCTCGAGGACGGCGAGGTCGACGAGGGCTTCGTCCTGACCTGCCAGTCCTACCCCGTCAGCGAGCACGTCACCGTCGACTTCGACGCGTGACCACCCCTGTCCTGCAAGGAGATTGACGTGCCCGAAGCGTTCATCGTCGATGCGGTCCGGACCCCCATCGGCCGGTATGCCGGTGCGCTGGCCACCGTGCGCCCCGACGACCTGGCGGCGCTCGTGGTGGGCGAGGTCGTCCGCCGCGCCGGGGTCGACCCGGCGCTCGTCGACGAGGTGGTCCTCGGTGCTGCGAACCAGGCGGGGGAGGACAACCGCAACGTCGCCCGCATGGCGTGGCTGCTCGCCGGGCTGCCCGACTCGGTGCCCGGCTTCACGGTCAACCGGCTGTGCGCCTCGGGCATGACCGCGATCACCACAGCCCGGCAGATGGTCGCCTCGGGTGACGCCGATCTGGTCGTCGCCGGCGGGGTCGAGTCGATGACCCGCGCGCCCTGGGTGCAGGAGAAGCCGGCCAAGGCGTTCGGCCGCCCCGGTGCGGCGTTCGACACCTCGATCGGCTGGCGCTTCACCAACCCCCGGTTCGACGTCGACACCACGCTGACCATGCCGCAGACCGCCGAGCGGGTGGCGCAGCGCTGGGGGCTGAGCCGGGAGGAGCTCGACGCCTTCGCGCTGCGCTCCCACCAGCGGGCCGTGGCCGCCATCGAGGCGGGCCGGTTCGAGGCCGAGACCGTCGCGGTGCCGGTGGGCGACAGCGCCGTCACGGTCGACGAGGGCCCGCGCGCCGACACCAGCCTGGAGAAGCTCGCGAGGCTGCGGCCCCTGCACGGCCCGGACGGCCTCGTCACGGCCGGCAACTCCAGCGCCCTCAACGACGGTGCGGCAGCGGTCGTCGTCGCCTCGGAGGCGTTCGTGCAGAAGCACGGCCTCACCCCGCGGGCCCGCATCGTCGGCGGTGCCAGTGCCGGTGTGGCCCCGGAGGTCATGGGTATCGGCCCGGTCCCCGCCACGCGCAAGGCCCTCGACCGGGCCGGCTGGACGGTCGAGGACCTGGACGCCGTCGAGCTCAACGAGGCCTTCGCCTCGCAGTCCCTGGCCTGCGTCCGGGACCTCAAGCTGGACGAGGAGGTCGTCAACGCCGACGGCGGGGCCATCGCCCTCGGCCACCCGCTCGGCTGCTCGGGAACCCGGATCGTGGTGACCCTGCTCGGTCGGCTCGAGCGCGCCGGCGCCCGGCGGGGCCTGGCGACGATGTGCGTGGGCGTCGGGCAGGGCACTGCCCTGCTGCTGGAGCGCCCGTGACCGCCGCGGAGCAGTCCGGGCCCCCCGCGCGCCGCCTGCCGGCACGGGTCGGGGTCTACGGCGGCGGCCGGATGGGCGCCGGCATCGCGCACGCCTTCGTCTCGGCCGGGTCGCAGGTCGTCGTCGTCGAGAGCTCGGCGGAGGCCGCTCACGCGGCCTCCGCCCGGATCGCGGGCAGTCTGGCGAAGGCGGCCGACCGCGGCACCCTGGGGGTCGACGCCGAAGTCGCGCACGCGGCATACCGGACGACGACGGACCCGGCCGACCTCGCCGAGGTGACGCTGGTCGTCGAGGCGGTGCCCGAGGACGCCGGGCTCAAGCAGACGGTGTTCGCGACCGTCGAGCGGGCGGCGCCGGAGGCCGTGCTGGCCACCAACACGAGCTCGCTGTCGATCGACTCCATCGCCGAGGGCCTGTCGCGTCCGGAGCGGCTGGTCGGCCTGCACTTCTTCAACCCGGTGCCGGTCAGCGACCTCGTCGAGGTGGTCGTCGGGCGACGCACCGACCCCGGCCTGGTCGACGAGGCCCGCTCGTGGGTCGAGGCGCTCGGCAAGACGGCGATCACGGTGCAGGACGCGCCGGGGTTCGCCAGCAGCCGGCTCGGGGTCGCGATCGCGCTCGAGGCGATGCGGATGGTGCAGGAAGGCGTGGCCAGCGCCGAGGACATCGACACCGCGATGACGCTGGGCTACCGGCACCCGGTGGGCCCGCTGCGGACCACCGACCTCGTGGGGCTCGACGTGCGGCTGGCGATCGCCGAGCACCTGGCGCGCGAGCTCGGGCCACGGTTCGAGCCGCCGCAGCTGTTGCGGGACAAGGTCGCCGCCGGCGAGCTCGGCCGCAAGGCGGGCCGCGGCTTCTACGACTGGTGAGGTGACCCGGGGCTGACGGCGAGGCCGTCGAACGCGATCGTGGTGATGGCCTCGGACAGGTCCCTGGCGTCGGCCGGGCCGCCGGGCCGGTGCCACTCGACCAGCGAGTTGACCATGCCGAACAGCAGGCGGCTCACGAGCTGGGGCGACACGTCGGAGCGCAGCGACCCCTCGTCGACGGCTTCCCGGACGAGGTCGGCGAGCCGGGCGTCGATGGCGCGGCGGCGGCGCAGCGCCTCCACCTCCACCGGGCTGTTGCCGCGCACCCGCAGCAGCAGGGTGACCGCGGGCTGGTGCTCGACGAGGACCTCGACCGACAGCTGCACGGCGCGGCGCAGTCGTTCGTAGGCGCTGGACCCCGGCTCGTGGCGTTCCGCCTCGTCGATCACGGCGGTCAGGCCGTCGAGCGCCTCGTCGAGGGCCTGCGACAGCAGGTGCTCCTTGCCGGGGACGTGGTGGTAGATCGCGGACTTGCTGAACCCGAGGGCCCGGGCGAGGTCGCCCATGCTGGTGCCGTCGTAGCCCTGCTCGTTGAACAGGTCCACCGCGCGGCGCAGGACCGTCTGCTGGTCGCGGCCGGGGCGACCCCTCCGCGGGGCGGTCCCGGCGCCGCCGACGTCCGTCGCGCTCACGGGCTCACTGTCCCACAACGGCCGCGTGTCTCAGGGGTCGTCGCGACGGAGAGGGGCCTCGGCGCGCGAGTCCGCTCGCACCTCCGCAAGCTCCGGTGCTCCTGCCAGGCCCAACCAGCGCGCCTCGGTCCTTCTCCGCCCCTCCTCGGCTCCTCTGGCCACGTGCGGGAGGTCACGTCCCATTTCGGACAGGTCGCGGAAGAGGAGTCGGGTCGCGGGCTGTTGTCCCCACCATGCGAGCACTCACGTATGCGCAGTACGGCGGTCCTGAGGTCCTGGAGCTGACGCAGCAGGCCGATCCCCGGGTCGGGCCGGGAGAGGTGCTGGTCAGGGTCAGGTCGGCCTCGGTCAACCCGGTCGACTGGAAGGTCATGGCCGGCTACCTGGACCCGCTGATGCAGGTGGACTTCCCCGCCATCCCCGGGTGGGACGCCGCTGGCGTGGTCGAGGCGGTGGGGCTGGACACGCCCGAGTTCGCGCTCGGCGACGAGGTCATCGCCTACGCGCGCAAGGACTGGGTGCAGCAGGGCACGTTCGCCGAGCTGGTGTCGGTGCCGGTGCGCACGGCCGCGCGCAAGCCCGCCTCGCTCGACTGGGACCAGGCCGCCGGGCTGCCGCTCGCGGGCCTCACGGCATACCAGCTGCTCAGCCGGCTGGGGCTGCGCGAGGGTGAGACGGTCCTCGTGCACGCGGCCGCCGGCGGCGTCGGGGTTCTGGCCGTCCAGGTCGCCCGCGCGCTCGGCGCGCGGGTCATCGGCACGGCGTCGGAGTCGAACCACGAGTTCCTGCGTGGGCTGGGGGCGGAGCCGGTGACGTACGGCGAGGGCCTGGTCGAGCGGGTCCGCGCGCTGGCGCCCGGGGGCGTCGACGTCGTCGCGGACTTCGTGGGGGACGTGCTCGACTCGACCCTCGGCGTCCTCGCCGACGGCGGCCGGCACGGGTCGGTGGCCGACGGCACGGTCGCCGAGAAGGGCGGCCTCTACGCGTGGGTGCGTCCCAACGCGGCCGACCTGCAGGTCCTGTCGGACCTCGCCGACCAGGGCAAGCTGACGGTGCCGGTGGCGGAGTCGTTCCCGCTGGAGGAGACGGCGAAGGCGTTCGAGCTGAGCCAGGGCGGCCACGTCCGCGGCAAGGTCGCGATCCGCGTCAGCGAGTGACGCGCACCGACGGCGCCCCAGGACGATCGCGTCCCCGGGGCGCCGTCGTGTCAGGCTCGCTGGCGTGTCAGGGCCGGCCGGTGGCCTCCGTGACGGCCTGCCAGAGCCGGTCGCGGGCCGCGTCGTCCTCCACGCGCACCGGTGCGTAGTGCGTCGCCCGGGCCCGCCTGTCGTGCCAGAACTTCCCGGTCCCGAGGGGCGCGTCCGTCGCGACCAGCCAGACGACCGTGTCGGCGCCACCCCGGGCGTCGCGCAGGATCGGGCCCACGACCTTGGCGAAGCCGGGGAGCGAGTCGGTGACCCCCGGCGTGTCCGCCCAGCCCGGGTGCATCGAGTGCACTCCGGTGCCCTGGCCGGCGAGCTCGAGCGCCCACCGCTCGGCGAGGACGACCTGCATCCGCTTCGTCCGGGCGTATGCCGTGGTGCCCGAGTAGGTGCCCTGCGTGTACTCGTAGTCGTCCACGGGCAGCGGCTGGGCGTACATGCCGCCGGAGGACACCACGACCACCCGACCACCGGCGAGCCGGTCCCCCAGGGCGAAGGTGAGGGCGTGCGGGCCGAGGACGTGCGTCGCGTAGGTCAGCTCGTGGCCCTGGGCGCTGGTGCGTCGCTCGGGCGGCAGCACGCCGGCGTTGTGGACCAGGGCGTGCAGGGTGGGGAGCTCGTCGCGCAGCCGCGCGGCATACGCCTCCACGGCGTCCAGGTCGCTGAGGTCGCACACGTCGACGTCGGCCTGGGCCGTCGGCACCTCGGCGACGAGCCCCCGCCGGGCCGTCTCGAGCCGTCCCTCGTCGCGGCCGACGAGGCGCACGCGGGCGCCGAGGCCGGCCAGGCCGGTGGCGGTGGCGAGTCCCAGCCCGCCGCTCGCCCCGGTCACCACCACGGTGCGGCCGGCGAGCACGCCCGGGCGCGGGTCGTCCGGCCACCACGACCGGCGCAGGGCGGGGCCGACCTTGCTGTAGCCGAGCACGACCGACTTGTCGAGGAGCCAGTCGAGTCCGTCGGTGAGGGCTGCCATGGTTCAACCCTAGGTGGGCCCTGCCCACGCGGCTCCGGGCAGGGTCTCCCGCCTGCCGTGCCTCGACGAGCGCGCAGGCACCGGCGCGGCGCGTGCCGGGCGACGGGAACGACGAAGGGCCCACACTCTCGTGTGGGCCCTTCGCTCTGGGCGACCCCGACGGGACTCGAACCCGCGACCTCCGCCGTGACAGGGCGGCGCGCTAACCAACTGCGCTACGGGGCCTCGGATGGCTCTGAGGCCTTGCAAAACAGTATCCCCAACGGGATTCGAACCCGTGCTACCGCCGTGAAAGGGCGGGGTCCTAGGCCGCTAGACGATGGGGACCGGCACTTCGCCGAACCCTCGCCCAGCGACTGCGCTCGGATCCGTCGAGGACTCCGAAAGCATAGGGGCACCCCGCCCCGATCTCCAAAACGGGGTCCCGTCCCCGGCCTCGGTGCTAGGACCTCGCCGCTCGCAGGGCCGCGCGCAGCAGCTCCACCGCCTCCGCGTCGCCGAGCCCGGCGGCGACCGCCCCGCTCGGCGAGGTCCGCGGGCGCTGCGCCCGAGGGCGACGTCGGTGGCCTGGGCGCCCGGCGCGACGACCGTGCCGGCCCGGCGCCCGGTCGTGACGAGCCCGTCCGCCTCCAGCTCCTTGTACGCGCGGGCGACGGTGTTGACCGCGAGCCCCAGCTCGGTCGCGAGGGCGCGCACCGTCGGCAGCCGGTCGCCCTCCCGGAGGTCCCCGCCGGCGATCCGGCGGGCCACCTGGGCACGCACCTGCTCGAACGGCGGGTCCGCCGCCGTGAGGTCGATCGTGACCAGGGGCCGCGTCACGACTGCGACCCCGTCCACTCCAGCAGGCGCTCGACCGGCCAGGTGGTGACGATCCGGTCCTCGGGGATGCCGAGGCGCTCGGCGCGCTCACAGCCGTAGGCCTTCATCTCCAGCTGCCCGGGCGCATGGGCGTCGGAGTCGATCGCGAACAGGCAGCCGAGGTCCAGGGCCAGCTCGACGAGCTCGTCGGGCGGGTCGCAGCGCTCGGGGCGGCTGTTGATCTCCACGGCGGTGCCGTGCTCGGCGCAGGCCTCGAAGACCGCGCGCGCGTCGAACTCCGACTGCGGGCGCTTGCCCCGCGTCCCCTCCACGAGCCGCCCGGTGCAGTGGCCGAGGACGTTGACGCGCGGGTTCGAGACCGCGGCCACCATCCGCCTCGTCATGGGAGCGGCGTTCATCCGCAGCTTGGAGTGGACGCTGGCGGTGACGACGTCGAGCTGGCCGAGCATGCGGTCGGTCTGGTCGAGCGAGCCGTCGTCGAGGATGTCGACCTCGATCCCCTTGAGCAGCCGGAAGCTGTCGCCGAGCGAGGCGTTGACCGCGTCGACGACCGCCAGCTGCTTGGTCAGCCGCTCGACGGTCAGCCCGTTGGCGACCCGCAGCTGGGGGGAGTGGTCGGTGAGCGCCAGCCACTCGTGGCCGAGCTCGACGGCGGTCAGGACCATCTCCTCGATCGGGCTGCCGCCGTCGGACCAGCTCGAGTGCGAGTGGCAGTCGCCGGTGATGCGCGCGAGCAGGTCCTCGCCACCCGTGACGAGTGGTCTCGCCTTGTCCTGCAACGTCGTGAGGTATGCCGGGAGCTCACCGTCGAGCGCCTCCGCCACGACTCCCGCGGTCGACTTCCCGATCCCGGGCAGGTCCTGCAGCGTGCCTGCCTCGTGGCGGGCACGGAGCTCGTCCTCCGGGGTCTCGCGGACGGTGAGGACGGCCTTGCGGAACGCCTCGACCCGGTAGGACCCCGCCCGCTCGCGCTCGAGCAGGAAGGCGACCCGGCGCAGCGCCTCGTCAGGCGCGACGGGCGCGGTGAGGGGGGCGACGGCGGCGACCACGCGGCATACCCTCCCGGCTCACCAGGAGGTGTGCAGCGGCCGGCCCTCGGCGAACCCGGCGGTGCTCTGCAGCCCCACCACCGCGCGCTCGGCGAACTCCTCGATCGTCCGAGCCCCGGCGTACGTGAAGCTCGAGCGGACGCCGGCCACGATCTGGTCGATGACGTCCTCCACGCTCGGCCGTTCGGGGTCGATGAACATGCGCGCCGAGGAGATCCCCTCCTCGAAGAGCGCCTTGCGGGCCCGCTCGTAGGCCGTGTCGGTCGCCGTGCGGTTGCGGACCGCGCGGCTGCTGGCCATGCCGAAGGACTCCTTGAAGCGGCGGCCGCGCTCGTCGGTGAACAGGTCGCCGGGCGACTCCAGGGTGCCGGCGAACCACGAGCCGACCATGACGTTCGAGGCGCCGGCGGCCAGGGCGAGGGCCACGTCGCGCGGGTGGCGCACCCCGCCGTCGGCCCAGACGTGCTTGCCGTGGCGGCGGGCCTCGGTGGCGCACTCGAGCACCGCGGAGAACTGCGGTCGGCCGACCGCGGTCATCATCCGGGTGGTGCACATGGCGCCGGGTCCGACCCCGACCTTGACGATATCCGCACCCGCCTCGATGAGGTCGCGGGTGCCCGCCGCGGAGACGACGTTGCCGGCGGCGATGGGCACCTGCGGGTCGAGGGCCCGCACGGCGCGCAGCGCGTCGAGCATCTTCTCCTGGTGGCCGTGGGCGGTGTCCATGACGAGCAGGTCGACACCGGCCTCGAGGAGGGCTGCGGCCTTTCCCGCGACGTCGCCGTTGATGCCGACGGCGGCGGCGATCCGCAGGCGGCCCTGCGCGTCGACGGCAGGGGAGTAGAGCCGGGCCCGCAGGGCGCCGGCGCGGGTGATGATGCCGACCAGGTCGCCCGCCTCGTCGACCACGGGGGCGACGTGGTGGTGGGTGGTCGCGAGGGTGTTGAAGGCCTCTTCCGGGTCGGTGCCGTCGGTGACCAGGACCGGCTCGCGGGTCATGACCTCCTGCACCTGGGTGAAGCGGTCGACACCGGTCAGGTCGGCCTCGGTCACGATGCCTATGGGGCGCCGGCCCGACTCGTCGACGACGACCGCTGCGCCGTGGGCGCGCTTGGGCAGCAGGACGAGGGCAGCGCCTGCGGTCTCGTGCGCGCTCAGGGTGATCGGGGTGTCGTGGACGAGGTGGCGACGCTTGACCCAGGCGGTGACCTCGCTGACCACGTCGACCGGGATGTCCTGCGGGATGACCGCCAGGGCGCCGCGGCGGGCGACGGTCTCGGCCATGCGGCGGCCGGCGATGGCCGTCATGTTGGCGACGACGAGCGGGATCGTCGTGCCGCTGCCGTCGGAGCTCGTCAGGTCGACGTCGAGCCGGCTCGTGACGTCGGAGCGGCTCGGGACCATGAAGACGTCGTCGTAGGTCAGGTCGAGCTGGGGCTGGAGGCCGTTGAGGAACTGCACGGGCCCGAGTCTAGGTCGGGCCGCGAGGACGGCAGCCTGCCCGCCGAGGGCTGGTCCGGGTGCTGCGTCACTGATCCGGGTGCGGATGAGTGACGCAGCAGTCAGTGCGAGCCGAACTGGTTGCGGACGATCGCGTCCCAGACCCGGTCGCCGCCCATGGTCCGGGCCGTGATGGCGGCGCGCGCGGCGGCGGTCACGACGTAGCGGCTGCGCGGCGAGCGCGACTCCAACGCCTTGAGCACGACCCTGGCGACGGCCTCGGGGCCGCTGGCCAGCAGGGGGTTGGAATAGCCGCCTGAGGTGATGCTCGCGCTGGTCGCGAGCAGGTCGGCATACGGGGAGCCGTCGGTGCCGGCGTGCGCCTCGGACGTCAGGGCCGTCTCCTCGAACCCGGTCCGGATCAGCCCCGGCTCGACGAGGCTGACGGAGATGCCGAACGAGCGGACCTCGTTGCGCAGGGCGTCGCTGATCGCCTCCACGGCGTACTTGGTGGCGTGGTAAAAGCCGCCGACCGGCCAGGTGAGCCGGCCGCCCATGGAGCCGATGTTGACGATGCGTCCCGCCCGGGCGGCGCGCATCGCGGGGAGCACGAGCTGGGTGAGCCGGGCGAGCCCGAACACGTTGGTCTCGAACATCGTCCGCACCTTGTCGAGGTCGGTCTCCTCGATCGTGCCGTACTCGCCGTACCCGGCGTTGTTGACGAGCGCGCCGACCCGGCCGTGCTCGTCCTCGACCGCCTTGACGGCTGCGGACATCGACTCCTCGGAGGTCACGTCGAGCGCCAGCACGCGGGCGCCCGCGGACTCGAGGTCGGCCAGGACCTCCGGCCGCCGGGCAGTGGCGTAGACGGTGTGGCCTGCCTTGAGCAGCAGGTCGGCGCTGGCGGCCCCGATGCCGGACGAGCAGCCGGTGACGAGCACCGGGCCGAGCGGTGCGGCCGTCACGGGCGGTCCTTCCCTCGCCGGGCGAGGACGCGTTCCACCCCGGCATAGGTCAACCACCCGACCGCGAGAGCGGCGACGAACGCCACCCAGCTCGACAGGTCGGGCCACAGCGCCGTCACGAGCTCGCGGACCAGCACCATCGCGCAGATGGCGACGACGAGCGGAAGGTACGTCGCGGCGAGGGACCGGCGCGGGCGCGGGGACGCGGGGGACATGGCGACAGTCTGCCGGACGGGCGCCGGACCCGTGCCGGGAGCCGGCGGACGCCCGGCGGGCACCCGGCCGTCAGGAGGCGTTGCGGCGCGGGCGGATCCGCACCGCGGGGAGGGCGGGGGCGGGCAGGTGCTGCACGGCACCGGTATACCCCTGCACCTCACCGAACCGGTCGGAGCCGGCCATCCACTCCTCGCGGGCCCGCACGACGTCCTCGTGCGTGCGGCCGACGAAGTTCCACCACATGACGATCTCCTCCTCGAAGGGAGGACCCCCGAGGACGACGGCACGCGCAGTGGACGTCGACCGGTTGGCGAGCAGGAGCGTGTCACGGCCCGCGGGGAGGTGGCCCATGCCGGCCCGGGGCAGCAGCGTGCCACCGAGCTCGAGCCCGTCGGTGTCGGCGAGGACCCCGTGCTCGAACTCCGGGTCGAGCGCGAGGTCGAGCCGCGCACCCGGCGGGAGGACGACCTCGGCCCCCAGGAGCGGCGTGAACGTCCGCACCGGCGAGGTCTGCCCCGCGAGCGAGCCGAGGAAGACCGACACGGTGGCGCCGTCGAGCTCGACCGGCGTGGGCGTGTGGTGCTGGAAGTCGCGCGGGGCGTCCCGATGCGCGTCCGGCAGGGCCACCCACAGCTGGACGCCGTGCAGCGTGGTGGTGCCCGGTGTCGACACCTCGGAGTGGGCGACGCCGTGGCCGCCGGTCATGAGGTTGAGCTCGCCCGGCCGGACGACGGCGTGGGTGCCGAGGCTGTCGCGGTGCTCGACCTCGCCCGCGAAGAGCCAGCTGACGGTCTGCAGCCCGGTGTGCGGGTGCGGCGGCACGTCCATGCCGCCGGTGCTCGAGACGTCGTCGGGGCCGTAGTGGTCGGCGAAGCACCAGGCACCGATCATCGAGCGCTGCCGCTGCGGCAGGGTCCGCCGCACCGTCATCGCGCGGGGCCCGCCGAGGGGGACGTCGCGCGGCTCGAGCACCTCGACGCCGGGTGTGCCGTCCCGGTCGTCCGTCCCGTGTGCCACCGTCTCGCGCGGCCGGCTCTCGACGTTGCTCACCTGCCCAGTGTGGCACCCGGTCCGTCGGCAGCGGACCGGGCAGCCGACCGCCTGAGCAGGTTCGCAGGGCCGGGGCTCCCGAGGCGTCTCGGCCCCCGAGGCGCAGCGGCCGGTGGGTCGAGGCGCGTGGGTGCGCCGAGCGGAACCTCAGCGGCCCTGCACCCGGCGGCGCAGGCCGTCCTTGGGCATCCGGATGGGCCCGCTGTCGGTGGGCACGACCGCGTCCCCGCTGTGCAGCTCGAGCTCCCGCGCGAGCCGGCGGGCGTCGAGCAGCAGTGCGCCGTATGCCGGCCAGGCCCGGGGGTCGTCCAGCCGCGTGTCGCGCACGGCGTCGCCCAGCCGGTCCAGGACCGTGACCGCCTCGCCGAGCTCGCGGCTCACCGCCCGCCTCTCCTCGTCGTCGGCGAGACCGAAGTGGGTGAGCGCCGCGCCGACGTGGTCGAGCGCCTCGGCGTAGGCCTCGAGGAAGCGCTGGCTCGGTGCCGGCAGGGACTCGCCCTCGTCGGCGGCGTCGACCAGCGTGCGCGCGATCCCGGAGACCTGCCACTGGCTGCGCCGGACCGCCTCCACCGCGGCGGCGTAGCCGGCCCAGTCCACGTTGAGGCCCTGCAGGTTGTCCCTGGGGTTGAAGCGGGTGCTCTCCCGCCCCGTCTCGATCTCCGCGTGCACCTGGGGCGCGAGCCGGATGATGTCGGTGCTGGTGTCGTACCAGCCGCGGGCCTCGTCGGCGTCCCACCCCTCGCGCAGCCCCGTGGCGATGGCGGCCAACAGGTCGGACACCCGGGTGGTCAGGGTCATGATCTGCTCGCGGGGCTCCCGCAGGTGCAGCGGCGGCAGCACGATGGCGTTCGTGAGCACGCCGATGACGCCCCCGGCGAGGGTCTCCAGGACCGTCAGGTAGGTGAAGTCGACGTTGGTGCCGCCCACGGTCAGCAGGGAGAGCAGGACCATGGTGGGCACCTGGATGCCGTGGTCGCCCAGCCGCCGCCACCGCGCGATGAGCAGCGCCAGGTAGATCACCGGCAGCATCGACCACCAGTGCACCCCCAGGGTCGACCCGACCAGCCAGGCCGTGAGCATGCCGACGACCACCGCGGCGACGCGCTGGGCGCTCGCCCCGATCGAGCGCACCATGGTGCGGTCCACGACGAGCAGGGCTGCCATCGGCGCGTAGAAGGCCTGCTGGCTGCCGATGACGTGAACCGCGAACTGCCACGCGATGACGGTGGCGAGGGCAGCCTTGCCCATGAGCAGGGCGGCATCCCGTTCCGGGCCCGCGGTGCGCACCGCCGTCCAGGCCGCGTCCCACCAGCCGTGGACGACGTCGCCGAGCAGGCGCCTCGCTCTCGTCGACGCGCCGTGCCCTTCCCCCTTCGTGCCCCCCGGCTCAAAGGTGTCCATCAGGGCGACCCTAGGCCTCCCGGCTGGGCCGACGCCAGACTGCCCGGCGCCGTCCCGGGAGGTTCACCCGCCCGGTCGTCGCCCGTCACCGCCTCGGTGTCCCTGTCGTCACCCTTGGGCTCTTTGCGCAGGTAGGGTGGCCTGCACGAGTTTCTGAGACGCACGAGGACGGGACGGCTGACATGCTCACGCAGGACCCCTTCCTCGGCGCGGTCCCGGAGGCCGACCAGGTGCTCGAGGCCGTGGCAGCCGGCGTCCCCGAGACGCTGGCCCGCTTCTCCTACGACGTGCGCGCCAACCGCTGGTGGTGGTCGGACGAGATGTTCGCCCTGCACGGAATGGAGCCTGGCGAGACCGTGCCGACCACCGAGCTGCTGCTGGCGCACAAGCACCCGGAGGACCGGCTGCGCACCGAGGGCACGCTGTCCGGCGCGCTCGCGACGGGGGAGCCGTTCTGCTGCCGGCACCGCATCGTCGATGCGGACGGCGGGGTCCGGCACGTCCTGTCGATCGGCGTGGGCGTGTTCGACGCCGACCGCCGGATCGTGGCCGTCAACGGCTACTTCGTCGACCTCACCGACTTCGTCGACCACCCCCAGCCGTACGGCGGGTTGACGGTGCTCGAGCCCACGTCGTTCGACCCCGTCGTGGAACACGCCAAGGGCGTCCTCGTCGCGGCCTACCGACTCTCTCCCGACGCCGCCCTCGAACTGCTCTGGTGGGCGGCCCGCCAGCGCGCGGTGCCGCTGCCGACCCTCGCGCGCGCGCTCGTGGACGACTTCATGCTGGCCCCGACCAACGAGGTCAGCGCCGCGGCCCGGGCCGACCGGCTCCTCGGGCTGCTCCCGGGCTCCGTGGACTGACCGTCAGGCGCGCAGGACCTTCGTCATCGGCCGGCCCTTGGCCAGCTCGTCGACGAGCTTGTCCAGGTAGCGGATCTTCTGCATGAGGGGGTCCTCAACCTCTTCGACACGGACGCCGCACACCGTGCCGGCGATCGAGGAGGCCGCGGGGTTCAACCGCGCCTGGGCGAAGAAGTCCTCGAAGGTGGTGCCCGCGGACAGGTGGCTCTCCAGGGCGGCGTCGTCGTAACCGGTCAGCCACTCGATGACCTCGTCCAGCTCGTCCTTGGTCCGTCCCTTGCGCTCCACCTTCGCCAGGTAGAGCGGGTAGACGGAGGCGACGCTGCTCGTGAAGATCCGGCTCACGCCTCCGAGGATACGTTCGGGGGCATAGGGGAGTCGAGGAAGGTAGCCACCTCGGCGATGCGGTCCGGCACCAGGGTGAACCAGGCCCAGGTGCCCCGCCTCTCCTTGGTGAGCAGCCCGGCCTCGACGAGGACGCGAAGGTGGTGGCTGACCGTCGGCTGGGTGAGCCCGACGGCCTCGGCCATGTCGCAGACGCACGCCTCGCCGCTGTCGGACCCCTTGACGATGGAGAGCAGCTGCAGGCGCGCTGGGTCGGCGACGGCCTTGAGGAGCGTGGCGCGCCGCTCTGCCTCGTCCCGGGAGATCGGTCGGGGCGCCGAGCCCCCGCACCGCGAACCGGCGGCAACCAGGTCCTGGGGCGACGTCGTGATCGTGGTGACGGCCATGGTCCTCCTCGCTACATCGATGAGTCTCTATGTTGACAGGCATCTATGCAAGTGCCAGCCTCATGCATAGACAGCAGTCAATCAATCGGTGACGTCCCCGGGCGTACGCCGTCTCGTGGAGGGTCCGCGGTGAGCACCGACACCAGCCAGCACAGACCGGCACCGCACTCCTCACTGACCGCGCAGCTGTCCACCCTCGACCGGTTCCTTCCGCTGTGGATCGGTGCCGCGATGGGTGTCGGCCTGCTGCTGGGACGTGTGGTTCCCGGCCTCGGCGACGCGCTGTCCGCGATCGAGGTCGACGGCGTCTCGCTGCCCATCGCCCTGGGCCTGCTCGTGATGATGTACCCGGTGCTGGCCAAGGTGAGGTACGACCGGCTGGACGCCGTGACCTCCGACCGGCGGCTCATGGTGTCGTCCCTGGTGCTGAACTGGCTGGTCGGGCCGTTGCTGATGTTCACCCTCGCCTGGGTCTTCCTCCCGGACCTCCCGGCCTACCGCACCGGCCTCATCGTCGTCGGGTTGGCGCGGTGCATCGCGATGGTCATCATCTGGAACGACCTGGCGTGTGGCGACCGCGAGGCCGCTGCTGTCCTGGTGGCCCTGAACTCCGTCTTCCAGGTCGTCGCCTTCGCGGGGCTCGGCTGGTTCTACCTCGAGGTCCTCCCCGGGTGGCTGGGGCTGGACCAGGCCGCGCTCGACGTCTCGACCTGGGACATCGCGCGGTCGGTGCTGGTGTTCCTGGGCGTGCCGCTGGTGGCCGGGTACCTCAGCCGTCGCCTCGGCGAGAGGGCCAAGGGGCGCAGGTGGTACGAGGAGCGGTTCCTGCCGCGGGTCGGCCCCTGGGCCCTGTACGGGCTGCTGTTCACGATCGTCATCCTGTTCGCCCTGCAAGGTGAGGCGATCACCTCCAACCCGCTGGACGTGGCGCGGATCGCCGTCCCGCTGCTGGCCTACTTCGCGGTGATGTGGGGCGGCGGGTTCGCGCTCGGCGGGGCCCTGCGACTGGGGTACCAGCGGACGACGACCCTGGCCTTCACCGCGGCCGGCAACAACTTCGAGCTGGCCATCGCGGTCGCCATCGCCACCTTCGGTGCCGCCTCCGGCCAGGCGCTGGCCGGGGTGGTGGGGCCGCTCATCGAGGTGCCCGCGCTCGTGGGCCTCGTCTACGTCAGCCTCGCCCTGCGCCGCCGCTTCTCCCCCTCTCCCCGAAAGGCCGGCTCGTGAGCGACAAGCCCAGCGTCCTGTTCGTCTGCGTCCACAACGCCGGCCGGTCCCAGATGGCCGCGGCATACCTCGAGCACCTCTCCGGTGGTGCGGTCGAGGTCCGCTCCGCCGGCTCGCTGCCGGCCGAGCAGGTGAACCCCTCGGCGGTGCAGGCGATGGCCGAGGAGGGCATCGACATCGCCGCCCGGACGCCGAAGGTCCTGACCACCGAGGCCGTGGAGGCCTCCGACGTCGTCGTGACGATGGGCTGCGGCGACACCTGCCCCTTCTTCCCCGGCAAGCGCTACGAGGACTGGGTGCTCGACGACCCCGCCGGCAAGGGCGTCGACGCCGTGCGCCCGATCCGGGACGAGATCCGGCGGCGCGTGCTGGTCCTGCTCGACGAGCTGGGGACGGACCCGGCCTCTTCGGTGAGGCCGGGCGCGGCGACGACACAGGACTCCTGACCATCACCGAGACGGAAGAAGAGCCATGGCACCCACCACCGGTACAGGTCCGAGCCGCCTGACGCCCGGCGCTCCCGGCGCGACGGGTGCGGCGGAGCTGCCCGTCGTCGTCATCGGCGCCGGCCCCGTCGGGCTCGCTGCGGCAGCGCACCTGCTGCAGCGTGGCCTGCCCGCCCTCGTGCTCGAGTCGGGTGACCGGGTGGGGGCGGCGATGCGCGAGTGGGGCCACATCCGCACCTTCACGCCCTGGGAGTACCTCGTCGACCCGGCCGCGGAGCAGCTGCTGGCCACCCGGGGGTGGTCGCGCCCCCTGGGGCGGCGGTCTCCCACCGGCTCGGAGATCGTCGAGCAGTACCTCGAGCCCCTGGACGCTGCCCTGGGCGCGGTGGTCCGGACGGGGTCGCGCGTGGTCGCGGTCTCGAGGCTGGGCCTGGACCGCTCCCGGTCCCGAGGCCGGGCGGAGCGGCCCTTCGTCGTGCGGGTCGCCGGTACCGGTGGGGTGGTGCAGGACGTGCGGGCGCGCGCGGTGATCGACGCCTCGGGGACCTGGCAGCAGCACAACCCGCTCGGGGCCTCGGGGTTGCCGGCCATCGGTGAGGACCAGGCCCGGGCCGCGGGCTTCGTGGTCGGACCGCTGCCGGACGTGCTGGGGCGCGACCGTGCCCGCTTCGCCGGGCGCTCGACCCTCGTGGTGGGGATGGGGCACTCGGCAGCGAACACCCTGGTCGCCCTGGCCCAGCTGGCCGCGGAGGAACCGGGGACCCGGGTCGTCTGGGCCGTCCGGGGCACGAGCGCACGCCGGGTCTTCGGTGGTGCCGAGGCCGACCAGCTCGAGGACCGCGGCCGACTCGGGGCCGAGGTGCGCGGCCTCGTGGAGGCGGGCTCGACGGCATACCTCACCGGCTTCTCCACGCGCGAGCTGCGCATCGACGCGGACGCAGGCACGGTGAGCGTCCTCGGCGACACCGCCGAGGGTGAGCGGGTGGTCGAGGGGGTGCACACCGTCGTCGCCGCCACCGGCTTCCGACCGGACCTCGGCATCCTCGGGGAGCTGCGACTCGACCTCGACCCGGCCCTGCAGTCGGCTCGGGCGCTGGGTCCGCTCATCACCCCGGAGGAGCACAGCTGCGGCACCGTCAGACCGCACGGCTGGCGCGAGCTCGAGCACGTCGACGAGCCCGGCTTCTTCGTCGTGGGGATGAAGTCCTACGGCCGGGCGCCGACCTTCCTCGTCACGACCGGCAACGAGCAGGTCCGTTCGGTGGTCGCCCACCTCGCCGGTGACGACGCGGCGGCCGACGAGGTGCGCCTCGTCCTGCCGGAGACCGGCGTCTGCAGCTCGGCGAACGCACGCGCGGACCAGCCGCTCACGGCGGGATCCCGTCCACAGCTCGAGCTGGCGGCGGCTCCTGGGCAGGGGCAGGGAGGGTGCTGCGGCGGCCGCGCGCCGGACCACCCCCTGGCCCGACGCGCTGGTGTGGCGTCTCCGAAAGGGAGCCCCGGCAGGGTGACGCCACCCCTTCCCGCCGCGGGTGACCCGGTGCTTTCGCCCGTGGTCCCGTTGGCGGGCCGCTCGGATGCCACGCTAGCCACGCCGGCGGCGGCCTCCACGGGACCTTCGTTGCCGGATGACGGGCTTGCTCGGGAGTCAGGTGCGGCCGTCGGCGGCCGGCCTCCGGTGGCAGGGTTGCCTCCGGCGTCGCTGGCTCAGGTGGCGGTGATCCACTCCGCGTAGAAGGCACCCATCCCGGCGATCGCACAGATGCCGGCGACGATCCAGAAGCGGATGACGATCGTGATCTCGGCCCACCCGAGGAGCTCGAAGTGGTGGTGCAACGGCGCCATCCGGAGGACCCGCCTGCCGGTCAGCTTGAAGCTGGCGACCTGGGCGACGACGGACAGCGTGATGATGACGAAGAGGCCAGCGATCACGGGCAGCAGGAGCTCGGTGCGGGTGAGGATCGCCAGCCCGGCCAGGGCGGCGCCGAGGGAGAGTGAGCCCGTGTCGCCCATGATGATGGTCGCGGGGGAGGCGTTCCACCACAGGAAGCCGAAGCACGCCCCCGCCACGGCGCAGGCGACGACCGCGAGGTCGAGCGCGTCGCGAACCTCGTAGCAGCCGGGTCCGGGGGCGCTGGCGCAGCCCTGGTTGTACTGCCAGAGGCCGATGCCGGCATACGCTCCGAAGACCATCACCGACGCCCCGGTGGCGAGGCCGTCCAGGCCGTCGGTGATGTTGACGCCGTTCGACGCCCCGGCGACCAGCAGGTTCGCCCACACGACGAACAGGACGGCGCCGAGGACGGGCCCGGCGACGGCGAGGTCGAGGCGGGTGTCCCTGGCGACCGAGATCGCCGTCGACGCCGGCGAGCGCCCGTTCGCGTCCTCCAGCAGGAGGGCCGGCAGCGCGAAGGCCACGGTCACCAGGGCCTGGCCGAGGAGCTTCTGCCTCGAGGTCAGGCCCAGGCTGCGCGCCCTGGAGATCTTCGTGTAGTCGTCCAGGAAGCCGACGAGTCCCATGCCGACCAGGAGGACCAGGACCAGTAGCGCGCTGAGGGTGAGGCGGCCCGGCGCCACTGCGCCGTTGTCGCGCGAGCTCACCGCCAGCAGGGCGAGGTGCGAGCCGAAGTAGCCTGCGAGGGCCGCGCCGATGATGACGGCGCCACCCATCGTGGGCTTGCCGCGCTTGTAGTGGTGCTGGGTCAGGTCGTCGCGGATGAACTGGCCGTAGCCGCGGCGGACGAGGAACCGCACGAGCAGCGGTGTCCCGAGCAGGGAGACCACCATCGCGATCCCGCCGGCCAGCAGGATGTTGACCATGTCGCTCCCCCTCGTGCGCCTCGGGAGCGGTCCCTCACCCAGGGCGGTCCTGCGCACCCACGGGGCACCGTATGCCGCGCGCGTGCGGGGGCGGCCTACGCCCCTTTGCGGGCCCCAACCTAGGGCACATCGGGCGGCCGCCCGGGGTGCGCCGCGCCCGGCGTGGTGGGGCAGGCACGGGGAGCTCAGGGGTGGGGGCCTCCTCCCCTCGGCCAGCATGGCGACGTACTTCTCGATGCGGCGCGCCCTGGTCTCGGGCTTCTTGACGTCCTGGATCCGGTACAGGATCGCGAAGCGGTTGTGCCCGTCGAGGGTCTCGAAGGACGCTGCCGCAGCGGGGTTCGCCGCCAGCGCCGCCGCCAGGTCGTCCGGCACCGTTGAGGTGCGGGCGCCGTCGTAGGCAGCCTGCCAGCGTCCGTCAGCCCTGGCGCGTAAGACCTCGGCCAGCCCCGCAGGCCGCATCCGGCCCGGGTCGATGAGCGCTCGCGCCTTGTCCCGGTTGACCTTGGACCACCGGCTGCGCGACGTGCGGGGGGTGAACCGTTGCAGCCAGTGCTCGTCGTCGAACCTGTCCTTGCGCCCGTCGATCCAGCCGAAGCACAACGCGACCTCCAGGGCCCGGGCGTAGTCCAGCGGTATGTCTCCGGTGCCCTTCCTGCGCAGCCTGAGCCAGATCTCCGCGCTCGTCGCGTGGTGGACGCCCAGCCAGGCCTCGAACGCCTCGGCGGACTCGAACGCGACGACCTCCCTGTCCTCGTCCAACGGTGCCCTCACTCCTCCGTGCGCCTACTGCCAGGCGTCGGCACGCGTGAGGCAGAACGGGTGGCCGGCCGGGTCCAGCAGGACGCGCCACCTGCCCTCACCCGGCTGTTCGTCGGGCAGCGTGGCGCCGAGGGCGAGGCAGGCCTGCTCCGCGGCCTCGAGGTCGTCCACGGCCAGGTCGAGGTGGAACTGCTTGGACCCGTTGGGGTTCGGCCATGCCGGGGCCTGGTACCCCTCGACGCGGCCGAAGCCGAGGGCGTGAGCGGGCCCGGTCAGCATCGCGTAGTTGTCGTCGGCATAGGCCTGGTCCCAGCCGAGCACCTCCGTCCAGAACGCGGCGCTCGCGCCGGGGTCCGCGCAGTCGAGGGTGACCATCTTCAGTGCTGCGATGGGGTTCGCGGTGGGCATGCAGGGCTCCTTGTCCGTCCGACGTCGATGAGTTCCACGATGGCCGAGCATCCGCCGCGGTGGCTTGTAGAAACGCGACACCATCGACGTCGGCCCAAGCCGGGGTGCCTTGATGGCGCAACGGAGGCAACGGCCTGGGTTGAGTGCGCAGCGGTCCGGCAGGTGCGTGGACCCCGACGACCTCCGCTCGCGCCGAGGGTCTTCGAGCCGACAGCCGTGGATCCATGGCACGCTGGCGGCAGCCACGGGGAGGTTGCCATGGGGGAGTTGTCCGGTCGGGTAGCCCTGGTTGCGGGGGCGACGCGAGGTGCAGGGCGAGCGCTGGCCGTGGAGCTGGCGCGTGCCGGGGCTGTCGTCTACGCCACGGGACGTTCCGGCCGCGCCTCGGGCCCTTCCGACATGGGCCGACCTGAAACCATCGAGGAGACCGGGGACCTGATGGCTTCCGCCGGGGGTCAGGGCGTTGCACTGCGTGTCGACCACCTGGACGTCGACGCTGTACGCACCCTCGTGGACCGGATCCGGTCAGAACAGGGACGCCTCGACGTCCTGGTGAACGACATCTTCGGAGGTGACCGTTACGCGCAGTGGGACACGCCCCTGTGGGGCCATGACCTCGAGGGTGGGCTGCGCATGCTGCGCATGGGCATCGAGACCCACATCATCACCGCCGCGGTGGCACTCCCCCTCATGCTCGACTCGGGGGAAGGGCTGCTCGTGGAGATGACTGACGGCACGAGTGAGGCCAACGCCGGCGACCGTCCCGGCGTCGGCTTCTACTACGACTACGTCAAGGCCGGGGTCGACCGGCTCGTGCGCAACTTCGCGCGGGACCTGCGCGACACACCGGTCACGGCTGTGGGCGTGACTCCCGGCTGGCTGCGGTCCGAGCGCATGTTGGAAGGCTTCGGGGTCACCGAGGCGACCTGGCAGGAGTTCTGTCGCAAGGAGCCCAGCTTCGCAATCTCCGAGTCACCGACCTATGTCGCGCGCGGAGTGTGCGCGCTGGCTGCCGATGAGCAGCGAGAACGCTTCGGGGGCCGCGTGGTCACGGCCCGCCAGCTCGCGGATGCCTACGACGTCACCGATGTCGATGGCTCGCGGCCGGACTACTGGGGACTCATCGCGGACCACGGCTGGTCCGTGGAGGACCTTGAGAGCATCGAGCAATACCGCTGACCCACTCACCCGCACACTGAGCACGCTCCACCGGGATTCCGCACCCAGCCGGGAAGGAGCCGCCTGGCTGTCGAAGTAGTTTGACTCTGCATCCAATCCAAGTGCGTTACGGATACGAACTCCCTGCGTAAGAGCCAGATCCAAAAGGCGGTCGCTGTGGCCGCACCTGACAAGGGAGTCATGCATGCGCACCACCTCCAAGCTGGCCGGCATCGCGCTCGGTACGGCGGCCTTGGTCCCGTTCCTGGGCGCCGGCGTCGCGCACGCCGCCGATGGCACCACCACGGCCACCCTGCGGCCGGTCGCCCTCAACGGCGTCCAGGGCAGCGGCACCGCCATGGTCACCGTCAACGGCACGCGGATCGACGTCACCATGCGTGCCAACGGCCTGCTGCCGGACAACCCGCACGCAGCGCACATCCACTTCGGCGCCGACGCCCGACACGAGTGCCCGACGGCGAGCGACGACAAGGACGGCAACGGTCACCTCAACACCACCGAGGGCGGCCCGGCATACGGACCCGTCGTCGTGTCCTTGACCAAGACGGGGGACACCTCGCCCAAGAGCACCCTGGCGGTCGACCGCTTCGACACCGCCCCCGGAGGCAACCTCAGCTACGAGCGCGGCTCGATCAACGTGTCGCCTGACGTTGCGCAGGCCATCGTGGACGGCAAGGCCGTCGTGGTCGTGCACGGCGTCGACTACAACAAGGACGGCAAGTACGACGGCACCACCAAGAGCGACCTCGACCCCAGTCTGCCGACCGAGGCCACGGACCCGGCCATCTGCGGCGCCCTGCGGGCTGCTCCGGCCGGCGGCATGCAGACCGGCGCCGGTGGCACCTCCGGGTCGACCAACGACGAGCTGATGCTCCTCGGTGGCGGGTTCCTGCTCGCAGCGGCCGGCACCGGCGCCCTGGCTGCCCGCAAGGTCCGCAACCGCGCCTGATGTCCCTCGTGCGCAGGATCGGTGACCACCACGGCCGCTGGGTCGTGGTGGTCACCGCGCTGCTCGCGCTCGTCGGCGGTGTGCTCGTCCTGCGAGGGCTCACCGCCCCGGGCCCGCCGCCCCAGCCACGCCCCGCCGCTGCTGTGACCTCGACCCCGGCCTCCACGACGACGGCAAGCGGCTCACCAACCGCGACGGCGGCGAGCAGCTCGTCCACGGGGAGTCACGAGGCGGCCGCGCCGACCACGCCGCCTGGGAACTCGTCGGGGCCGATCCTGAGGCCCAGCCCGCCGGTGGCCCTGTCGATCCCGTCGATCGGGGTCCGGACGCGGGGCATCGTCGACCTGCACCTCGACTCCCGCGGGGAGCTGGAGGCGCCCACCGACTTCGACCGTGCGGGTTGGTATGCCGATGGCCCCACCCCGGGCGAGTTCGGGCCCTCGGTCATCGGCGCCCACGTCGACAGCAAGGCCGGCCCTGCCGTGTTCTACCGGCTGGGAGCCCTGCAGAAGGGGGCAGAGGTGGTCGTGACCCGCAAGGACGGCAGCACCGCCAGGTTCGTCGTCGACAAGGTCGCCCGCTACGCCAAGAAGGACTTCCCCACGGCCCTCGTCTACGGCGACACCAAGGGCCGCGCCGAGCTCCGGCTCATCACCTGCGGCGGCGCCTTCGACCAGAGCACCGGCCACTACGTCGACAACATCGTGGCCTTCGCACATCTGAAGGCCTGAGTGTCAGCCACGGGTAGCCGACCCACGGCAGAGCCCGGACCGCACTCTCCGGGATCTGCGGGCGGTCCCCGCATTGGTGCCCAGCCGACCGGTGGGTCCGAGCCGCGGGGCTATGACCTGCGGCGTCGTGGGCCCCGTGGGGCTCGAACCCACAACCTACGGATTAAAAGTCCGCAGCTCTGCCAATTGAGCTAGAGGCCCGGGGTGAGGGACTCGGTCGCCGAACCCGGGACGACAGGTGGGCATCTCGAGCCCGGTCTGACCGCGAGACGACCATACCTGTTCCCGGGCAAGGACCGGGTCGAGCATCGTTGACCGGCCCGCGAAGCCAGGCCTAGCCTTTCGCGGTGCGCGTTCTCGGGGTGTTGGGCGGGATGAGCTGGACCAGCACGGTCGAGTACTACCGCCACCTCAACCGGGGCGTGGCCGCCCGGCTCGGCGGCCTGCACTCCGCGCGTCTGCTCCTCCACAGCGTCGACTTCGCAGCGGTCGCCCAGATGCAGCACGAAGGGGACTGGGAGGGCACCACGGCCCTGCTGTTGGAGGCCGCGCAGGGTCTGGAGCGGGTCGGCGCCGAGGGCCTGGTCCTGGCGACGAACACCATGCACAAGGTCGCGGACCAGCTCCAGGCGGGCACGGACCTCCCGTTGCTGCACATCGCCGACGCGACCGCGGATCGTCTCAGCGCAGACGGCGTGCGCACCGTGGCGCTGCTGGCGACCGCCTTCACGATGGAGCAGGACTTCTACGTCGGGCGTCTGCGCGACCGAGGCCTGGAGGTCCTGGTCCCCGGGGAGGCCGAGCGCGCGGACGTGCACCGGATCATCTACGACGAGCTGTGCCAGGACGTCATCCGCGACTCCTCGCGTCGGCGCTACCGCGAGGTGATGGACCGCCTCGTCGAGCGCGGCGCCGAAGGGATCGTCCTGGGCTGCACCGAGATCGGGCTGCTCGTCGGGGCCGACGACGCGTCCGTGCCGCTCTACGACACCGCCGCCATCCACTGCGAACGTGCCGTCGACTGGATGCTCGCTGACTGACGGGTGGATGCTGCTGCGGGTGGCGCCGACGAGTCGCCCACCGCGGGTCGGGGAACCCCGGTCAACCCCCGCGCAACCGCCCGCCCGCCGGGGCCCACCTCAGTGACGCCCCACCGGCATCCCGTCAGGCCGCGGCCACTTCCACGCGTGCCAGAGGATCAACCCCGGGACCACCACCGTGCCGAGGGCGGCGAGAAGGGCGGTGGCAGCCGTCCACTGCGGTGGCGGCACGAGGTTCGTGATCCCGTACAGCAGACCTCCCGCGCCCAGCACGAGGTTGGTGCCGCGACAGTCCGCGTCCCTGAGCACGAGCGTGAGGTAGGCCATCACCATCGGAACCAGCCAGGCCAGCAGGGTGGTGAGCTGCGCGGCAGGTGTCTGGACGTCCTGGCCGTCCAGACGGCCCTGCGCCAGGTCCCGGAGGGCGCCGGGACGCTGCAGGAGCAGGCCGATGCTGGCCGACTGGCACATCGCGAGCGCGATCCACAGCACGACGATCCGTACCCTCCAGGCGAGCATCCGGACCTCCTCACCCGATCGGCTGCCGCGGCCCTTTCCGTTGGCGGCCAACAGCTCTCGCTCGACCCCCTCACCGTGGGTCCGTGGCCCGAGGACCAGGAGGGCCGAAGGTCCCCAGGAGCGGGAGGTGCGCCTCCACGGCATACGGCAGGGGTGCGCCGTGTATGCCGAGGGTCGGGGACGCGCGCACGGAACCCCCGGCCCCGCCGACCCGTTGGCCCGTCATGAGCACCCTCACCTGCCCCAAGTGCGGATCCGCGATGCGCAGCTACGAACGGAACCAGGTGCACGTCGACCAGTGCACAGGATGCGGCGGCCTCTTCCTCGACCGCGGAGAGCTCGAGGCGCTGGTGGCGGCCGAGAACGCCTGGCACGCGAACGTGCCGCAGCCCACGACCCCGCAACCCGGGTACCAGGGGCAGCCGCAGAACGCCTGGCAGCAGCCACCGGCCCAGGGGCACCAGGCGCCGTACCGGGCGACGTCGAAGGCTCCCCACGGCCAGTACGGACGTCGCCGCAAGTCCTTCCTCAGCGAGCTGTTCGACTAGAGGCGCCCCGCCTCCGGCGGCCATGCGGGATCCGGTCGGAACCGGCGTCACCCCGCCGACGGTGGGAGGATGGGTGGCGATGCGAAACGAGCCCAGCGGTCGTGACAACCCACGCCGTCCCGCGTTCTTCAGCCCCGCCGCGATGGAGTCCCAGGGCGGCACCGTCCCCGACCCCGCGCAGGTCACGGAGATCGCCCACGAGACGGCTGCGGTGCTCGTCGGCACGGGTCGCTCGGCGGACGACCCCGCTCTCACCGAGCGCCTCGTCGCCCTCGTCGACGAGCTCGGCCTCTCCACGGTCGCAGAGCTCTGGGCGGACCGTCCCGCGCGCAGCCTCCCCGGCGCCCTCTGGCGGCTCTACGCCCTGCGCGAGTGGGTCCAGCGCAACCCCGAGGAGGCGAGCGCCGACTACGCCGCCGGGATGCGCTTCACCGACGTCAACCACGTGGTCGCGGGGGTGGCGGAGCCCCCCGGGCCCGCGGAGCTGCAGGAGCTGACCGACGCCGTGCTGCGCGGGGTGTTCGCCGGCGAGCTCGACCTCGCCCTGCAGCGGGCTGCCGCGTTCTGCCGGGTCGTGGCGGCGGGGCGCGCCGACCGGGCGCACAGCACCGACGCGACCGACCGCGAGGCGGCCGGGCGGCAGACGCGACGCGCGGCCAACATGCTGACCACCGCCGAGGACCTCGAGGCCGGGGCGCACCTGTGGCAGGCGGGCCAGCTCACCTGAACGGCCCCTTGCACCAAACCCGCCTGTGGGTTCGTGGAACATCTGTGGCGCCGCCGGGGTTACAGTCGGACGTGCGCCGGGCCGCGGTAGCCCCGGGTCCCAACTGAAGCCGCTACGAGCGGCCACGCGCCGTGAGGCGCTCCCGGCCCGGCGCACAACCAGCTCGCGGTGGGGCCCGTTGCCGTCCTCGGCGGCCACCCTCCTCGGGACCGGGGCACTGGTGCCCGGGCGCACCGCCCTCCTCCGGGAGGGCATTCTTTCGCGGGCGTCAGTCCGTCGTGGCCTCTCCCGGGCAGGCCGCCGGGTGGGACTGTGCGTCCTCGCGGGCACTCTTGCGTGACCTGCGGCCCGGCCCCAGCCACCCGCAGACCGTGCAGGACGCGTGTGCGAACGAGCCCCGCTCGACCAGCACCGCCCTGACGTCACCGGGCCCGGTGCCTGCGTGGCCGGCGACGGGGTGGTCCCCGGGCGCCTCGGCGGGAGGGGACGGAGGCTCGGTGCCCGGCATACCTCCATCATCCGGCATAGGACGGGGTGACTAGTCACTGCCGGAATCCATGACCCGGATGGGTGGTTCTGGGGCCCCGGCGGTCAAGAGATGGCAAAGGTCGTTGCCCCTCGGGCACCGTGCTCGGTTAGCGTCGTGCCATGACCACCGACCCGGACGCCTCAGGCGACCTCACCGACGACGCCCTGCAGGGCGAGATCGAGCTCGTCGGTGACCTCGTCGTCGCCGCGTCCGCGAGCGAGCGGCCCCTCACCGACGAGGAGATCGACCGCGCCCTCGGCCTGGTCGAGGGGCACCGCAGCGCCCCGCACGGTGGCGGCCCGGCCCCGCACCGCTCATCGGCGCGCCTGCACGTCTGAGGGCGACATCTCCCCTCGAAGGGGACGATCCGGGCACTGGGGCCGGTCCCCTTCCGAGGTCCCGGGTTGCGCTCCGGAGTGCGGTTGCCCGTAGCATCGTCCCCGGCCATCCCCCCGCCTGACCGGAGAGAACCGTGGGCTTTCGCCTCACCCCCCAGGAGAACAGCTTCTACGATCTGTTCGCCAAGTCGGCCTCGCACCTCGTCGAGGGGTCGCGCGAGCTGACCAAGATGCTCGGCGCCGGCGTCGGGGAGCGCGACTCGATCGCCGCGCGCATGCGCGAGATCGAGCACGCGGCGGACGAGTCGACCCACGAGATCATCCGCAAGGTGAACAGCTCGTTCATCACCCCCTTCGACCGCGAGGACATCCACGGGCTCGCCTCCGCGCTCGACGACTGCATGGACCTCATGGACGCTGCGGTCGACCTCATCGTGCTGTACCGCGTGGGTGACCTGCCGGCCGGCGTCTCCGACCAGGTCGAGGTGCTCTCGCGGATGTCCGAGCTGACCGCCGAGGCGATGCCGCGGCTGCGCTCGATGAAGGACCTCTCCGAGTACTGGATCGAGATCAACCGGCTCGAGAACCAGGCCGACCAGACCTACCGCCGCCTCCTTGCGGGCCTCTTCAACGGTGACTTCGGCTCCGACGCCATCACCATCATGAAGCTCAAGGAGGTCGTCGAGGAGCTCGAGGCCGCGGCCGACGCGTTCGAGAGCGTCGCGCACAAGGTCGAGGGCATCGCGGTCAAGGAGTCCTGAGCCACCCCATGGAATGGCTTCCGGTCGGGATCGTCATCGCCCTGGCGATGGGGTTCAACTACACCAACGGCTTCCACGACGCCGCCAACGCCATCGCCACCTCGGTGTCGACGCGCGCGCTCACCCCGCGGGTCGCGCTCGCGATGGCCGCCGTCGCCAACCTGTTCGGCGCGTTCTTCGGCAAGAAGATCGCCGACACCGTGGGCAAGGGCATCATCGACGCCCCGATCGGCTCGACCGGCCTGGTCATCGTCGCGGCTGCCCTGATCGGCGCCATCGGGTGGAACCTGCTCACCTGGTGGTACGGCCTGCCCTCGTCCTCCTCGCACGCCCTCATCGGAGGCCTGGGCGGGGCGGCGCTGGCTGCCGGCGCCACCGTGAAGTGGCACGGCATCTGGGAGAAGGTCGTCATCCCGATGGTGCTCTCGCCCATCGTCGGCGTGATCCTCGGCTACATCGTCATGACCGTCATCCTGTGGCTCTTCCGGGGCGCCCAGCCCGGCAAGGTCTCTCGCGGCTTCCGCTACGCCCAGACCGCCTCGGCCGCCGCGATGGCCTTCGGCCACGGCCTGCAGGACGCGTCGAAGACCGTCGGCGTCGTCGTCCTCGCCCTCACCGTCGGTGGGTACCACTCGGGCAACAACGTCCCGCTGTGGGTGCTGCTGATCTCCGCGGTCGTCATCTCCCTCGGCACGTATGCCGGTGGCTGGCGGATCATGCGCACGCTGGGCCGCCGGATCATCCACCTCGACCCGCCCCAGGGGTTCGCGGCCGAGACGACCGCAGCCTCGATCCTGTACGTCGCGGGCCTGGCGTTCGGCGCCCCGATCTCGACGACGCACACGATCACCTCGGCGATCATGGGCGTCGGTGCCACCAAGCGCCTGTCCGCCGTGCGGTGGGGCGTGGCCGGCAACATCGTCGGCGCCTGGGTGCTCACCTTCCCCGGAGCGGGCATCGTCGCCGCCGTCAGCTTCTGGGTCATCCACCTCTTCGTCTGACTCCGGTTCCCCCTCCGCACCCTCCCCGTCGGTGCGGTCTTCCCACTTGTTGCCACCTGGTGGTCACTCGGGGCCGGTTTCGGTGCTGCGGTGACCACGACGTGGCAACAAGTGGACGTTGAACGGATCTCGGGACGAGCCTGGTGCGGCTGTCCACAGGCGAGCGGCAGGTCACGCGGTCGTCCACAGTCACGAACACATCCCGGTCTCGCGGGCCCTGGCCGGGTCATTGTCGGCACGTGCGCACCACCCCGGAGGCAGCGTGGCTCGCCCTTCCCCAGCCGTTCCTCGCGCGGGAGGCACGGGTTGTCGGCCTGACCAGTAACGCCATCGCGGGGGCTGTGCGGCGCAGACAGCTCGTGGTGCCCGCACCGCAGCTGTATGCCGCCAGCGCCGCGTGGTCGGCCCTGTCGCCCGTCGCGGCGCACCTGGGCCTCGCACGCGCGGGACAGGTCTCGGTGCCCGGCTCGGTGGTCAGCCATGCCACGGCGGCGCTCCTCCACGGACTCCCGCAGCCGTGGGGACCCATGGGCTCGAGCGTCTGCCTCACGGCGCTCCAGACGACCCGCACGGCTGCGACCGAGGACTGGCGGCGGGTCCTCGACGGCGCCCTGTCTCCCGAGGACGTCACCGAGGTGGATGGCGTGCGCGTGACGACGGTGGCCCGCACTGTCGTCGACTGCCTGCGCACCCTTCGGCTGAGGGACGGCTTGGCGATCGCCGACGTCGCGTTGGGTCGAGGGACGGCCGCCGAGGAGCAGCTGCGGGCGGTGCGCCGTTGTCAGCGCAGGTGGCCGGGCATACGGACCGCCGACCTGGGCATCGCGCTCGCGGACAGTCGGCGCGAGTCCTGGCTGGAGTCCGCGTCGGTGGCGACGGCGGTCGCCCTCGGATGGCCGCCGCCGATGAGCCAGGTCTCGATCCATCGGCTCGACGGATCCTTCGTCGGGCGGGTCGACCTCCTGTGGGGCGGTCTCGGCATCGTGGGCGAGGCCGACGGACGGAGCAAGTACCTCGGCAGCTTCGACGAGGAGTGGGACGCCGGCCGCGCCGCGAGCTTCATGCTTCGTGAGCGGGACCGTGAGCGTGAGCTCGAGTCACTGGGGCTGGCGGTGGCGCGATGGGGAGCGGCCGAGCTGCGTGGTGGGGGCGCCGGCCTCGACGCCGTCCTCGTCCGGGCACGTCGACGTGCGGACGCGGCCCGCGTGCGGTGCTGTTGGCGGCAGGACCAGAGGGACGAGCTGAGGGAGTGGCGCGACCTGCCGGCAGCTCCGCGCATCCCCGCCCACTTGTTGCCACGTAGTCGTCACCCCGGCCGCCGAAACCCGGTGTGGTGACCACCAGGTGGCAGCAAGTGGGAAACTGGGGTCAGCCGAAGCGGCCGGAGATGTAGTCCTCGGTCGCCTTGACGCTGGGGTTGTTGAAGATGCGCTGGGTGTCGTCGACCTCGACCAGCTTGCCCGGCTTGCCCGTCGCCGCCAGGTTGAAGAACGCCGTCCGGTCCGAGACCCGCGCCGCCTGCTGCATGTTGTGGGTGACGATGACGATCGTGTACGTCTCCTTGAGCTCGGAGATGAGGTCCTCGATGGCCAGCGTGGAGATCGGGTCGAGCGCCGAGCACGGCTCGTCCATGAGGAGCACCTGCGGCTCGACCGCGATGGCCCGCGCGATGCACAGCCGCTGCTGCTGGCCGCCCGAGAGCCCGGCGCCGGGCTTGTCGAGCCGGTCCTTGACCTCGTTCCACAGGTTCGCGCCCTGGAGCGACTTCTCGACGACCTCGTCGAGCTTCTTGCGGCCCCGCATGCCGTTGAGCCGCAGCCCCGCCGCCACGTTGTCGTAGATCGACATCGTCGGGAACGGGTTCGGCCGCTGGAAGACCATGCCGACGGTCCGCCGCACCGCGACCGGGTCGACGCTCGAGGCGTACAGGTCCTGGTCGTCGAGCATGACCTTGCCCTCGACGCGTCCGCCGGGGATCACCTCGTGCATGCGGTTGAGGGTGCGCAGGAACGTCGACTTGCCGCACCCGGACGGTCCGATGAACGCGGTCACCGACCGCGGCTCGACCGTCATGGTCACGCCCTCGACGGCCTTGAAGGCGCCGTAGTAGACGTTCAGGTCGCTGACGTCGATTCGCTTGGCCATGGGGGTTCTTCGTCCTTCGGGATGGGATGTGGTCTCAGGGGATGTCGGGGACGTGGTGGGCAGGAGCCGCTCCGTCGCGGTATGCCGGGTGCCGCACGTGGGGTGCTACTTCTTCACCGAGCCGAACCGGGCGAGGACCCGGCCGGCGAGGTTGAGCAGCAGCACGAGCAGGATGAGGGTGAGGGCGGCGGCCCAGACGCGGTCGACGGCGGGCTGCAGGCTCTCGGTGCGGTCCTGGTTGATCATGGTGGGCAGCGTGGCCATGTACCCGCCGAACAGGTCGGTCGCGATCGACTTCGTGTACGGGCCCAGGATCAGCAGGGGTGCCGTCTCGCCCATCACCCGGGCCAGGCCGAGCAGGATGCCGGTGATGATGCCGGAGAACGCCGTGGGCAGGACGACGCGCGCGATGGTGCGCCACTTCGGCACGCCCAGGGCGTAGGACGCCTCGCGCAGCTCGTTCGGCACCAGCTTGAGCATCTCCTCGGTCGAGCGGACCACGACCGGGACCATCAGCAGCACCAGCGACAGGCAGACCGCGAAGCCCACTCGCTGGAAGCCGAACGTGGTGACCCACACGGCATACACGAAGAGGCCGGCGACGATCGAGGGCACCCCGGTGAGGATGTCGACCGTGAAGGACACGACCCTGGCGAACCGGCCCCGGCCGTACTCGACGAGGTAGATGGCGGTCATCACGCCGACCGGCACCGAGATCGCCGCGGTGACCAGGCCCTGGATGAGGGTGCCCTGGATGGCGTGGACGGCGCCCCCGCCCTCGCGTCGGGAGGTGATGCCCTTCTGCGAGTTCGTCCACCACTCCGGCTGCAGCAGCAGGTGGATGCCCTTGGACGTCACGGTCCACAGGATCCAGACGAGCGGGACCAGGGCCAGGGCGAAGGCCAGCCACATGACGACCCGGGCCAGGAGGTCACGGGCCTCCCGACCGCGTGCCCGGTGGCCCAGCGCGGGGACGGATCCGCCGGGGCTGGTGGCCCCGGGCGAGCCGACGCGAGGTCCGCCGGCGACGGTGTCGGTGCTCATTCGGTGAAGGCCTTCCTGCGCTCGATGACGACCCGGGCGACCGCGTTGACGACGAAGGTCAGGAGGAAGAGCACGAGGCCGGCCGCGATGAACGCCCCCGTCTTGCTGGGGGAGTCGAACTCGCTGGCGTTGTTGGCAATCCGCGAGGCGAAGGTCTCGCCGCCGTTGAGCAGCGACCAGCTCCAGGGCGTCCCGGGCGCGAGGGACGACACGATGATCGTCACCGCGATCGTCTCGCCGAGGGCGCGGCCCAGGGCCAGCATCGCTGCCGAGACGACTCCCGGCCGGCCGAAGGGGAGGACGGCCGTGCGGATCATCTCCCACTGCGTGGCGCCGAGGGCGAGGGCGCCCTCCTTGTGGGCGGTGGGGGTCTGCGCGAACACCTCGCGGGACAGCGCCGTGACGATCGGCAGGATCATGATCGCGAGCACCACGCCGATGAACAGGATGGTGCCCCCGCTGGTGGAGGTGTTCGAGAACAGCGGGAACCACGACAGGTGGTCGGTGAGCCAGCCCTGCACCGGGTCGAACTTCGGCCCGAAGGTCTTCAGGCCCCAGAGGCCGTACACGATCGACGGCACCGCGGCGAGCAGGTCGACGAGGTTGGCGGCCGGGCGGGAGAGCCAGCGGGGGGAGTACTGCGTGATGAACAGGGCCACCCCCACGCCGACCGGCACCGCGATCAGCATCGCGATGGTGGAGGCCGCGACCGTGGTCCACAGCAGCTCGAGGATGCCGAACCGCAGGTTGGTCGGGTCGCCGACCGACCACTCGCGGGAGGTGAGGAAGCTGACCTTGTCGTCCGCGATGGCCGGGATGGCCTGCCACAGCAGGAAGAGGCCGACCAGGGTGACGATGCCGATGACGAGACCGCCCGAGGCCTTCGCGGCGCCGCCGAACAGGCGGTCACCGAGCCGTCCGGTGCCTGCGCGGTCACCCTGCAGGTCGCCTTCGAGCGTCCTTCCGGTCACTGTTGCCACTGGGATGCCTCTGGGATGTGGGGGATGTGGGGGATCTGGTGCTGCTGGGTGGGGCTTCGCCGCGGCACGGCTGCCGCGGAGGGACGTGCTCCGCTGTGCGGGGTGGCTGCGCGGGGGACGCAGCACGGGTGCCGCGGGGCTGGTCGGCCCCGCGGCACCCGGTCGGTCAGGAGAGCGCGGAGATCGCGGCCTCGACCTTGGTCTGGACCTCCTCGGGGAGCGGCGCGTAGCCGATCTCCTCGAAGGACTGCTGGGTCTGCTTGTCGGCGAAGTGCTTCAGGAAGGCCTTGGTCAGCTCGGCCTTCTTGGGGTCCTTGCCCTTGGAGCAGACGATCTCGTAGGTGACGAGGAGGATCGGGTACGCGCCGGCCTCCTTGGTGGCGTAGTCGAGCTTGAGGCGCAGGTCGTTGCCCTGGCCGTCCTGCTTCGCGGCCGCCACGGCCTTGCCCACGGACTCACCAGTGAGCTCGACGGCGCCGCCGCCGTTGTCGATCTGCGCGATGCCGAGCTTGTTGTCCTTGGCGTAGGACCACTCGGCGTAGGTGATGCCACCCTCGGTCGACTTCACGGCGTTCGCGACACCGTCGGACTTCGGCTTGCCCTCGCCCTTGCCGGTCCAGGTCTTGCCCGGCTCGGCGGTCCAGTCCTTGGGCGCGGCGGCGTTGAGGTACTTGGTGAAGTTCTCGGTCGTGCCCGACTCGTCGGAGCGGAAGAAGACCTTGACCGGCTCGTTCGGCAGGGTGACGCCGGGGTTGACGGCCGCGATCGCCTTGTCGTTCCAGGAGGTGATCTTGCCGTTGAAGATCTGCGCGGCGACGGCCGGCGTCAGGACGAGCTTGTCGACGCCCTTGAGGTTGTAGGAGATCGCGATCGGGCCGGTCACCATCGGGAGGTTCCAGGCGGGGGACCCGCAGTACTTGGCGGCCTCGTCAGCCTCGATCTTGCCGTCCTTGGGCTTGGTCTTCAGCGCCGAGTCCGAACCGGCGAAGTCGACCTGGCCGGCGATGAACTGCTTGATGCCGGCGCCCGAGCCGGTGGGGTTGTAGTTGACGGTCGTGCCCGAGCACGCGTCCTGGAAGGTCGAGATGGCCTCCTCGATCGCGTTCTTCTGGGCGGAGGAGCCCTCGGCGTTGAGCGTGCCGCCGCCCTGCGGGCAGTCGGACGACGCGGTCGAGCTGGACGCCGAGCCCGAGGCGCCGGCGTCGGAACCGGTGTTGTTGTCGGAGCCGCACGCGGACAACGCGATGGAGCCGACCAGGGCCACGCTGGCCACGAGGCCGAGACGCTGGATCTTCACGGTGTTCAAACCTCTCCACAGGGAAACTTCGGGGCGGGCGCACTGCCCGACGACCCTGAAGGTAGGGAGGGTTGGTGACGTGGTGGCCCGTCGGAGGTGAACGTGCGGTGAACAGCAGCCAGACACTGGACGGCAGCCCCCGGGCCCGGACCGGTCCAGCGGGTGAACTGCGGGTCAGGAGTCGGTCAGGAAACGGCTGAACGTGCAGGTCAGGGCAGGTGGCGCTCGACCGCGACCACGCGCGCCAGGTCCCCGCTGCCCACGACGTGCGCCACGAGCACCTCGCCCTTGGACATCTTCTCGGAGGCGGCCGCCCGCAGCGTGGCGCGGGTGGCGTCCGCATCGGGCTCGCCGGCCTCGACCCGCTCGTGCAGCCGGTCGAGCAGGCCCGGAAGGACCGGGCCGTGGCTGCACACGGCGGCGGCGACGCCCCGGTCGAGGAGCCGGGCCAGGTGGTGGCTGGCGCGGGCCGGGTCCGCCGCGTGCCCCTCCTCGCTCAGGCCACCCTTGGTGCGCAGCGGGAGACCGCGCAGCGCGGCATACGGGCGCAGGGTGTCGGCGCACCGCACGGACGGCGAGCTGACGAGCCGGCGCACGGCGTATGCCGTGAGGAGCCGCGCGACCTCCTCGGCGCGGTCGCGCCCGGCTGGGCTCAGCGGACGCAGGGGGTCCTCGCGGGACCAGGCGCCGCGGCCCACGGCGTGCGCGTGCCGGACGAGCGCGAGTGGCCAGGTGGTGAGGGTGCCGGCCGCGTCCGCGCGCACCAGGGCTCGCAGCTGCTCGCGGTCGCGGGCGTAGTCCAGCCGGTCCGAGGCGGCGACCACGTCGAGCCAGCGCACCTCGTCGACCTCGTTGGCCAGCGGACCCGGCGGCCGGGTGGCCTCGGCGGCCCAGTACCGCACCTCCTTGGTCGCCGGCTGGCCGTCACCGTCGAGCACGGTGTAGCAGGCTCCGGGCAGCGGACGGCCGAGGCCGACCTCGAGCGAGGTCTCCTCCGCCGTCTCCCGGACGGCCGCCACGGGCCAGGCCTCGCCGGGGTCGAGCTTGCCCTTGGCCCACGACCAGTCGTCGTACTTCGGCCGGTGCACGAGGGCGACCTCGAGGCTGCCGCGTCGACGTCGCCAGGGCAGCGTCCCCGCGGCCGGGATGGGCGTGGTCAACGCCGGCGGGCCTTGCGGCGGCGCTTGGCGTGCTGCTCGATGAGGGCCGCCTGCAGGTCCTGCAGGGGCTCCCCGTCGGGGGCGGTGTTGACGCGGGTCCACCGCCCGTCGGAGCCCAGTCGCCAGTGTGCGTACTCGTCGCTCATGCCCCGCGCGAGCAGCCAGCGCAGGTCGTCGACGTGGCGCTGGTCGGTGATCCGGACCAGCGCCTCCACCCGCCGGTCGAGGTTGCGGTGCATCATGTCGGCGCTGCCGATCCACACCTCGGGCTCCCCGCCGCCGCCGAAGTGGAAGATCCGCGAGTGCTCGAGGAACCGGCCCAGGATGGAGTGCACCTCGATGTTCTCCGACAGCCCCTCCACCCCGGGTCGCAGCGCGCAGATCCCCCGCACCCACACGTCGACGTGGACGCCCGCCTGCGAGGCCCGGTAGAGGGCGTCGATGACCTGCTCGTCGACGATCGAGTTCACCTTGAGCTGGACCAGACCCGGCCCGCCCGCGGCGACGTGCTCGATCTCGCCCTCGATCCGCTCGACCAGGCCGCTGCGGATCGAGCGCGGGGCCACGAGCAGGCGCTTGAACTTGCTGCGCGGCGCGAACCCCGAGAGCTGGTTGAACAGCCGGGCGAGGTCGTCGCCGACCTGCGGGTCGGAGGTGAGCAGCCCGAAGTCCTCGTAGAGCCGGGCGGTCTTCCCGTTGTAGTTGCCGGTGCCGATGTGGCAGTAGCGCCGCAGCACGCCGTCGGCGTCCTGGCGCACGACCATGCACAGCTTGGCGTGGGTCTTCAGGCCCACGATGCCGTAGACGACGTGCACGCCGGAGTGCTCGAGCTTGCGGGCCCACGAGATGTTGTTCTGCTCGTCGAACCGCGCCTTGATCTCGACGACGGCGAGGACCTGCTTGCCCGCCTCCGCGGCGTCGATGAGGGCGTCCACGATGGGGGAGTCGCCGCTGGTGCGGTACAGCGTCTGCTTGATCGCCAGGACGTTCGGGTCGGCGGCTGCCTGCTCGATGAACGCCTGCACCGACGTGGAGAACGAGTCGTACGGGTGCTGCAGCAGCACGTCCTTGTCGCGGACGACGGGCAGGATGTCGGACGCCTTGGAACTCTCGGCGGGCGCGAGGTCCGGGTGGGACAGGCCCCGGAACGGCGGGTAGCGCAGGTCGGACCGCTCGAGGTCGGCGACGAGGTTCAGCCCGCGCAGGTCGAGCGGCGCCGGGAGGCGGTACACCTCGCTGTCGCTGACCCCGAGCTCGCGCACGAGCATGTCGAGGACGTGGTCGTCGATGAGCTCGTCGACCTCGAGGCGCACCGGGGGCCCGAAGCGGCGACGGGTGAGCTCCTTCTCCAACGCGGTGAGGAGGTTCTCCGCGTCGTCCTCCTCCACCTCGAGGTCCTCGTTGCGGGTCACCCGGAAGGTGAAGTGCTCCTGCACCTCCATGCCGGGGAAGAGCATGTCGAGGTGGGCCGCGATGACGTCCTCGAGCGGCACGAAGCGGGTGTGGAAGAGGTCGGCGACGACCGGTTCGCCGAGCTCGGGCTGGATGTGCAGCAGCCGGGGGAGCAGCGGCGGCACCTTGACGCGGGCGAAGTGCTCCTTGCCGGTCTTGGGGTTGACGAGGACGACCGCGAGGTTGAGCGAGAGGCCGGAGATGTACGGGAACGGGTGGGCGGGGTCGACGGCCAGTGGCGTCAGCACCGGGAAGACCCGCTCGGTGAACTGCTCGGACTGCAGGGCCCGCTCGTCGTCGCTGAGCTCGTCCCAGCGCACGATCGCGATGCCCTCCTCCTCGAGGGCCGGCTGCACCTTGTCCTTGTAGACCGCCGTGTGCATGGCCTGGAGCTCGTGGGCGACCAGGGAGATCTGCTCGAGCACCTCCCGAGGCTCCAACCCGGAGGCGGACCGGACGGCGAGGCCGGTGGCGATCCGGCGCTTGAGGCCGGCCACCCGGACCATGAAGAACTCGTCGAGGTTCGAGGTGAAGATCGCGAGGAAGCGCGCGCGCTCGAGCAGGGGGACCGCCTCGTCGGCCGCCATCTGGAGCACGCGCTCGTTGAACTGCAGCCAGGAGATCTCGCGGTCGAGGAACCGGTCGGCGGGCAGGCCGCTGTCGTCCTGCCACCCCGCCGACGGCACGACCCGCATGAACCGGCCGTTCGCGGCGCGGGGCTGGGCGCTCGCGATGGACACCTCGTGGCCGGCCTCGTCGGTGTCGAAGGTGTCGGCCTCGGTCGTCACGCTCATGCGGTCATCCTCACAGGGGCCGGTGAACGGCGCGCGAATACATCACGTCGACCATGATGCTGCGGAATCCGAGTCCCGTGTAGGTGCGCAGCGCGGCCGTGTTGTCCCCGTCGACGTACAGGACGACCTCGGGGAGCCCCTGCCGGGCCAGGTGTGCGAGCCCGAGAGCCGTGACGGGCTTGCCGAGACCGCGGCCCTGGTGGTCGGGGTGCACCCCCACGACGTACACCTCGCCGGCCGTGCCGCCTGGCATGAGGGTGGAGTGCTGCTCGGGGTCCACCTTGGTCCAGTGGAAGGCTGCGACCTCGTCTGGGGCGTCCGCGGTGCCGACGAGGATGAAGCCGGCCGGGTCGAACCAGGGTTGGTCCATGCGTTCGCGCAGGTCCGCCAGCGTCAGCCGCCCCTGCTCGGGGTGGTGCGCGAACGCGGCGGCGTTCGTCGCCAGCCACGCCTCCTCGTCCCGGCCGGGCTCGAAGGCGCGCGCCGTGTACCCGGTCGGCAGGGCGGTCGCCGGGGAGGTGGCGTCCTCAGGGCCAAGGGCGCGGGACATCTTGTGCAGCTCGCGCGCCGCGTCGAGGCCGGCCGAGGAGGCGAGCGCGCGCGCGGCCGGCTGGTTGCCGTGTGCCCACACGCGGCTCGTGGGTGCGGCAGCCAGGACGGCCTCCAGCAGGGCCCGACCGATGCCCGTACGCCGGTGGCCCGGGTCCACGACGAGCTCGCCGGAGGGCCCGTCGGGGTTCTCGTCCCCGTCGTCCTCGTCCGCGTGGCCCTCGTCCACCTGGCCCTCGTCCGCGTGGCCCTCGTCCACCTGGCCCTCGTCCGCGTGGCCCTCGTCCGCGTGGCCCTCGCCGCCCCCCTCGAGCTGGGCGTACCCGGCGGGCTCGTCCCCGGCATACGCCAGCAGGTGGCGGACCCGCCCGGGTGGTGAGGAGAGGGCGAGGAGGGTCTGCTCCGAGAGTGCCCCTACCCGGTCGGTGTCCGCGGCTCGCGCGGCGAGACGGCGGACGTCTTCCTGCTCGGTGGCGGTCAAGGCGTCGATCAGGCGGATTCGTGGTGAAGGCACGGGAAGCATTGCATCATGCATCTTCCCTAACCGGCGGGGTGCGGTTAGCGTGCACGGATCCGGCCCACCGGCCGGGAACCTCCTCCGCACAAGGACTCACACATGACCTCTCTGCGCACCCGCCGCTTGTCGGCGGTCGTCGCGGTGGCTGCGATGGCTGCCACCGGCATGGCCATGACCGGCGGCAGCTCCACAGCTGCCCCGAACGGCCCCACCATGGACATCCAGCTGCTGTCGTTCAACGACTTCCACGGCAACCTCGAGCCCCCGTCGGGTTCCAGCGGCCGCATCGTCACGGGACACGAGTTCACGAAGGACGACGAGGGCAAGCTCGTCCTCGACAAGAACGGCAATCCCATCCCGAAGGACGTCACGACCGACGCCGGCGGCGTGGAGTACCTCGCCACCCACCTGAAGGAGGCCCGCAAGGGCCACCCGTACTCGCTGACCGTGGCCGCCGGTGACCTCATCGGCGCCTCGCCGCTACTGTCCGCGGCGTTCCACGACGAGCCCACCATCGAGGCGATGAACTCGCTCGGCCTCGACGCGAGCGCCGTGGGCAACCACGAGTTCGACGAGGGCTACAAGGAGCTGCAGCGGATGGCGAACGGTGGCTGCCTGAACGACGGCACCGGGGCCAACAACCAGGATTCCTGCCCCGGCGGCAAGACCTTCACGGGTGCGAACTTCGACTACCTCGCCGCGAACGTCGTCTACTCCGGCACCGACAAGACCATCCTGCCGCCCTACACGATCAAGAACATCAAGGGCGCCAAGATCGGCTTCATCGGCATGACCCTGCAGGACACCCCGACCATCGTCACCGCCGCCGGTGTCGCCGGGCTGCAGTTCAAGGGCGAGGTCGAGACCGCGAACGCGCTCGTCCCCGTGCTGCGGGCACAGGGCGTCAAGGCGATCGTCGTGCTCATCCACCAGGGCGGCACCCCGAACCAGCAGGTGTGGTTCGGGCCGGACAACAAGCCCTACAAGGTCAACCCGACCTACGACTACACCTGCACGGGTGGCGGCAGCCTTGCACCCGACAGCCCGATCCTGCCCATCGCGAAGGGTCTGGACCCGGCCATCGACCTGATCGTCTCCGGCCACACCCACCAGCCCTACGTCTGCGACATCAAGGACCCCGCCGGCCAGCCCCGCATGGTGACCTCGGCGTCCTCGTTCGGCCGGCTCATCACCGACACCGAGCTGACCTACGACCGCCGCACCCAGGACATCGTCCGCACCTCGGTGGACAGCGCCAACATGATCGTGACCCGGGACGTCCCCAAGGATGGCGCCCAGACGGCACTGATCGACCGGTACAAGGAGCTGGTCAAGCCCATCGCCAGCAAGGTGATCGGCCACATCACGACCGACGTCACCCGTGACCGCAACGCCGGCGGGGAGTCCCAGCTCGGTGACCTCATCGCCGACGCCCAGCTCGCCGACCCCTCCGTGGTGACCGGCGGCAAGGCACCCCAGATCGCCTTCATGAACCCCGGAGGCATCCGGACGGACCTGACCTACGACAGCAGCAAGTACGGCGAGGCCCCCGGTGACGTCACCTTCGAAGAGGCGTTCGGCGTGCAGCCGTTCAACAACTACCTCGTCTCGCTCGACCTCACCGGTGCGCAGATCAAGCAGCTGCTCACCGAGCAGTGGAGCGGCAGCAACTCCGGCACCGCCAAGAAGATCCTGCAGGTGAACAAGGACTTCAACTACACCTACTCGGGCACCACGCTCGGGGCGGTGACCCTCAAGGGCCAGCCGCTCGTCGACACCACCACCTACCGGATCGTGACGAACAACTTCCTCCAGGGCGGTGGGGACAACTTCCCGACCATGGCCAAGGGGACGAACGTCTACTACGGCGGCCTGGACATCGACGCGTTCGCCAACTACCTCGAGGCGAGCTCGCCCTACACCCCCGGTCCGCTGACCCGGATCACGACCACGCCGTGACCCGGTGCCGAGCCACCAGCGGGCTCGGCACAGCGACACCGCGACGGCGCCCCACCCGAGACCGGGTGGGGCGCCGTCCGCCGTGCGTGCGTGGGTGGGGGCCGCTCAGGCGTCGGCCGCGACGTCCTCGGCGGGGACGAAGCGGTACCCGACGTTGCGGACGGTGCCGATCAGCACCTCGTACTCGACCCCCAGCTTGGCCCGCAGGCGCCGGACGTGGACGTCGACCGTGCGCGTGCCGCCGTAGTAGTCGTACCCCCACACCTCCTGCAGCAGCTGCGCGCGGGAGAACACCCGGCCGGGGTGCTGGGCGAGGTACTTGAGGAGCTCGAACTCCTTGTAGGTCAGGTCGAGCAGCCGCCCCTTGACCCGGGCCGAGTAGGTCGCCTCGTCGATCGTCACGTCCCCGGAGGTGATCTGGAGCTCCTCGGGCTCCTGCGCCTCGGCGATGCGTCCCACGGCCAGCCGCAGCCGCGCCTCGACCTCCGCCGGCCCGGCGGACTCGAGGAGGACGTCGTCGACGCCCCACTCGGCGGTGATGCCGGCGAGGCCGCCCTCGGTGAGGATGGCGAGGAGGGGCACGGACATGCCCGAGGCGCGCAGCACGCGGCACAGCGACCGGGCCACGGCCAGGTCGCGGCGGGCATCGAGCAGCACCGCGTCGGCGGGAGGAGCGTCGACCAGCGCGGTCGGCTCGGCCGGGATGATCCGCACCTGGTGGGTCAGGAGCCCCAGGGCCGGCAGCACGTCCGCGCTGGGAGCCAGCGCGTTGGTGAGGAGCAGCAGTCGGGCCATCCCTGTCGAGGATACGGGCAGGGTGGCGTGACCGGAGGTGGGTACGCATGGTGAGATCGATGTCCCACCAGAGAGGACGAGGTATGCCGTCAGAGCAGGACCTGCACTCCGTCACCGTTCGCTACTGGGCCGGTGCGCGTGCCGCCGCCGGTGCCGAGTGCGACGTCGTGACCGGGTGCTCGACGGTCGGGGACGCCGTGGCCGCGGCGACTGCCCTGCGGCCGGGCCTGGCGGCCGTGGCCGCCGTGAGCAGCCTGCTGCTCGACGGCAGGGCGGCCCAGCGCTCCGACCCGCTGCCGGTCGGGGCGGTGGTGGAGGTCCTGCCCCCGTTCGCCGGGGGGTGATGGGAGGATGCGGGCTGTGCCCGAGGTCCCCGAGCAGGAGTCAGCACCGGTCCTGCCGCTGACGCGCCGCGAACGCCGCGCGCAGGCGGAGGGCTCGCGCCACGACGTGCCCCGCCGGGCACTGGCCGTGCGACCGGTGTCCATCGTGGCCACCGTGGCGTTCGCCGTCCTCGTCGCGCTGACGGGGTACGCCAGCCCGAGGTTCGTCGCGGTCGCGGTCGCGCTGGCGGGCTTCGTCCTCGCCTGGGGCTGGCCGGTGCTGCTCGGGCTCCCCAGCCCGAGGGGGACCACGACGGTGCTGTCGGTGGGCACCGCGCTGGCCACCGGCGCGGTGTTCCTGACCCGGGACGAGCCCTACCTGGAGTGGCTGCCGGCAGCCATGGCGGTGGCGGTCATCGTGGCGTTCGGCCACCAGCTGCTGCGGCGGGACGGCCGGCCACGGCTCACCGAGTCGGTCGCGTCCGTCGTGGCCGGGCTGGCGGTGGTGTCCTCCGGGGCCGCCCTCGCCGCCATCCCGCAGTTCCTCAACGGCCAGCACGGGCTGGCGGCGGCGATGGCGGGCCTGGCCGTCGGCGCGCTGGCCGACCCGCTGATCTCGGTGCCCCGCCTGCGGCAGTGGGCCCTGTTCATCGCCATGTTCAGCGGAGGCGTCGCGGCCCTGGTGGTCGCCCTCGTCGCAGGGGAGCCCACCGTGGGCTCCGCCGCCCTCCTCGGGCTGCTCGCGGCGGCCATCTCGCACGCGACCCGCCGGGTGCTCGCGCCGCTGCCGGCCTCGCCGCAACCCCGGGCACAGCTCGCCTCGGCGATGGCCGCGTCGATGCTCGTGGGCGTCGTGGCCTTCACCGTGGTGACCTCGCCGCTCTTCTCCGGCTGAGGCCCCGGCGCCCGGTCAGTACACGAGCGCCCGCGCGCCGTCGGCCATGACCTCCTCGACGAAGGCGGCCGCCCCCCGGACCGATGTCCCCGGCACCAGGTCGGCGACCTCGAGGCCCCGCCGGGCGGCGCACTGGCCGCACACGGTGAGCGAGCCCGACGCCAGCACGGCGTCGCGCAGCTCGGCCAGCTCCGCGGCATACGGCAGGCTCACCTGCTCCGCCCGGCCCGGCACCGCGAGCCACGACGCCTCTCCGGTGAGCCAGAGGCTGACCTCGACCCCGCTGGCGGCGGCCGTGGCGGCCACGGTGAACGCCTGGTTGAGCCGTTCGAGGGCCTCGACGCCGGACGTGACCTTGACGACGAGGCGGCTTCGCAGGTCGGACATGGCCCACAGGCTACGATCTGGCGCGTGCACACGTTCTACATCGCCCTGCTCGTGGCCACGGCCGTCGCGGTGACCTGGTTCGCCGGGTACGTCGTCTACCGCCTGGTGAAGACCCCGCGCTGATGCCGTTCACCCTCGACACCGACCTGCCGCGGGAGCTCGCGCCCCTGGCCTGGCTCATCGGGCGCTGGGAGGGCGCCGGCGTCGTCGGCTACCCCACCATCGAGTCCGCCAACTTCGGCCAGGAGGTCGAGGTGAGCCACGACGGGCGTCCCTTCCTGGAGTGGCACAGCCGCACCTGGCTGCTCGACGACGCCGGGAACAAGGTCCGCCCGCTCGCCACCGAGCTCGGGTTCTGGCGCCCCGTGGAGGGCGGTGAGGTCGAGCTGCTGCTGACCCACCCCACCGGCATCGTGGAGATGTACTACGGGAAGGCCGAGCCCGCCAAGGTCGAGCTGCGCACCGACGGCGTCCTGCGCAGCCCGCACGCCAAGGAGTACAACGCCGCGAGCCGGCTGTACGGCCTGGTGAACTCCAACCTGCTCTGGGCGATGGACATGGCCGCGGTCGGCCAGCCGCTGCAGAGCCACGTCTCCGCCGAGCTGAAGCGAGTCGGCTGACCCATGACGACGCCCGCGCGGATCCTCACCGTGTGCACGGGCAACGTGTGCCGCTCGCCCTACCTCGAGCGTGCCCTGCAGACCGAGCTCGACCGGTCGTGGGGCCCGGGCGAGGTCGAGGTCACCAGCGGTGGGACCGGGGCCCTGGCTGGCGACCCCGTCGACGAGGGCTCGCGGGTCATCATGGACCGGCTCGGGTACCCGGCCGAGGGCTTCGTGGCTCGCACCCTGCTCCCCGAGCACGTGGAGTCCGCCGACCTCGTGCTGACTGCCACCCGGGCCCACCGCGGCAAGGTGGCGACCCTGCACCCGCGCGCCCTTCGCTACGTGTTCGCCTTCCGCGAGTTCGCCGACCTGCTCGGCGGGGTGGACCCCGCAGCGGTGGGCCGGCCCTCGGGCTCGGCCCGTGAGCACGTCGCGCGGGTCGTGGCCCTGGCTGTTGCGCAGCGGGGGGTGCGTCCCCCGCTGCCCGACGCCGAGGCCGACATCGTCGACCCCTACCGCCGCGGTCCCGAGGTCTTCGAGCAGATGGCCGACGAGATCGGTGCCTCCCTGCCCGCCGTCGTGACCGCCCTTGGGCGGCCCTGATGGCGCCGCTCACCGAGCGAGCCGGCCTGGTCGCGCTGGCCGCCTTCCTGGTCGTGGACGTCGCGCTGGTCGGCTTCGCGGTGAACAGCACCCGCCAGCCGGTCGCCCGTGGCGGGGAGACGGTCGGCGCGGCCGGCCAGGGGGCGGCGGGCACAACGCCCACACCCTCGACCGCCACGGCCCCTTCCACTCCGGAGGCTCTCAAGGTGGCTCCCGTAGCCGTGGGTGTGGTGGGACTCGACGCCAGGCGCGCACTCCGCTTCACCCGGGGTTCCTGCGACAAGGGTGGCGCGACGCTCGAGCTGACGACCAACGGTGGCAAGACCTGGGGCCCGCGCTCGGCTCCCTTCGACGTCATCGTGCGGATCAGGGTCCGTGACGACGGTTCCGCCTTCGCCGTGGGCGCCGACAAGGGCGCCTGCACCCCCTCGTTCAAGCAGACCTCAGCCGTCAGCGCCGACTTCGGAGCCGGTGTGAGCGCGAAGGACGCCTGGTACCGCGACCCGCGTGCCTCCGACACGGTGGGCATCCCCCCGGGCAAGCGGGGAAAGCCCTGCGGATCGGTTGACGTGGTGGACCTTGCCGTCGTCGACAGCGGCACCCAGGTGCTCTGCGCGGACGGCAAGCTGCTCTCGAGCAAGACCGGCTCGTCGTGGCGCACCGTCACGACCGCCGAGGGCGCGCTGGCCGTCGCAATCGACGGCTCGGGCGACTCCTACCTCGTCACGCCCTCCGTCGACGGCTGCAAGGGCCTTGCGGTCGTGGCGAGCGGGTCGCCGACCAAGGCGGTCGGCTGCGTCGAGACCGACCTGGAGTCCGTCGAGCCCGGAACCGTCGCGCTGTCCCTGACGCCCGACAGGGCTTGGTTGCGCATCGGCGACGAGGTCCGCACGGCCAAGAGCGACCTGAGCGGCTGGACCACCCCGTAGCCCTGAGTGGCTGGACCACCCCGAAGCGGCACCCTTCAGGTCGTCAGCGCCTTCCCGATCAGGGCGTCAGCGTCTTGTCCGTGTAGTCCGCCATCGCGTCGTTCTGCAGCGCGTCGCCCAGCGCCCGCATGCCCGGCTCGTCGAGGATGTCGATGGACGCCCCCACGGGGGAAGTGCCGAAGCCGTCGAACGGGGCAGTGACGAAGCTGACGTCCTTGCCGCGCAGGTTGCGCATCGACAGCGCCTCGCTACGCATCTCGCCGACGCTGAACTTCTCGTCGACGATGAGGTTCTTCGTGCCCGCGTCGACGAACTGCGCCAGGCGCACCGGGTTGGTGAGGACGTCCTTGCTGAGCGACTTGAGCAGCAGGGCCTTGATGAACGCCTGCTGACGCCGGCCGCGGGAGATGTCTCCCTCGCTCAGCTGGTGCCGCTCGCGGACGAAGGCGAGGGCCTGGGTCCCGTTCATCTCCTGGAAGCCCTTGCGGAAGACGACGCCGCCCTCGTTGCTCGGCTCCTCGACGTAGACGTTGACGCCGCCGACCGCGTCGGTCATGTTCTTGAACCCCTCGAAGTTGCTGATCGCCACGTGGTCGATCGGCACGCCGACGAGGTCCTGCAGGGTCCGCACCAGCAGCGGGGCGCCGCCGTAGGCGAAGGCGGCGTTGATCTTGTCCTTCCCGTGGCCCGGGACGCTGACGTACAGGTCCCGGGGGAAGTGCACGAGCGTGACCTTGGAGCGGTCCCCGGACACGTGCATGAGCACGATGACGTCGGACCGGGCGCCGGCCAGACCTGCGCGTGCGTCGGACCCGATGAACAGGATGTTCTGGGCCTTGGCGGCGTTGGGCTTCTTGGTCGGTGCCGCCTCCGCACCGCTCACCCCCGGCGTGGGGAGCAGCGACTCGTGCTTGACGTTCGCCTCCACGGTGTGGTTGAGGAACAGCAGGTAGGCCGCGGCCCCGCCGACCACGACCAGCACCACGAGCGCGACGAGAATCGCGATGACGCGCCGGACCCGGTGCCTGCGGCGGGGGGTCGGCGAACTGGGCCTGGTCTGCTCGAACTGGTCTAGCACCCGCCCAGTGTAGGTAACCCGGGGGCCGGTTCGTGCCAGGACCGTAGAGTGGGGGGGTGCAGGACGTCGGAGAGCAGCTGCGCGCCCGGGGCCTGCGGATGACGCCCCAGCGTCGCCGGGTGCTCCACGTCGTCACGCGGGAGGGGCACGTGACGCCCGACCGGGTCGTCTCGCTCGTCGCCGCCGACGGCGGGCCGCCGCTCGCGGCGTCCACGGTCTACCGCGCCCTGGATGCCCTCGAGTCCCTCGGGGTCCTCGGCCACACCCACCTGGACCACCGGGCGCCGAGCTACCACCTCGCCGACCACGCGGGTCACGTCCACCTGGTGTGCCGCCTGTGTGGCCGGGTCGACGAGTGCCCCGAGCGCCTCGCCGAGGGGTTCGTCGGGAATGTTCTTGCCGCCAGCGGCTTTGTCGCTGACGTGACCCACATGGCCGTCCACGGGGAGTGTGCAGAGTGCAGCCGATGACAGACGACACCGACGCGGTCGTGCCGGTCCCCCGGTCCTCGTTGCTGGACCAGCCGGGAGCGGTGGAGGGTGACGGCCCCGATGCAGGGGTGGCGGCCCACTACGGCGATCCGATGCGCGAGCAGCGTCTGCTCTCCGAGGGCCTGGCCGTGGTCGACCTCTCCCACCGCGGTGTCGTCACCGTGACTGGCCCCGACCGGCTCTCCTGGCTGCACTCCATCACCAGCCAGCAGCTCACGGGCCTGGACCCGCACGAGTCCCGGGAGGCCCTGGTCCTCAGTCCCAAGGGGCACATCGAGCACGACCTGCACCTCGTCGACGACGGGACCACCACGTGGCTCACCACCGAGCCGGGCACGCAGGCCGCGCTCGTCGCCTGGCTCGACTCGATGCGGTTCATGCTCCGCGTGGAGGTCGCAGACGTCACCGCAGGGTGGGCCGTCGTGGGTGAGCCCTCCGCCGCGGAGTCCCAGCCGGGCGAGCACCTGGCCTGGCGCGACCCGTGGCCGGGCCCGGTCGGCGACACGGCGGCATACGGACTCCTCGAGGGGCATCCGGCCGAGGGCCGGCGCTGGCGCGAGGTCCTCGTCCCTCGCGACGGGCTCGGCGACGCCGTGGCGGACCGTGACCTCGCAGGTACGTGGGCGAGCGAGGCGCTGCGGGTCGCGGCGTGGCGGCCGAGGCTCGGGTTCGAGACCGACCACCGCACCATCGCGCACGAGGTCGACCTGTTGCGGACGGCGGTCCACCTGCACAAGGGGTGCTACCGCGGGCAGGAGACCATCGCCCGCGTGCACAACCTGGGGCGGCCGCCGCGGCGGCTCGTCTTCCTGCACCTGGACGGGTCGGGCCACACCCTTCCCGAGCGCGGTGCCCCGGTCACCGCGGGTGAGCGCCAGGTGGGTTTCCTGACCTCCGTCGCCCGGCACCACGAGGACGGCCCCATCGCACTGGCCCTGGTGAAGCGGAACACTCCGACCGACGCCACGCTCGACGCCGGCGGCGTCAGCGCCGCGCAGGAGGTCGTCGTCGTCCCCTGACGACGACGGCCCGCCACTCGGGGTGGCGGGCCGGTCGATGCGGCGGGCGGCGGTCAGACGCGCACGCTCTGGCGGTCGCGGGCCCGCTCGCGGCGGCTGCGGTCCGGCGTCAGGGGCGCATACCCCTCGCCGTAGTAGTAGGTCTCGGCGTTGGCGCCGCGGGTCGGGATGCGGTTGACCACGATGCCCAGCACGTTGCCGTTGACGCCCTTGATGGAGGCGATCGTCCGGGTGAGCTGCTCCTTGGCCACCACGCCGCAGCCGGCCACCACGACGACGCCGCCCGTGATGGTGCTGAGCACCGTCGCGTCGGTGACGGGCAGGACGGGCGGGGCGTCGATGACGACGTAGTCGAACATCTGCTCCAGCTGGCGGATGACCCGCGCCATCGTCTCCGAGCCCAGGAGCTCGCTCGGGTTGGGCGGGATCTGCCCCGCGCCCAGGACTTGGACCCCTGTGTCGCCGAAGGGCTGGATGACGTCCTCGAGGTCGGCCTGGCCGATGAGGACGTTGGTCAGGCCCACCGACCCCTCCATGCCCATGTACTGCAGCAGGCGCGGCCGCCGCAGGTCGCCCTCGATGACGCACACCCGTGCACCGGCTGCCGCCATGCTGATGGCGAGGTTGGCGGTCGTCGTCGTCTTGCCCTCGCCCGAAAGGGAAGAGGTGAAGACGATCGAGCGGGGGTGGGTGGCCACGTCGACGAACTGCAGGTTGGTGCGCAGGGAGCGGAACGCCTCGGCGCGGGGCCCATGCGGGTCGGACTGGATGATCAGCGGCTGCTTGGCGCTCTCCTCGGAGAAGGCGATACCGCCGAGGATGGTCTCGTCCGTGGCGTCCTTCACGTCTCGCTCGCTCTTCACCGAGGTGTCGAAGGTGTCCCGCAGCAGGGCCGCGCCCAGCCCGACCAGGAGGCCCAGCACGACGCCGAGCCCGATGTTCCTGACCGGATTGGGGCTGATCGGCCCGTTCGGGACGGCCGCGGGGCGGACGACCGACACCTTGACGGGGCTCGGGGCGGAGTCGGAGACCCGCTCGAGCTCCGCCACGGTGCTGCTGAACTGCTTGCCCACGGCGTCGGCGATCGCGGCTGCGCGTTGGGGGTCGCGGTCCGTCACGAGGACGTCGATCAGCACGGTGTCGAGGGGAACGTCAGACGTGATCTTGGCGCCGAGGGCGTCGGGGGTGATGTCGAGGCCGAGCTGCTTGATGACCGGGCTCAACACGGTCGGCGTGTTGATGAGGTCGGCGTAGGACTTGACCCGCTGCTGGGTGAACGTGTTGCCCTGCAGCAGCTGGGTGGAGTCCGACCCCCCGGACGTTGAGACGAACAGCTGGGTCCGGGCCTGGTACGTCTTCGGGCTCCAGAGCGTGAGCAGAGCCGCCAGAGCGACCAGCAGAAGGGTGCAGGAGGCGATCGTGCGCCAGCGCTTGCGCACCACCCGGTAGTAGTCGTGAAGGTCCACGGTCCCGCTTTCGCTCATGTCACCCCGGCCCGTCGTCGGCACCGGTTTGCGCGTGTTTGCGCGCAAGCGGTGCTCAGTCTCCCACACGAGCCCGCTGGTCCGCGGGCTCAGGCGCGGGCGGTCGCTGCCAGAATGTCGCCATGCCCACCACCCCCGGCACCCTCATCACCGTCGCGCCGACCGGCGCCGAGCTCGACAAGGCCGACGTGCCGCAGCTGCCCACGACGCTCGAGGAGCTCGTCGAGACGGCCACCGCGTGCGAGGCCGCCGGGGCGGCCATGATCCACCTGCACATCCGCGACGCCGACCACCGCCCGACCCTGGACCACGCCTACCTCGCGGCGGCGGTCGAGGCGCTCCGCGAGCAGACCGCCCTCGTCGTGCAGCTCTCGACCGGCGGCTCGGTCCACGACCCGCTCGAGCAGCGGCTCACCGTCCTCGACGCCGAGCCGGACTCGTGCTCGCTGACGTGCGGGACCACCAACTTCGGGGACGACGTGTTCCTCAACCCCTGGGGCTTCATGTCCGACCTGTACGTCCAGGCGCAGGAGCGCGAGGTCGTCCCCGAGTTCGAGCTGTTCGACCTCGGCCACGTGGCCGCCCTCGCGCGGTTGCTCGACCGCCACGGCCTGCCCTTCGGGGGCAAGGTGCACGTCGACTTCGTGACCGGCGTGCCAGGGGGTATGCCGGGCACGACGGCCGCCCTCATGGCGGGGGTGGCGATGCTGCCGCCCGAGGTCACCTCGTGGTCGGCCACGGGCATCGGGCGCTCGCACCTGCCCGTCGCGGCGGCGGCCCTGTCAGCGGGCGGGCACCTGCGCGTCGGCATGGAGGACAACGTCGTCTACGCCCGGGGCGTGCCGGTCGAGCACAACGCCCAGCTCGTCGAGCGCGCGGCCCACCTCGCCGACGTGATGCAGCGACCGGCGATGTCGACCGACGACGCCCGCGCCCTGCTCGGCGTCAAGGACCGCCGCCCCGCCGCCTGACCGTCCCCACCCCCGCCCCCGCGAAACAACGGTTGCGCGGCATACCTCGGGTTGTTGTCCCGCGGGTTGCCGCGCAACCGTTGTTTCGCGCGTCGTGTCGCCGTGTGGCCACCGTCACGCTGCCTGCGGTTTGCATTTTGCTAACTTCAGCAAGCACACTGGAGACATGACCCGGATCCCGCTCGGCCCGCTGGCCGGCAACAGCCTGGGCGACTACCTGCGCGAGCAGCGTCAGTCGGCCCGGCTCTCGCTGCGCCAGCTGTCGGAGCTGGCCGGGGTCTCCAACCCCTACCTGTCGCAGATCGAGCGGGGCCTGAAGAGGCCCAGCGCCGAGATCCTCCAGCAGCTCGCCAAGGGCCTCGAGGTCTCCGCGGAGTCGCTCTACGTGCGGGCGGGGATCCTCGACGAGCGCCACGGCCACGAGGCCGAGCCGCTCGACACCCGGGCCGTCATCGGCGCCGACCCGGAGCTCACCGACCGCCAGAAGGCGGCCCTGCTCGACATCTACGACTCGTTCGTCGGTGCCGGGAAGCCCGCCGCCAGCACCGCTGCGAAGGCCGCCCGCAGGACCACCCGTCCGGCGGCCACCACGACCGCAGGGAAGCCGGCCGCCAGGCCGGCGAAGCGGGCGGCAGCCGGCAAGGCCGCCACCGCCCGCCCGACCAAGCCCACCGCCTGACCGAAGGAGATTCCCATGGCACTCGTTGCCGACATCCGCAAGACCGTCACGGACACCACCCCCGTCTACGCCGTCGTCGGGCTCACCGACCTCGCCGTCGAGAAGGTCCGCGCCGCACGGCTGAAGGCCCGCACCGTCGGCGCCGAGCTCGACCCGACCGCCCTGCAGTCCCGGGCGCAGGCGCGCGCCGCCGAGGCCCTCGAGCAGGGTAGGGAGCTGCCCGCCCTCGCGCTGAACCGTGGCCTCGTCCTGGCCGGCAAGGCCCAGGAGGAGTACGAGACCGTCGTCGCCCGGGGCGAGAAGCTGGTCAAGCGCGTGCGGACCCAGAAGTCCACCCGCGACCTGCTCGCCCAGGCCGAGTCCACCATGGCCCTCGGCAAGGGTGCGGTGACCACCGTGCGCAAGTCGGCCACCGACATCCAGCGCTCGGCCAAGGCCACGCTGACGACGGGCCGCCGCGAGGCCGCCGCCACCGTCGACGCCGTCGCGGACTCGGTGAGCGCCGAGGCGACCGAGGCCACCGCGACCGTGAAGAAGTCGGCGGCCCGCACCCGCACCGCCGCCAAGCGCACGGCGACGACCACGAAGAAGTCCGCCGCGACCACGAAGAGCTCGGCCAAGCGCGCCGCCACCAGCGCCCGCAAGACGGCCGCCGCGAGCACCAAGGCCACGGCCGCTGCCGCCGAGAAGGTCGGCGACTGACCGCTCCTGCCGCGTGAGACGGCCCCCACCCGCACTCCGGGTGGGGGCCGTCCCCGTCCCCGGCAGTGGTGGTGCCCGTCGCCCGGCGGCGCCTCCCGGGTCCACCCCGTCCCCGACGATGGTGGGTGCCGGTCGCCCCGCGGCGCCTCCCGGCACCGTGGTGGATACCCTCGCCGGGTGACCGAACCGGCCCTGCCCACCCCGCCCGCCCTCGACCAGGCCCCGGTGCTCGCGCACTACGTGCGCGGCGGCTTCGTCGAGTCCGCCCACCGCGCGTCCGTCGTCGCGACGGACGCCGACGGGGGCCACCTGCTGGCCCTGGGCGCCGTCGACGACCCGGTCTTCCCGAGGTCCTCGAACAAGCCGCTGCAGACCCTGGCGATGGTCCGCGCAGGGCTGCGGCTCGCCCCGCAGCACCTGGCCCTCGCTTCCGCCAGCCACTCGGGCGAGGACTTCCACCTCGCCGGGGTGCGCGAGGTCCTGGCGTCGGTCGGCCTCACCGAGGGCGCCCTGCAGAACACCCCGGACTACCCGCTCGACGAGACCGCCCGCAACGCCGTGATCCGGGGCGGTGGCGGCAAGCTGCCGATCACCCAGAACTGCTCGGGCAAGCACGCGGCGATGCTCGCCACCTGCGTCGTCAACGGGTGGGACACCGCGACCTACCGCGAGCTGGAGCACCCCCTGCAGCGCGCGATGGCCGCGACGCTGGCCGACCTGACCGGTGACGAGATCACGGCGACCGCCGTCGACGGCTGCGGCGCCCCCGTCATGGCCGTCACCCTCGCGGGACTGGCCCGGGCGTTCGGGCGCCTCGCCTCGGCGGAGCCCGGCACCCCGGAGGCCATGGTGGCCGACGGCATCCGGGCGTTCCCGGCATACCTGGGCGGCACCGGCCGCGACGTCACGGCCCTCGTGGAGGGCACTCCCGGACTCGTCGCCAAGGACGGCGCCGAGGCGGTGTATGCCGTCGGCCTGGCCGACGGCCGCGGCATCGCCCTCAAGGTCGCCGACGGCGGCACCCGCGCCAAGCCGGTCATCCTCGCCGCCGTCATGCGCCGCCTGGGGATCGAGTCCGCCGCGCTCGCCCAGCTCGAGGACGCGCCCGTCCTCGGCCACGGCGAGCCCGTCGGGGCGGTCGTCGCGGTCGGGATCTGAGCCGTGCGCGCCGTCCTGCAGCGAGCCTCCCGCGCGCGGGTCGTCGTCGACGGGGAGGTCGTGGGCGAGATCACCCGGACGGGCCTCGTGGCCCTCGTCGGGGTCACCCACGACGACGGTCCCGACCAGGTCGCCACGCTCGCCCGCAAGATCAGCGAGCTGCGCATCCTGCACGACGAGCGGTCGGTGCTCGACGAGGGTGCGCCCGTGCTCGTGGTCAGCCAGTTCACCCTGTATGCCGACACGCGCAAGGGCCGCCGCCCCTCCTGGGGCGCCGCGGCGCCGGGGCCGGTGGCCGAGCCGCTGGTCGACGCGCTGGTGGCGGCGCTGCGCGAGCGCGGCCTGGAGGTCGCGACGGGCATCTTCGGCGCGATGATGCAGGTCGAGCTGGTGAACGACGGACCTGTCACGCTCGTGGTGGACGTGTGAGCGGCCCGGTCCCGTTACTCTTGGCGGCATGTTCTCCGCACTGGGGTCGGCCCAGAACCTCGTCGTCTGGCTGCTGAGCCTCGCGGCCTTCGGGGCCGAGCTCTTCGCCCTGGTGGACTGCGTCCGGAACCGCCCCGACGCGTTCGTCGCGGCGGGCAAGCGCACCAAGAAGTTCTGGACGATCGTGACGGCGGTGGCGGCGCTGTTCGGGTTCATCTCGATCGGGTCCGGGCTGCTGTTCTCGATCGGCCTCATCGGCTTCGTCGGCGCGGCGATCTACCTCGCGGACGTGCGCCCGGCCCTGCGGCAGGTCAGCGGAGGGCGAGGCGGGGGCAACCAGCACATGGGTCCCTACGGCCCGTGGTGACAGGGGGAAACATGAGCGACAGGACCACCGAGGCGCCGACGGCGACGACCACCGAGGCGCTGCCCGACCCGCGCGACGGCATCTTCAGCGTGGACCGTCCCTGGGGGAACTTCCAGCAGTTCGTCTCCAACGAGCGGGTCACCGTCAAGATCATCACCGTCGAGCCCGGCCACCGGCTCTCGCTGCAGACGCACTCGCACCGGGGGGAGTTCTGGCAGGTGCTCGACGTGCCGATCGAGGTGACCGTGGGCGAGCGCACCTGGAGCGCAGCGCCCGGGGAGTCCGTGTGGGTGCCGGTGGGCTCGCTGCACCGGATGGCCAACAAGGGGGACCGGCCGGGCCGCCTCCTCGAGATCGCCTACGGCGACTTCGACGAGGCCGACATCGTGCGGCTCGAGGACGACTACGCCCGCTGAGCCGCGGACGGCAGGGGCGAGACGGCCTCCCACGCCACGGTGACCTCGCCGAGGCGCCACCGGGCCGCGGTGTCGTGCACCGGCCAGCCCTCGTCCCGCAGGGTCTCGACCGTCGCGAGGAACCGTTGCCGCGCCCCGAAGCTGGCGTGGTGGGCGGCATGCGCCCAGGCCCGGTCGAGCGCGCTGAGCCAGGTGTGGACGGGCTCGCCGGGCACGTTGCGGTGGATCAGCGCCTTGGGGAGCCGCTCGGCGATCTCCGACGGCGCCTGCAGCCCACGCAGCCGCCAGGACAGCGTGAGGGACACCGGACCGGTCCGGTCCACCGCCACCCACGTGCTGCGACGACCCAGCTCGTCGCACGTGCCGTCCACGAGCAGGCCGTCGTCGGTGAGCCGGGCCTGGACGGTCCGCCAGGCGTCGGCGACCTCGTCCTCGTCGTACTGGCGCAGCACGTTGAAGGCGCGCACCACGGTGGCGCGGGCGCCCTTCGCCAGGGGCACCTCGAACCCACCCAGCCGGAACGACAGTCCCTCCCGCGCCAGGGGACGACCTGCCTCCACCCGGCCGGGGTCGATCTCCACCCCGACCACCTGCACGTCGGCCCGGACCCGGAGCAGCCGGTCGTGCAGCTCCACGGCCGTCACCGGTGAGGCGCCGTAGCCGAGGTCCACGACCACGGGGGGAGCGGACGGTGTCCGCAGCCGCCACGCCTGGGGGCCGGCCAGCCACCGGTCGACCCGGCGCAGCCGGTTGGGGTTGGTGGTCCCGCGGGTCACGGTGCCGACGGGACGCTGCGAAGCCACGCGCGCAGCATACGGAGACCGCACGGCGCCGCCCGCCACGGCTGGCGCCACCGCCCCACGGAAGGCTGCGACCGCCGTGTGCAGGACACCCGGCGCGCGGCGCTCCCCCACGAGCGACCGTGCGGTCACGGTGCCTCGACCCCTCTACGCTGGCCGGGTGCGGTGGCGCGAGCAGGACATCAGCCGCAGCATGGTCGCGCTGGTGGCCTCGCTGGGCGCGCTCGCGCTGCTGGGGCTGGTCACCCACGTCCCGAAGTGGCTCGGGGACGACCGCGGCTTCCAGACCGTCACGCCGGGCCTGCTCACCGTGGAGGCCGACGCCAAGGGGGTGGCCACCCTGGGTGGCGGCGTGACCGTGAGCCTGTACACCGACGGGATGCGGGTCGTCCGTGGTGACAGCCTGCTCTTCCAGTCCGTGATCGGGGGATCGCTGCTGTCCGCCGTCGAGGGGCGCACGACGGGCACCGGCAGCTCGACCCACGAGCACGTGGACCGCCGGTTCGACAACATGCGGGTCGAGAGCCTGGTCTTCCTCCCCGGTCGCGCGACGTACGTGGGGGAGCTCTTCGACAGCCACGGCTCCCTGCCGTTCACCCTGCGCATCGAGCTCGCCGGGGGAGTCGTCAAGATCGGGGTCAACGTCAACGGCGCTGACGGTGTGGTGTGGCACCTCGACCACCGCCCCCTCACGACAGGCCTGCCCCCGGGCCTGCCGCACGTCAACCTGCGCGGGTCCGCCCGGTGGCTGCGCCCCACGACCCTCGAGGGCCAGGCCGCGTTCACCAGCAACCTCGGCACCGACGTGGGGCTGGGGCCGCAGCGGGTGCCCCGCGGCGTGGACGTCCGCGCACCGGGACGCACCGACGTCCACATCTGGTCGGACGCGACCTTCCTCAGCGTCTCGTCCCAGTCGCACGCCGAGGGCACCGGCTGACCCGTCCCGCCGCGGTCCGGGCTGGACAGCCGGGTCCTGCCCCAGGTGGCAGACTCGGGCGCATGGCCCCGGACCGCATCGACCGCGTCGCGATGCTGAGCGTCCACACCTCGCCCCTGGAGCAGCCGGGCACCGGCGACGCGGGTGGCATGAACGTCTACGTCGTCGAGGTCGCCCGCCAGCTGGCCCGTCGCGACGTCGAGGTCGAGATCTTCACCCGCGCCACGTCGGGGGACCAGCCGCCGGTGCACGAGCTCGAGCCCGGGGTGCTGGTCCGGCACGTCACGGCGGGGCCGTTCGAGGGGCTGCGCAAGGACGACCTGCCCGGGCAGCTGTGCGCGTTCGCGGCCGGGGTGATGCGGATCGGCGCCCACGCGCCCGAGGGCCACTACGACCTCGTCCACTCGCACTACTGGCTCTCCGGGCAGGTGGGCTGGCTGGCCGCGGACCGGTGGCAGGTGCCTCTCGTGCACACGATGCACACCATGGCGCGGGTCAAGAACCTCCACCTCGCCTCCGAGGACGCCCCCGAGCCGGCGGGCCGCGAGATCGGCGAGGTGCAGGTCGTCGAGGCGGCGGACCGCCTCATCGCCAACACCCTGGGCGAGCGGCGCGAGCTCATCGAGCTGTATGCCGCGGACCCCGGCAAGGTGGTCGTGGTCCCGCCGGGGGTGGACCTCGAGCTGTTCGCCCCGGGTGACCGGCTCGCCGCGCGGGCGGCCGTGGGCCTGCCTGCCGAGGCCAAGGTGCTGTTGTTCGTGGGGCGGATCCAGCCGCTCAAGGCTCCCGAGGTCCTGGTCGGGGCGGCCGCCGAGCTGCTGGCCCGGCACCCCTCGTGGGCGGGGGAGCTGGTGGTGGCGATCCTCGGCGGCCCGAGCGGTTCCGGGCTCGAGCACCCCGAGTCGCTGCAGCAGCTGGCCCAGCAGCTCGGGGTCACCGCGCAGGTGCGCTTCGTGCCGCCCGTGCCCCGGCCCGAGCTCGCCCAGTGGTACCGCGCAGCCGACCTCGTCGCCGTGCCCTCGCACTCGGAGTCCTTCGGCCTCGTCGCGGTCGAGGCGCAGGCGTGCGGCACCCCCGTGGTCGCTGCCGACGTGGGTGGCCTGCCGACCGCCGTCGGCGACGCCGGCGTCCTCGTCGACGGTCACGCCGTCCCCACCTGGGCGGACGCGATCGAGTCGCTGCTGCTCGACCCGGGCCGACGGCAGGAGCTGTCCCGCCGAGCCGTGGAGCACGCGGCCCTGTTCGGCTGGGACCGCACGACCGAGCGCCTCTTCGAGGTCTACGTCGAGGCGGGGCGTGCCCGACTGGACAACCTCGGCGCACCGGAGGCGGCGATGGCTGAGCCGGCGAGGCCGGCGGCCGCTGCCGCAGACCTCGACGGGCAGCGGGACGGCGGGGCACTTCGCCCCGGCGCAGACGTCGGGCGCAGCGGAGGCGCCACCCCACGTCCGGGCGGGCGGGTCCGTCCCGGAGACTCCCTGGCCGCAGTGCCGTCGGCGGTGGTCCCGTGAGCGCCGTCCGCGCCTCCGCCTCTGCGGCGATCGAGGAGTTCCTGGCGGACGCCGGGGTGGAGTGGGGGCCGGGGGCACGGGCCGGCGAGTACGTCGTCACGCTGCCCGGCGAGAAGAAGCTGCGGACGGTGGCCTCGCTGATCGTCCGGCAGGACTCCCTGTCCGTCTCCGCCTTCGTCATCCGCAACCCGGACGAGAACCACGCCGAGTTCTACCGCTACCTGCTGCGGCGCAACCTGCGCCTGCCGGGACTGGCCTACGCCATCGACCCCTCCGGCGACGTGTACGTCACCGGACGCGTCCCCCTCCAGGGCGTGGACGCGGCCTACCTGGATCGGCTGTGCGGCGCCGTGCTCGAGGCGGCCGACTCGCACTTCAACGAGCTCCTCGCCATCGGGTTCCTCGGGTCCATGCGCAAGGAGTGGGACTGGCGCGTCTCGCGCGGGGAGTCGCTGCGCAACCTCGAGGCGTTCCGGCCGCTGCTGCAGCGTGCCGGCGACCCGGGGCCGGACGGCGACGGGACCCAGGCCCCTCGCGACGGGACCTAGGCCCCTCGCGCGCGGCTCGGCGCCCGGCGATGGTGGTGTCGTGACCAGCACCCGTCCTCGCCCCGTCGCACAGTGCCCCCTGCGACCGGGCGACCCGTGCTCGCTGTGCTTCCCCGGTGCGACGGGTCCGCAGGACTGCGGACTGGTCTACCTCGCGATGGACGACCCCGAGCTGCGGGCGGCCCTGGCCGAGCAGCGGGCAGCAGTCCGGGCGGCGCGGGTCGCGCACTAGGCTGCGGCCATGGCCCACACCCTGATCCTGCTGCGTCACGGCGAGTCCGAGTGGAACTCCAAGAACCTCTTCACCGGCTGGGTCGACGTCGACCTCAACGACAAGGGCCGGGCCGAGGCGGTCAACGGCGGGACCCTGCTGAAGGACAACGGGATCCTGCCCACGGTGGTGCACACGTCGGTCCTGCGCCGGGCCATCACCACCGCCAACCTTGCCCTCGACACCGCTGACAGGCACTGGATCCCCGTGCGGCGCAGCTGGCGGCTCAACGAGCGCCACTACGGTGCCCTGCAGGGCCTGGACAAGGCCGCGACGCGGGACAAGTACGGCGACGAGCAGTTCATGCTGTGGCGCCGGTCCTTCGACGTCCCGCCCCCGCCCATCGAGGTCGGCTCGGAGTACGACCAGACGGGCGACCCGCGCTACGCCGGCGTGGACGTGCCGCGCACCGAGTGCCTCAAGGACGTCATCGCGCGGATGATGCCGTACTGGGAGGGCGCGATCCAGGACGACCTCCGGGCGGGGGAGACGGTCCTGGTCACCGCCCACGGCAACAGCCTGCGTGCGCTCGTCAAGCACCTCGACCAGATCAGCGACGAGGACATCGCGGGGCTCAACATCCCGACCGGCCAGCCCCTGCTCTACACGCTCGGCGAGGACTTCATGCCGTCGGAGCCGGCGCGCTACCTCGACCCCGAGGCCGCCGCCGAGGCCGCCGCGGCCGTCGCGAACCAGGGCCGCTAGGCCGTCAGGGCGTGGTGCCGGCCGTCCAGGACTCCTCGGACGGGAGGTCGACGGGCCACCGGCCGATCTGCCTGCCGGAGGAGTCGAACGTCACGACGTCGTAGGTCGCGATGGCCGGGTCGGTCGGCGAGGTGACGACGAGCGCGGTGCCCTTGCGCACGGGCACCACCGCCGAGCTGGGGTAGGCCAGGCTGGCCGATGACACCAGCTGCGCCTTCGCGGCGGTCGGGGCGAACACCTCGTTGAGGACTCGGTGTTCGTCGAGCCCGCGCTTGAGGACGAACGGGCGGTCGGCGGCGGTCGACGCGTCGATCGGCACGCCTGAGGCGGACTCCACCGTCATGGACTGGCTGCCGTCCTTGGCGCTGACGACGACCAGGGCGCTGCGGAGCACCTGGCCGGCGGGGAGCTTGGTGTCCACCACGATCACGTGGTTCTGGACCGGGCTCTTGGTGCCGAAGTCTGCTCGCTCGACGACCCGGGGGTCTGCGCTGCCGAAGAAGCGGGTCGTGGCGTGCACGCTTTGCGGGTCGAGGCCCAGCCGGTAGGCGTCCCCCTCCCCGATCGCCTGCTCGGCCCTGACGCGGAAGTCCTCTCCGGTGCAGCTCAGGCAGATCGAACCCTTGCCGCTGACGTCCTCGGTCGGCCGACCCGTGAGGGTCACGCGCTGGGCCGTTGCCGCGGCCGCGCGGCCGTCGGCTCCGACCGAGACGCGTGTGAGCATCGGCGGCGAGTTCTCGAGCAGCTCGGTGTACATCCCGTCGGACAGGGGAACCGAGCGGAAGGCGTCGCGGGTGACCGTTCCGTCGAGCCCGATGTGCACGGACGGCGAGATGGAGGCCTGGCGTGTCGCAGGACTGGCCAGCACGACGAGGGTGGAGTCGTTGTCCGCGTGCTCCCGGATGCTCACGACGTCGCTGAGTCCTCCCGACGCCGAGGACACCTCGGCCATGTCCGCGGCCGCGGCGCCCCGGGGGCCGGAGTACATCGTCAGCTTCTCCGCCCCGTCCGTGCTCGGGTTGTAGCTCACCACGACCCGCGAGGTGGGCAGGTCGCCGGCGTACACGACGTGCGCGTCGGCGAACTGCTGCCCCACGGAGTCGATGAAGGCCTTGTCGTCGGCCAGCGGGCCGCGCACCGGCCAGGTCGACACCGAGCTCCAGCGCGGATCGTCCGGGGAGGGCAGCGGGAGGGTGTGGGTACGAGTGGCCGGGGTGGTCGTGTGGTGGTCACCGCCGGCGAGGCCCGGGACGACCACCGCGAGCGCGAGGACGACGGCCGCCACACCTGCGTATGCCGTGCGGCGGCGCCGCTGGGACGTGCGGATCGCGCCGCTCACCCGGCCGTAGGCGTCCCCGGGCGACGGCGACAGCTCCTCGGCGCGGGCGGCCAGCGCCTCGCGCAGCTGGGTCTCGATGCTCATGCCAGGCTCCTCTCGTCCGTCGCGTCGTCCTGCCCCTGCATCACCGTGCGCAACCGCTCCAGCCCCCGTGAGGCCTGGCTCTTGACCGAGCCGGCCGACATCCCGAGGGCCGCCGCGGTGGCGGCCTCCGACAGGTCCTCGAAGTAGCGCAGCACGATCACCGCCCGCATCCGAGGGGGCAGCTGGAGCACCGCCCGGGCGAGCTCGTCGCGGGCGTCGACCGCGGCATACGCGTCCCCGCGTGCCCGGTCGGCGTGGACGGGCACGTCGCCCAGGGACTCGGCCACGCGCCGCCTGCGCCACCAGGAGGCCGACTCGTTGGCCAACGCCGCACGCGTGTAGGCGTACGGCGACTCGGCGGCGACGTGCGACCAGCGCCGGTGCACCTTGACCAGGGTCGTCTGCACGAGGTCCTCGGCGCGTCCCCGGTCTCCGGTGAGCAGGTAGGCCGTGCGGACCAGGCTGTCCCAGCGGGTCCGGACGAACCGCGCGAAGTCCTCCTCCGTGGTGTCCACGGCGACCCCCCTCCCTGCTACTGCGGTGCTCATGCCCTTCTGGACGTCGGTAAGTGTCCCCGAGGTTGAGAGCGAGTGGGCGCGACTTCGGCGACACGGCCGGCCGGGGACAGGCCGAGGGGCCCGGTCTGCGCCCCCATGGCGGACCGGGCCCCTCGTGGAGCAGGGGTCACCGCAGCCCGTCGGCGCGGTCCTCCTGCTCCTCGTGGTCCTCGGCGACATCCCATTCGCCGGTGACCAGGTACACGACGCGGTGGGCGACGGAGACCGCGTGGTCGGCGAAGCGCTCGTAGTAGCGCCCCACGAGGGTCATGTCGACCGCGGCCTCGGTGCCGTGCTGCCACGTGCCGTCGATGAGGTGGCTGAACAGCTCGCGGTGCAGCTCGTCCATGGCGTCGTCGTCGCGCTCGAGGGTCTTGGCGTCCTCGACGTCCTTGCCGGCGATGACCTGGCCGGCCTTGGCGACGATGCGCTCGGCGACCTGCCCCATCTGCAGGATGGTGGCGCGGATGTCGGCGGGGACGGCGGAGTCCGGGTAGCGCAGCCGGGCCACCTTCGCGACGTGCCGTGCCAGGTCGCCCATCCGCTCGAGGTCGGCGCTCATCCGCATCGACGTGACCACCATGCGCAGGTCGGTGGCGACGGGCTGCTGGCGGGCGAGGAGGTCGATCGAGCGGGCGTCGAGGTCCTCGCGCAGGGTGTCGAGCTCCTTGTCGGCCTCGATCACCGACTCGGCGAGCCGGATGTCCGCGTCGAGCAGGGCCGTCGTGGCCCTGGCCATGGCCGAACCAGCGAGCCGAGTCATCTCCACCAGCTGGTCGGAGATGGTGTCGAGGTCCTCGTGAAAGGCGTTGCGCATTGCTTCCCTTGGGTGTCGGCACGGGGCGTGCGTGGTCTGCGTCCGCCCGAGGCTCCCACGGGGCAGTGAACGGTCGGGTGAACTCAGGTGAACATCTGGGGACCGGCCCGCGGGAGCACGCACGACCGGTCGGAGGTGGCGTCCGCGCACCGTATCTTGGAGGCGTGGATGCGACGACCGCTGCGCTGCTCGCCGGCTTCGCCGGGCTGCTGACCGGCGCCCTCGCCGTCGTCGCGGTCCGCTACTCCGAGCGCCAGCAGATGAGTATGCCCGCGCACGCGTCCGCAGTCCCCGCCCTGCCTGCGGGGGTGGCGGACGTGCTTGCCGTCCTGCGCAGTGGTGCGATCGTGGTCGACTCCGCGGACGAGGTGATCAACAACTCCCCGTCCGCCGTCGCGTACGGCCTGGTCCGCGGACGCGACCTCGTCCACGCCGAGCTGCGCCACCTGGCCCGGCAGGTCCGTCGCGACGGGGTGATCCGCGAGGCGCAGCTCGAGCTGGCCAGGGGACCGCTCGGCCAGGCGCACTCGATCATGCACGCCCGGGTCGCCCCGCTCGGCAGCAACCACGTGCTCCTGCTGGTCGAGGACCACACCCAGGCCCGGCGGGTCGAGGAGGTGCGTCGCGACTTCATCGCGAACGTCAGCCACGAGCTCAAGACCCCGGTCGGGGGCCTCGGCCTGCTCGCCGAGGCCGTCCTCGACGCGAAGGACGACCCCGAGGCGGTCACCCGGTTCGCCACACGGATGCAGGTGGAGAGCGCGCGCCTGGCCCAGCTGGTCAAGGAGATCGTCGACCTCTCGCGGCTGCAGGTGGCCGACACGCTGCACGAGCCCAGGCTGGTCGACGTCACGGCTGCCGTCCACGAGGCCATCGACTACACCCGGGTCGCGGCCGACGCGAAGCAGATCGAGATCGTCGAGGCCTGCGCCCCCGACCTGAAGGTCTTCGGTGACGAGGACCTCCTCGTCACCGCGGTCCGCAACCTCGTCGGCAACGCCGTGGCCTACTCCGACCCCGGCGCCCGCGTCGCGGTCGGTGGACGGCTCCACGACGAGATGGTCGAGATCACGGTCACCGACCAGGGGTTCGGCATCCCCGAGTCCGAGCAGGAGCGCATCTTCGAGCGCTTCTACCGCGTCGACGCCGCCCGGTCGCGGGCCACCGGGGGCACGGGCCTCGGGCTGGCGATCGTCAAGCACATCTGCGCCAACCACGGGGGCGACGTCGCCGTCTGGAGCGAGGAGGGACGCGGGTCCACCTTCACGATCCGCCTGCCCGCAGCCGTCGACCGCACCGGCGCCGGCCCGGAACGCACCGAGCGCGCCCCCGGGGCGCCGGAGCAAGGAGAGGCCCCAGCATGACCCGCATCCTGGTCGTCGAGGACGAGGTGTCGTTCTCGGACCCCCTGTCCTACCTGCTCCGCAAGGAGGGCTACGAGGTGTCGGTCGCCGAGACCGGGCCGGACGCCCTCGACGACTTCGACCGCCAGGGCGCCGACCTGGTGCTGCTCGACCTCATGCTGCCGGGGCTGTCCGGGACCGAGGTGTGCCGGGCCCTGCGCCAGCGCTCGACCGTCCCGGTGATCATGCTTACCGCCAAGGACAGCGAGATCGACAAGGTCGTGGGGCTGGAGATCGGCGCGGACGACTACGTCACCAAGCCGTACTCCTCCCGCGAGCTGCTCGCGCGGATCAAGGCGGTCCTGCGCCGCGGCCAGGAGCCGGAGGACCTGTTGCCCACGACGATCGAGGCCGGTCCGGTGCGCATGGACGTCGAGCGGCACATCGTGACGGTCGCCGGGCGTCCCACGCCACTGCCCCTCAAGGAGTTCGAGCTGCTCGAGATGCTGCTGCGCAACACCGGCAGGGTGCTCACCCGCATGCAGCTCATCGACCGGGTCTGGGGCAGCGACTACGTCGGCGACACCAAGACGCTCGACGTCCACGTCAAGCGGTTGCGGGCCAAGGTCGAGCCGGACCCGGCGGAGCCCCGGCACATCGTCACGGTGCGGGGCCTGGGCTACAAGTTCGAGAGCGACTGACCCGCCGGGGTCAGGGGGTGGTGCTGGGCGACGCGGTCGCCGTCGCCGTGCCGCTCGGCGAGCTCGTCGGTGCGCTGGTGGGAGCGCTCGTCGGTGCGCTGGTCGGAGACAGCGTGGAGTAGTAGTTGTCGGGCGGCAGGACCGGGACGGTGACGACCACGGACGGCTCCGTCGGCGACTGGACCTGCAGCTTGACGACGTCACCGGGCTCGACCGGGACCGAGGGCAGCTGCACCTGCGTACCGTTCGACAGCGGCTGCTCGTCGTTGGCGGGGGCCGTCGCGTAGACCGGCGCCGAGTTGGGCAGGGCGAAGGAGATGCGCTCGGCGGTGTTGCCGGTGTTGCTCACCGAGCCGCTCAGCACGCCGGGCTTCCCCTTGGCGGTGCTCACGATGACGAGGTCGCGCACCTGCACGGCGCCGAGGTCGACCGGGACACCGTCGGCCGGGTTGTAGGTGACGTCGGTCTGGACCGGCGACTGCGTCTGGCAGGCGGACAGGACGAGCGCTGCCCCCAGGACGGCCACCGGGACGAGACGACGAACAACGGTGGGGCGGCCGGCGGAACGGGGGGCGAGGGGGCTTCGGCGAGTCACGCGGGACAGCCTACCGGGCGCCCCTCCACTCGCATGCACCCCCGCGCGTTGCATGCGCGACACTCTTCTGTCAAGACCGAAATCCTTGCCCCTCAAGGCCTTTGCAGGGCTCTGACCAGCGATGATGCGTTTGCTCCGGCTTTCCCGCCGTCGGCGTGTCGTGGTATTCTGGAGGTCGCGAAAGGGGAAAACAGCACATGGTTTTCAAGGTCGGCGAGACGGTCGTGTACCCCCACCACGGGGCTGCTCTGATCGAAGAAATCAACACCCGCACGATCAAGGGCGAGGAGAAGATCTACCTCAAGCTCAAGGTGGCCCAGGGCGACCTCACGATCGAGGTGCCCGCGGAGAACTGCGAGGACATCGGCGTCCGCGACGTCGTCGGTCAGGACGGCCTGGACAAGGTCTTCGCGGTGCTGCGTGCCCCCCACACCGAGGAGCCGACCAACTGGTCGCGTCGCTACAAGGCGAACCTCGAGAAGCTGGCGTCGGGCGACGTCATCAAGGTGGCCGAGGTCGTCCGTGACCTGTGGCGCCGGGACAAGGACCGGGGCCTGTCGGCAGGCGAGAAGCGCATGCTCGCCAAGGCACGCCAGATCCTCGTCTCCGAGCTCGCCCTGGCGGAGAAGACGAACGAGGACAAGGCCGAGGCGATCCTCGACGAGGTGCTCGCCTCCTGAGCGTTGCGGTCGTCCTCGTCGCCGGAGGACAGGGCACCCGTCTCGGGGCCGCCCAGCCGAAGGCGTTCGTGCCCCTGGCCGGTGTGACGGTCCTCGAGCACGCGGTCGCCCGGGCCTTCCTGGCACCCGAGGTCACCCACGTCGTCGTGGTCGCGCCCGTCTCCCACCTGGTGGAGGCGGGCGCGATCGCGTCCCGGAGCGCCCGCCCGCAGGACGTGGACGTCGTGCCCGGGGGTGCCGAGCGCACCGACTCGGTCGCCGCCGGGCTCGCTGCCCTGCGGCCCGACGACCAGGTCGTGCTGGTCCACGACGCCGCCCGCGCGCTGGCTCCCGCGACCCTGTTCAGCCGCCTCGTCCGGGAGGTGCGCGCCGGCCACGACGCCGTCGTCCCGGGCCTGCCGGTGGCCGACACGATCAAGCAGGTCGACGAGGAGGGCCGGGTGGTCGGCACCCCCGACCGGTCGGCCCTGCGCGCGATCCAGACGCCCCAGGCGTTCCGCCGCGGGGTGCTCGAGCAGGCGCACGCGGCCGGGGCGGCAGCGACGGACGACGCGGCCCTGGTGGAGCGCGAGGGCGGGACGGTCCGGGTCGTGGCCGGGGACCCGCTCGCCTTCAAGATCACGACCCCGGACGACCTCGCCGTCGCCGAGCGCCACCTCGCCGACCGCTGAGTCAGCCGCCGAGCGTCACCTCGCCGGCCGCTGGGTCAGCTGCCGAGCGCGGCGACGACGTCCTCCCAGGGGACCACCGGGGCCCCCGAGCCCGGCGCGTGCAGGGTGCTGATCCAGCCGTCCACGAGGTGTCCTCGCTCGAGGAGCAGGTCGGGGACGAACACCGGCACCGGGAAGCCGTTGCGCCACACCGCCTTGGCGCTGCCCCAGTTGCCGGCGTGCGCCTGCCACCGCACGGCCTGCCAGCCCAGGTCGTCGAACGCGTGGCCCACGGCCAGCCCGACCGCCGCCGACATGACGCCGCGGCCACGGAAGGCCGGGTGGGTCACGAAGCCCAGGTCGCCGGCGCCCGCATCGACCGGCATCCGGCGCAGGTCGATCGTCCCGGCATACGCACCGTCCACCTCGATCGCCCACGACACCATCGCGGCCGACGGCTCGAGCAGCCCGGTGAGGTACTCCTTCGCCATCTCGCGCGTGTACTCCAGCGGGATCGTCGTGTAACGGCGGGTGTCCTCGTCGAGGCAGCGCTCGTAGACCGGGTCCAGGTCCTCCTCGCAGTGCGGACGCAGGGTCACGAGGTCGTCGGAGAGGGTGGGCACGGGCAGCGGGGCATCCATGCGCGGCAACCGTAGCCGGGGTGGCGGTGTGGGCTCACCCGGGTTTCCCGCGCCGGTGGTTGGATGGCGCCATGGCTCCTCCCGGTATGCCGCGCACGGGCATCGGCGTCGACGTGCACGCCTTCGGGGGTGGTCCCGGCCGCGAGCTGCGGGTGGCCGGCCTCGCGTGGCCGGGGGAGCCGGCCCTCGAGGGCCACTCCGACGCCGATGTCGCCTGCCACGCGGCCTGCGACGCCCTCTTCTCCGCCGCCGGCCTCGGCGACCTCGGCGAGCACTTCGGGACCGACCGGCCCGAGCTGGCGGGCGCCCCCGGGCTCACCCTGCTGGCGGAGGCGGCCCGGCTGGTGCGCGCTGCCGGCTTCGAGGTCGGCAACGTCGCGGTCCAGGTCGTGGGGAACCGGCCCAAGGTCGGGACCCGGCGTGCTGAGGCACAGGCGCTGATGTCGCAGGCGGTGGGGGCGCCGGTCTCCGTGAGCGGGACGACGACCGACCGGCTGGGCCTGACCGGCCGCGGCGAGGGCGTGGCGGCGATCGCCACCGCCCTGGTCGTCCCGCTCGCCTGACGGCGCCGGCCACCACGTGGGCGGTCGAGCCGGGGGCGTGCGCCCGGCATAGGGTCGGTGCGACAGGAGCCACCCCCGAAGGAGGACCCATGCCGCAGACCGTCAAGGGCGTCGTCGCCCTGAGCAAGGGCGCACCGGTCGAGCTCGTCGACATCACGGTGCCCGATCCCGGGCCGGGTGAGGCGGTCGTCGCGGTGCAGACCTGCGGGGTGTGCCACACCGACCTGCACTACCGCGAGGGTGGCATCAACGACGAGTACCCCTTCCTGCTGGGGCACGAGGCGGCCGGCGTCGTCGAGGCGGTCGGCGCGGGCGTGACCGAGGTGGCGCCCGGCGACTTCGTCGTCCTCAACTGGCGGGCGGTCTGCGGGCAGTGCCGGGCGTGCCTGAAGGGCAAGCCGTGGTACTGCTTCGCGACCCACAACGCCCGGCAGAGGATGACGCTGGCGGACGGCACCGAGCTGACGCCCGCGCTGGGCATCGGTGCCTTCGCCGAGAAGACGCTCGTCGCGGCCGGGCAGTGCACCAAGGTCGACCCGGACGCGGACGCCGCCGCGGTGGGCCTGCTCGGGTGTGGCGTCATGGCCGGCTTCGGCGCGGCGGTCAACACCGGTGGCGTGGGTCGTGGTGACTCCGTCGCGGTGATCGGCTGCGGTGGGGTCGGCAACGCCGCCATCGCCGGGGCGAAGGTCGCCGGTGCGACGACGATCATCGCCGTCGACGTCGACGAGCGGAAGCTCGAACAGGCCAGGGCCTTCGGCGCCACCCACACCGTCCACGGTGGCACCGAGGACGTGGTCGAGCGGGTGCGGGAGCTCACCGGCGGCTTCGGCGCGGACGTCGTCGTCGAGGCGGTGGGGCGACCCGAGACCTACCAGCAGGCGTTCTACGCCCGGGACCTCGCGGGCACCGTGGTGCTGGTCGGTGTGCCGACGCCCGACAAGCAGGTCACCCTGCCGATGATCGACATCTTCGGCCGAGGCGGTGCGTTGAAGTCGAGCTGGTACGGCGACTGCCTGCCCAGTCGCGACTTCCCCATGCTCGTCGACCTGTACCGGCAGGGGCGGTTCGACCTCGACGCCTTCGTGAGCGAGCGGATCGCCCTGGGGGACGTCGAGGCGGCGTTCGAGAAGATGGAGAAGGGCGACGTGCTGCGGTCCGTCGTGGTGCTGCGGTGACCGCCGAGCAGCTGACCGACCTCGGGTCCACGCCCGGGGGCGTCCGCGTCGAGCGGGTCGTGACCTCCGGGACCTTCGAGCTCGACGGCGGGTCGTGGGAGGTCGACAACAACGTCTGGATGGTGGGTGACGACAAGGAGTGCGTCGTCATCGACGCCGCGCACGACGGGCGCGCGATCGTGAAGTCGATCCCGCACGGCCGCCGGGTGACCGCGGTGCTCCTGACGCACGGCCACAACGACCACATCAACGCCGCGGGCGAGGTCTGCGACTCCACCCGCGCGCCGGCCTACCTGCACCCGGCGGACCGGATGCTGTGGGACGAGCTGTACCCGGTGACCCCGGACCACGACCTCGCCGACGGCGACGTGCTCCACGTGGGCGACGCCGACATCCACGTCGTCCACACGCCGGGGCACACGCCCGGGGCGTGCAGCTTCTACGTGCCGCAGCTCGGCGTGGTCTTCACCGGCGACACGCTGTTCCAGGGTGGCCCAGGTGCCACGGGTCGCTCGTTCAGCGACTTCCCGACGATCGTCGCCTCGATCCGCGACCGCCTGCTGACGCTGCCGGACGAGACCGTCGTGCTCACCGGTCACGGTGACAGCACCGTGATCGGGGCGGAGGCCCCGCACCTGCAGGAGTGGGTCGACCGCGGCCACTGAGCCGCGAGCAGGGGGTGACCCGGCGGGCGCCGCGCAGCAGGGGAGACCGGGGCGCCCACCGGGTCGGTCTAGGTGGCGCGGGCGCGCCCGAGCAGGGGCACGCGCGCCTCGATGCGGGGCCACGGAAGGGCCCGGGACACCAGGACGGCGACCCCGCCGGCCAGGACTCCCACGGCATACCCGGCGGCGACGTCCGGCACGTGGTGCACACCGGCGAGGACGCGGGAGGCGCCGAGCACCGCCGCGAGGAGCAGCAGCAGGGCGCCGGTGCGGCGGTGCCACGCGAGGACGACCAGGGCGATGGCGGCAGCGAGCGCCGTGTGGTCGGAGGGAAAGCCGTTGTCGACCGAGTGCGCGATCAGCGGGGTGGTGTGGTCGACGACGAACGGTCGCGGGTCGGTCCAGGCGGTGCCTGCGACCTTGACGAGGACGCCCACGAGACCGGCGGCGAGGACGGCCGCGACGGCATACGGCCCCTTGGTCTGCCGGGGTGAGCGGAGCCAGGACACCGCCGCGACGAGGGCGACGACGTACAGGGCATAGGTCGCCGTGAGGCGGATCAGGGTGTCCACGACTACCACGGTGGCGGATCGGTCTGGACGGTTCCTTTGAGGTTCCTGTGCGCGGCGTCAAGCATCCCGACGACCCGCGCGCGGTCCGAGGCCGCCACTCGCCGTTTCGTGAGGTGGGTGCGCCCGCAGGTAGCCTTGCGCGCGTGAGTCTTCGCCTGTACGACACCGCCGCGCGGGAGCTGCGCGACTTCACCCCGCTGGAGCCCGGCAGGGTGGGGATCTACATCTGCGGACTCACCACCCAGGCCGAGCCCCACCTCGGGCACGTCCGGTTCGCCGTCGCGTTCGACGTGCTGCGCCGCTGGCTCGCCGGCCGCTACGGCTTCGACGTCACGCTGGTGCGCAACGTCACGGACATCGACGACAAGATCCTCGCCAAGTCGGCTGCCGCCGGGGAGCCGTGGTTCGCGCTCTCGTACCGCAACGAGCTGGCCACGTCCGCCGCCCTCGAAGCGCTCGGGGTGCTGCCGCCGACGTACGAGCCGCGGGCCACCGGGCACGTGCCGGAGATGGTGTCGCTCATGGAGACGCTCGTCGAGAAGGGCCACGCCTACGCCGCGCCGGACGACAGCGGCGACGTCTACTTCGACGTGCAGAGCTTTCCCGAGTACGGCTCGCTGACCCACCAGCGGATCGAGGACATGGAGGCGGCGCAGGACGCCGACCCCCGCGGCAAGCGCGACCCCCGTGACTTCGCCCTGTGGAAGGGGCGCAAGGAGTCCGAGCCCGAGAGCGCGTCGTGGCCGACGCCGTTCGGGGTCGGCCGGCCGGGGTGGCACCTCGAGTGCTCGGCCATGGCCCGCAAGTACCTCGGCGACACCTTCGACATCCACGGCGGCGGGGTCGACCTGCGCTTCCCCCACCACGAGAACGAGCAGGCGCAGTCGCACGCAGCCGGGCTCGGGTTCGCGAACTACTGGCTGCACAACGCGTGGGTGACCGTCGGCGGCGAGAAGATGAGCAAGTCGCTCGGCAACTCCCTCATCGTGTCCGAGGTCGTCAAGGTGGCCCGGCCGCTGGCCATCCGCTACTACCTCACCGCGGCCCACTACCGGTCGACGATCGAGTACCACGAGGGCTCGCTGCGCGAGGCCGAGGCTGCCGTGGAGCGGATCGAGGGCTTCCTCGCCCGGGCCCTGCGGGCCCTGCCCGACGGGACGTCGACCACCCCGGACCCCACCCGGGTGCCCGAGGCGTATGCCGCGGCGATGGACGACGACCTCAACGTCAGCGGTGCGCTCGCGGTCGTCCACGACACCGTGCGCGCAGGCAACACCGCGATGGACGACGGCGACGTCGTCGCGCTGGAGCAGGCGTTCGCCGCGGTGCTGGCGATGACCGACCTGCTCGGTGTCAACCCGCTCGACCCGCGGTGGGGCGGTGGCCGGGACTCCGCCGGCACCGAGGTCCAGTCGGCCCTCGACTCCCTCATCGGCGTGCAGCTGGAGGCTCGTGCCGCGGCACGTGCCGCCCGCGACTTCGCCACCGCGGACGCGATCCGCGACCAGCTCTCGGCGGCCGGAGTGGTCATCGAGGACACCGCCTCGGGGGCCAACTGGTCGCTCGCGCGCAGAGACTCCACGAAGGACGGTTCCTGATGGCCGGCAACTCCCAGCGCCGCGGCGCGATCCGCAAGGGCGGCAAGAAGGGCCCGACCGTGGGCTCGGGCGGGCAGCGGCGTCGCGGGCTCGAGGGCAAGGGGCCCACGCCCCGGGCCGAGGACCGTCCGGCGCACAAGGCGCACAAGATGGCCAAGGCGGCCGCCAAGCGCGGCGGTGCAACGGCGACGCGACCCGGTGGTCCGTCGCGTGGTGGCAGCACCCGCCGCAGCGGCGGCAAGGCGTCCAGCGAGGTCGTGGCCGGGCGCAACGCCGTCGTCGAGGCGCTGCGGGCGGAGGTGCCCGTCACCACGATGTACGTCGCGGGTCGCATCGACGCCGACGACCGGGTCCGTGAGGCGCTCAAGACCGCGACGTCCCGTGGCATCCCGGTGCTCGAGACCCCGCGCGGCGAGCTCGACCGCATCACCGACGGCGCCGTGCACCAGGGCCTCGCGCTCCAGGTGCCGGCGTACGAGTACGCGCACCCGCGCGACTTCATCGACCCCGAGGCGCCCGGCATCCCGCTCGTGGTGGCCCTCGACGGCATCACCGACCCCCGCAACCTCGGTGCCATCGTGCGGTCCGTGGCGGCGTTCGGGGGCCACGGCGTGGTCGTCCCCGAGCGGCGGTCGGTCGGCATGACGGCGAGCGCCTGGAAGACCTCCGCCGGGGCCGCGGCCCGGGTGCCGGTCGCGATGGCCTCGAACCTCACCCGCTGCCTGGAGGACTACCGCAAGGCCGGGTTCTTCGTCCTCGGTCTCGACATGGACGGCGACGTCGAGCTCCCCGAGCTCGAGCTGGCCACCGAGCCGATAGTCATCGTCACCGGCTCGGAGGGCAAGGGCCTGTCCCGGCTCGTCCGTGAGACCTGCGACCAGGTCGTCTCGATCCCGATGTCCTCGGCGGTCGAGTCGCTCAACGCCGGCGTCGCGACGGGTGTGGCGCTGTACGAGGTGGCCCGCCGCCGGGCGCTGTAGGCGGTCCCTTCGCGTCGGTCGCGCGTGCGGTCCGCGGCCGCGCTGCGGCGCGCGGGACGCCGTGGTACCCCCGGAGGAGCGCGCTTCTTCGCTAGCGTTGGCTGCACGGCGCTCCCAGAGGGGGAGCGCCCGAGGGAGGGATACGTCATGTCCGACTACAGCAGCACCCCGCCGCCCCCGCCCGCGGGCGGTCCGGGGCCGGGAGCGGAGGGCTACCCGCAGATGGGGTCGATGCCCACTCCCGGTGCACCGCCGCAGGCAGCGGCCGTGAGCCGGCCGGCGTCGATCGCCACGGCCGTCAAGCTGATGTACGTCGGCGCGGCGCTGAGCCTGCTGGGCATCCTGTTCACCGTGGTGATGCGCAGCACCATCCGGGACGCGGTCGAGAAGGCGTCCGCCGACTCGGGGACGTCGATGACCGCGAGCCAGGTCGACTCCGCCGTCAGCCTCGCGATCGGGTTCTCCGTCGTGGTCGGCCTGATCGGCGTCGCGCTCTGGCTCTGGATGGCCTCGGCCAACGGCAAGGGCCGCAAGTGGGCGCGGATCGTGGCGACGGTCTTCTTCGGGCTGAGCGTGCTCAGCACCCTGGGCAGCCTGGTCCAGCACCCGCCGGTCCTGAGCCTCGTCGTGAGCCTGGTCAGCCTCGCGCTGGGGGCGTACATCATCTACCTGCTCTACCGGCCGGAGTCGACGCAGTACTACGAGGCACAGTCTGCCCCGCGGTACTGAGCGAGGCCCACGGAGGCGGTCCCGGCATCGCCGGGGCCGCCTCCGTCGTCGCGCCGTGCCGGGTCGGTCAGGCCCTCGGGTGCACCACGACGGTGGAGAGGATCTTGTCGGCGAAGGTCTGGCGCTTGGCATCCCACAGCGGCCAGAGGTAGCCGAGGTAGAAGAAGCCGTCCAGGGTGTGGGCCAGCTCGCGCACGAAGCACATGCCGGCGCCCATCGGCTGCCCGGTGTACTCCTCGACGAGCCGGATGCCCATGACCCGCTTGCCGAGGCTCTGCCCGGTCCGCCCCATCCGGAACACGCGGTTCCACAGCTGGAGGCCGATCATGGCGAGGCCTCCCAGCCCGACGAGGACGAACCCGACGACCATGAGCCCGGTGCTCCCCGCACGACTCGCCTCGTAGGTGCCGGTGGTGGGGTCGAACTGCCGGTCCGGGCTGCCGGCGACGATGGCGAAGATGCCGGGGATGTACAGGACGAGCCCGATGAGGGGGAGCAGGGCGTCGAGCAGCGAGGCGGCCACCCGGATGCCCCAGGTCGCCAGCGGACCCCAGGGCTCGTAGCCGCCGGCGCCGGCCGGGTGGGGCTGGTGGGCAGGCGCGGTCTGGTCGGTCACGGGATCCCCTCGTCGTCGGGCGTCGCGCGCCAGCCTAGCGAGCGCCCCCGCGGTCAGGAGCGGCTCGGCTCCTCGTCGTCGAACATGGCCAGCACCGGCATCTCCACCGTGTCGACCCCCACGACCGTGGCCTCGTCGGGCTTGCCCGGCAGGACGGTCGCGACGTAGTCGGCGATGGCGTCCTCGACGGGGATGTCGTGGCCGGCGCGCTCGGACAGGTACCACCGGTGCTCGAGCACCTCGTGGAACAGCTCGGCCGGCGCCAGCTTGCCGGCCAGCGCCCGCGGGACGCGGCGGGTGACCGGCTCGTAGATCCGGGCGAGCCAGTCGTGGGCGACGATCTCCTCGTCGTCGTTCTGCCGGTCGGTCCCGGCCCGGTAGGAGTCGAGGTCGTTGAGCAGGCGACGCGCCTGGTTCTCCTCGACGTCGAGCCCGGTGAGGCGCAGCAGCCGGCGCGAGTGGTGGCCGGAGTCCACCACCTTGGGCTGGATCTGGATGTGCGTGCCGTCGACGTCGGTCGAGATCGCCAGCTCGTCCACGTCGAAGCCGAGCTCGTTGAGCCGGCGGATGCGCTCGTCGACGCGCCACCGGTCGCCGCGCTCGAACCGCTCCTGGCCGGTCAGCTCGCCCCAGAGCTCGGCGTAGCGCGTCACGATCTGGTTGGAGGTGTCGACCGGGTCGGCGCCCTCGGGCAGCATCCCGCCCGCCTCGAGGTCCATGAGCTCACCGGCGATGTTCACCCGCGCGATGTCGAGGTCGTGCTCGCGTTGGCCGTCGGTGAGCTGCTGGTGCAGCTCGCCGGTCTCGGCGTCGACGAGGTACGCCGCGAACGCGCCGGCATCACGCCGGAACAGGGTGTTGGACAGGGAGACGTCGCCCCACCAGAAGCCGGTGAGGTGCAGCCGCACCAGCAGGACGGCGAGCGCGTCGATGAGCCGGCTCGAGGTGTCGGCGCGCAGGGACTGGCTGAACAGCGCGCGGTACGGCAGGGAGAACTGGAGGTGCCGGGTCACCAGGCAGGCGTCGAGGGGCTCGCCGTCGTGGCCCACCCGTCCACTGACGACGCCGAAGGGCTCGACGGTCGGCAGGTCGAGGCGGTCGAGCATGCGCAGCATCTGGTACTCGCGGGTGGCCAGCTCGTCCTTGATCTCCTTGACGGCCAGCACGCGACCCGAGAGCTTGACGAACCGGACGACGTGCCGGGAGATGCCGCGGGGGAGCGCAGCGAGGTGCTCCTCGGGCCAGGTCTCCAACGGCAGGTCCCAGGGCAGGTCGAGCAGGGCGGGGTCGGGGCGCGACGCGGTGATGGACAGGGCCATGGGTGGTCAACCTTCGAGGGGGAACGCGTGTGGCCGGCCCCCGCGGACGGGAGCCGGCCACACGGCATACGGGATCGGGCTGTCAGTCGCCGAGGCGCTCGCCGCTGCCGGCGTCGAACAGGTGCACGTGGCCGGGCTTCGGCGCGAGGAACACCGTCTCGCCCTTGGCCGGGGGACGACGGCCGTCGACCCGCGCGATGAACGGGCGCTCGGGCACCTCGGCGCCCGACTCGTCGAAGTCGGCGTGCTGCTTGGCCTTGGTCGTGCCGTAGATGTACGCGTCGGCGCCGAGCTCCTCGACGACGTCCACCGTGACCGGGATCCCCTGGCCCTCGGTGGTCAGCTCGAGGTCCTCGGGCCGGACGCCGAGGGTCACCTGCTTGCCGCTGGAGGAGTCCAGGCGCTCGCGCTCGACCGGGATCTTCGACCCGCCGACCTGCACGCCACCGTCGCTGACGTCGACGTCGAGCAGGTTCATGGCGGGCGAGCCGATGAAGCCGGCGACGAAGACGTTGTTGGGGTGGTCGTACATGTGGCGCGGGGTGTCGCACTGCATGAGCAGGCCGTCCTTGAGGACCGCGACGCGGTCACCCATGGTCATGGCCTCGACCTGGTCGTGGGTGACGTAGACGGTGGTGACGCCCAGGCGGCGCTGCAACGAGGCGATCTGGGTGCGGGTCTGGACGCGGAGCTTGGCGTCGAGGTTGGACAGCGGCTCGTCCATGAGGAAGACCTGCGGGGAGCGGACGATGGCGCGGCCCATGGCCACGCGCTGGCGCTGGCCACCGGAGAGGGCCTTCGGCTTGCGCTCGAGGTACTGCTCGAGGTCGAGGATCTTGGCGGCCTCCTCGACGCGCTTGCGGATCTCGCCCTTGTCGACGCCGGCGATCTTGAGCGCGAAGCCCATGTTGTCGGCCACGGTCATGTGCGGGTAGAGCGCGTAGTTCTGGAACACCATCGCGACGTCGCGGTCCTTGGGGGACAGGTTGGTCACGTCACGGTCGCCGATCCAGATCTTGCCGGCGTTGACCTCCTCGAGACCCGCGAGCATGCGCAGGGAGGTGGACTTGCCGCAGCCGGACGGGCCGACGAGGACGAGGAACTCGCCGTCCTCGATGTCGATGTTGAGCCGGTCGACCGAGGGCTTGTCGTTGCCCGGGTAGAGGCGGGTGGCCTCGTCGAACTTCACAGTTGCCATGGCGTCTTTGCCTTCCTTCACCGGCAGGAACGTGCCGGACGATCCGTTGTAAAGGTGGAACGCCCGCGGACATCGGTGTGCGCGGGTGGGCTCAGTCTGACCGACCGAGCGGGTTTTGACCACAGCGGGCCGGATGGTGGAAACGTTTGCGCAGGTGGGGGCCTCGCCCGGGTTCCCCGCCGCCGCCCTGGACGACGCCCGGACGAGGCCACGGGCGCCGTTGGGCGGGTCCCTGAAACTTCTTGCACGGCCTTGCTAGGTTTTGCGCATGAAGGCGAGGTTGGCCGACATCGCGGCACACGCGGAGGTCAGCGAGGCGACGGTGAGCCGGGTGCTCAACGGCAAGCCCGGGGTGAGCGAGGCGACCCGTGAGGCGGTGCTGACCTCCCTCGACATCCTCGGCTACGACCGGCCCTCCCGGCTGCGGCGCAAGACCGCCGACCTCGTGGGCCTGATCGTCCCGGAGCTGACCAACCCGATCTTCCCGGCGTTCGCCCAGATCATCGAGACGGCGCTGGCGCGCCACCAGTTCACGCCGGTGCTGTGCACCCAGACCCCCGGTGGCGTGCACGAGGACGAGTACGTGCAGATGCTGCTCGACCGGGGCGTCGCGGGGATCATCTACGTCTCGGGCCAGCACGCCGACGTGACGACCGACCCCGCGCGGTACACCGCGCTGAGGGACCGCGGCCTGCCCATCGTGCTCGTCAACGGGTACCACGAAGGCATCGACGCGCCCTTCATCTCCAACGACGACGTGGCCTCGATGGACCTCGCACTGTCGCACCTCGTGCAGCTCGGCCACACCCAGATCGGCCTGGCCGTCGGCCCGGACCGGTTCGTGCCGGTCATCCGCAAGATCGAGGGCTTCCGCAGCTCGATGCGCACGCTGCTGGGCCGCGACGACGTCGACGAGCTCATCGAGCGGACGCTGTTCTCCGTCGAGGGGGGCGACACGGCCGCGGCCCGGCTCATGGAACGGGGGTGCACGGCGGTCGTGTGCGGGTCGGACCTCATGGCGCTCGGGGCGATCCGCGCGGCCCGGCGATCCGGTCGCCGGGTGCCGGAGGACTTCTCGGTCGTCGGGTACGACGACAGCCCCCTCATCCCGTTCACCGACCCGCCGCTGACCACCGTGCGCCAGAGCGTCCAGGCCATGTCCGAGGCGGCCGTCCGGGCGCTGCTCGACGAGGTCGCCGGTGAGCCGGCGCCGCGGGCGGAGTACATCTTCCGGCCCGAGCTGGTGGTGCGGGGCTCGACCGGGGCGGCGCCGGGTCGCTGACGCAGCCGCGGCGGGTCGCTGACGGAGCCGCGGCGGGTCGCTGACCGGAGCCGCGGCGGGTCGCTGACGCGGCGGCCGCTTGTCTCGTGTCTCCTCAACGGGAGCGGCTCGCCTCAGCCGGATCGGCGCGCCTCAGCGGGAGCGGCGCGCTGCCACCAGGAGGGCGAGGGCGTCCGCGACATCCTGCGGCTCGGCCACCCGCCACCCGGCGGCGGTCTGCCCGTCGCCGACCTTGACGCCGACGTCGCCCTCCCGCTGGCGCGTGAACACGTCCTCGTCGGTGACGTCGTCCCCGAAGTAGACGAGGACGCCGGCGCCCACGGCGGCCCGGAGCTCGCCCAGGGCCGTGCCCTTGTCGGCGTCGTGGACACTCAGCTCCACGACGTGCTTGCCCTGCATGACCCGGATGCCGTCGTGGCGGGCGACGACGTCGAGCACCGCCTGCTCGGCCCGGGCCGCGTCGTCCTCGCCCAGGCCGCGGGTGTGCGCCACGACGGCGCTGGGCTTGGTCTCCAGCCGGATCCCGGGCAGCCGACGGCGCAGGGCCTCGAGCTCCTCCGTCAGGCCCCGCAGGGCCTCGCGCTCGTCGTCGGTGAGGGCGGTCCCGCCCGGCGCGGCACTGGTCTCGGCGCCGTGGCTGCCGATGAGGGTGACGGCGTCGTCGTCATCGAGCCCGGTCAGCCGGCCCAGGGTGGCGAGGTCCCGCCCGCTCACCACGGCGGCATACGTCCCCGGAAGCTCGACGAGGTGGCGCAGCGACTCGACGGTGCCCGGCAGGGGTCGTGAGGTCGACGGGTCGAGGACGAGCGGGGAGAGCACGCCGTCGAAGTCGGTCGCCACCAGCAGCGAGTCCGCTCGAGCAGCAGCCGTGAGGGCGTCCGCGACCCCGTCGGGCAGCCCCATCAGCGGGCTGCCGTGGGCCGGGTCGCCAGGTGCCGGTCGCGGGCGGTGCGGTCGGCGGCGGCGTGGGCGTCGTCGGCCCGCTGCTCGCGCACCGTGCGCTGCGGGCGGTCCGGCGCGGTCTCGAGGTTCTCGAGGAAGCGTGCGGCCCAGCGCTGCACGTCGTGGTCCGCGACCCGCCGGCGCATGGCCCGCATGAGGCGGCGCTTCTCCTTGTCGGGGGTCTCGATCGCCCGCATGATCATCTGCTTGAGACCCGCGATGTCGTGCGGGTTCACGACGAACGCCTGGTGCAGCTCGTGGAAGGCGCCGGTGAACTCGGACAGGACCAGCGCGCCGCCCTCGTCGTACCGGCAGGTGACGTACTCCTTGGCGACGAGGTTCATCCCGTCGCGCAGCGGCGTCACGAGCAGCACGTCGGCGGCGAGGTAGAGGGCCGCCATCTCCTCGCGCGGGTAGGAGTGGTGCAGGTAGTGCACGGCCGGCGCGCCGATCCGGCTGAACTCGCCGTTGAGCCGGCCCACCTCGCCCTCGATCTCCTGGCGGAGGGCCTGGTATGCCGCCACGCGCTCGCGGCTGGGCGTGGCGACCTGGACGAACACCTCGTCCGGGGGAGCGACCCTTTCCTCGGCGAGGAGCTCGCCGTAGGCCTTGATCCGGTGGCCGATGCCCTTGGTGTAGTCGAGCCGGTCCACGCCGAGGATCAGCGTCCGGGGGTTGCCGAGCGACTCGCGGATCTCCTTGGCCCGCACCGCCGTCTCCGGGCGCCGGGCGTTCTCCTCCAGGCCCACGAAGTCGATCGAGATCGGCACCGCGCTCGCCCGGACGCGGCGCGCGTCCTCGGCCCGGGACACTGCGACCACGTCGCCCTTGGTGGGCAGGCCGAGCAGCTGGCGGCAGGCGCGGACGAAGTTCTGCGCGTCCGCCACCCGCTGGAACCCCAGGTAGTCCGCGCCGAGCAGGCCCTCGAGCACGGCCTTGCGCCACGGCAGCTGGGCGAACAGCTCCACGGGCGGGAAGGGGATGTGGTCGAACCAGCCGATCCGCACGTCGGGCCGCAGCTCGCGGACCATCGCGGGCACCAGCTGCAGCTGGTAGTCGTGCACCCACACCGTCGCGCCCTGCTCGGCGACCTCGACGATCGCCTCGGCGAACCGGCGGTTCACGCGCTCGTACGCGGCATACCACTGGCGGTGGAAGGAGGCCGGCACGATGACGTCGTGGTAGATCGGCCACAGGGTGTCGTTGCTGAAGCCCTCGTAGTACTCGGCGACCTCCTGCGCCGACAGCGGCACCGGGCGCAGGTACATGCCCTGCTCGGTGAACGGCTCGGGCGCGTCGCCGGCCTCGCCGGCCCAGCCGACCCAGGCGCCGTCGCGGCCCTTCATGACCGACTCCATCGCGGTCACCAGCCCACCGGGGCTGGTGCGCCAGGTGGAGCTGCCGTCGGCCTCCACCACCCGGTCGACGGGGAGTCGGTTGGCGGCGACCACCAGGTCGAACGTCTTGCGGCTGCGGGGCACGGGGATCAGCTCCATGAGGGTCGTCATCGGCTGGGTCCACCCTATGCGGCTCCCCTAGCGGTCGCTCGCGACCGGGGACTACGGTCTGTCCATGAGGATCTCGGACGTGGTGCGCCGCAAGGGTGACGACGTCGTCACCATCCGTCCCGACGAGACCGTGGAGCGGCTGCTCCAGCTCCTCGCCGACCATCGGATCGGTGCCGTCGTGGTCAGCGAGGACGGGGAGCAGGTGGCCGGCATCGTCAGCGAGCGCGACGTCGTGCGGCACCTGCACAGCGACGGCCCGGACGTGGTCCGCGCCACGATCTCCTCGATCATGACCGCGGACGTGACCACCTGTGACCCCGACGTGTCCCTCGAGGACCTCGCGCGCACCATGACCGACCAGCGCATCCGGCACGTGCCGGTCGTGGTCGACGGCCGGCTCCACGCGATCGTGAGCATCGGCGACATCGTCAAGCACCGGATGGACGAGCTGCAGGCCGAGCGCGACCAGCTCGTCGGCTACATCCAGCAGTAACGCCAGCCTCACGGAAAGCTCCGGCCCGGTCCCTTACCGTAGGGACGTGACCACCGAGGCCATCCAGGGGAGCGACGGCGGCCGCGGGCTGCCCGAGCAGACCCGGATCGGCGCCTACCGAGTCATCTCCGAGCTCGGCGAGGGCGGCATGGGCGTGGTCCACCTCGCCCTGGACCCCCACGGCAGGGCGGTGGCCCTGAAGCTGCTGCGCCCGCACGTCGCCCACGACCGTGACGCCCGGGCGCGCCTGGCCCGCGAGGTGGACGTGCTGCGCCGGATCGAGGACCCGCGGGTGGCGACCGTGATCGACGCGGACCTCGACGGCGAGCGGCCCTTCCTGGTGACGCGCTACGTGCCGGGGCCCCCGCTCGACGAGGTGGTCCGGGACGGCGGCCCGGTCCGTGGGGAGCAGCTGCTGCGTCTCGGTCGTGGGCTGGCGGAGGCGCTCGACGCCATCCACTCGGCCGACGTCATCCACCGCGACCTCAAGCCCGGCAACGTCCTGATGCTCGACGACGACCCCGTGCTCATCGACTTCGGCATCGCCCACGTCGCCGACGACGTGCGCATCACCATGACGGGCCTGGTCATGGGCACGCCCGGCTACCTCTCGCCGGAGGTCGTCGAGGGGGCCCCGGTCACGGTGGCGACCGACTGGTGGGGCTGGGCGGCCACGCTGGCCTTCGCCGCCAGCGGGGCACCGCCCTTCGGCCGCGGCCCGATGGACCTCGTCCTGTCGCGGGTCAGCCGCGGGGAGGCCGACCTCACCGGCGTGGACCCCAGGCTCGCCCCGCTGCTGCACGCCGCCCTGTCCCCCGTGCCGCGCGAGCGGCCCGACATCGACGAGGTGCTCGACGCGCTCGAGCGGTATGCCACCGGGCGGCCCGTCACCCAGGCGCTGCCGCCGCCTGTGCGGGGCACGCAGGTGCTCGAGCAGCGACCCACCGCCCAGTGGGAGAGGGCCGAGGGTGCACCGCCGGCGGGGCTCCTGCCAGCCGGGTCCCCGGCGCAGGACCAGGGGTGGTTCCGGAGGGACGTGGAGCCGCAGCCGCAGGCGTGGACCGACCGGCCGGGGGACCAGCCGGAGGACCTCGTTCCCTGGGACGGCGGCGAGGAGGTCTCCGACTGGCAGGCGGCCTGGCAGGGCGGCCCGGGTGAGCCCGACCCCCGCATCGACCGCCCCCAGCGCACGGGCACCCTGGTGGCCATGCTCGTCGCCGTCGTCGCGCTGACGGCCGCCTTCCCGGTCGTCGCCGGGGCCGTGGCGGTCCTGTGGTCCTGGGCGGCGCGCACCGCCGACCGGTCCGTGACCTCCCTCGTCGTGCGCCGCTACCACCGCGGTCGGCGCCGCTCGGACGTGCCGCTCGCCGTCGCGGCGAGCCCGTGGCACCTCGTCGTCGGAGCCCTCGCCACCGTGGCCGGAGCGCTCCTGCCACTGGTCGTCGGCGCGTGCGCGGTCTTCAGCGCCGCCCTGGCGACGGTGGCGGTGACGGGGGGCTCGCCGCAGCCGGACGCGGCGCTGCCCCTCGCCGTGGGCGGTGCGCTCACGACCCTGATGGCCTGGTGGGGGCCCGGCGGTTCGGGCCTGCGCCGCGGCTCGCGCAGCATCGTCCGTGGCGTCAGCCGGGGCCCCCGCGCGGCCCAGGTGCTCGTCGCCGTGTCGCTCGTGGTCGCCGCCGGGTGCGCCCTGTGGAGCCTCCAGCACGCCGGCCAGCCCGACTGGTGGCCCGCGCAGTCCCCGTCCGGGCTGCTGCCCGGCGGGGTCGCCGTCCGCTGATGACCGAGGGGACCCGCCCGGCGCGACCGCGCCGGCCCGCGCTGCGCCACAGCCGCATCTGGCGTGGCGAGGAGGTCACCGAGACGATCTCTATGGTCGACTCGCTGCGGCACACGCCGTACCGCAACGCGCGGGTGCGCCAGGCGGTCGCGGAGGAGCGGGAGGCGCGGGCCTCCCTCGACCTCGCCCTGCGCGTGGGCGAGCTGATGCTGCGCTGCGGTGCAGGGGCGCCCCAGGTCGAGGCGTCCGTGGTGGCCGTCGCAGCCGCGGCCGGCCTGGACAACCTCGAGGTCGACATCACCCTGCAGTCGTTGCTCGTCCAGTGCACCTCCCCGTCGGGGGCGCCGCTGACGATGCTGCGGGTCGTCCGGTCGTCGACCCGCGACTTCGCCCGGCTGGCCGCGGTGCACGAGTTCGTCGAGAACCTCGTCGCCGGCAGCTACGACCGCGAGGCCGCCGCCGCGAGGCTGCGCGAGATCCGCCGGGCGCCCCGGTTCTGGCCGCGGTGGGCTGTGCGCGGCGCCCTCGGCGTGCTGGCCGCCGCGATCGCGGTGATGCTCGGGGCCGGGCCGATGGCCGCCCTGGTCGCCGGCGTTGCCGGGCTGCTCGTCGGGTATGCCGCGCGCTCGCTCGGGCGCGCGGGCCTGCCGGACTTCTACCAGTGCGCGGTCGGCGGGTTCCTCGCGACCGCCGTCGCCTGGGGCGCGTTCAGCCTCGGGGCCGCCGGATGGGTGCCCGTGTCGTCGACCGAGTTCGCCTACATCGTCGCCGGCGGCATCACGGTGCTGCTGCCAGGGCGGACGGTCGCGTCGGCCTTCGAGGACGCCATCTCCGGCTACTCGGTGACCGGGGCGGGGCGCATGTTCGGCGTCTTCCTCACCACGGCCGGGATCATCCTCGGGGTGGCCACCGGGCTCTCCGTGACCCTGGCCGTCACGCAGGCCCTCGACCTGCGCCTGGTCAACCCCTCCATCGTCGCCACCCGCCAGTACTCCGCCCCGGTGGGCATGGCCGTCGCCGGTGCGTTCGTCGTGGGCGTGGCAGGAGCCCTCTCCCTGCGCAGCCGTCGCGGCCTCGTCGTGCCCGCGGGGCTGCTCTGTGCGGCGGCGGGTGTCGCCTCGCTCTTCGTGAGCAGGGTCGACGGGCTCGGCCCGCTCGCGGCGGCCGGCGCCGCGGCGACCGCGCTGGGCGCCCTCGGGCGGGTCGGGGGCCAGTGGCTGCGCGCCCCGGCGATGGTCCTGGTCGTGCCGGCGTCGTACGGGCTGCTGCCCGGTCTGGCGATCTTCCGAGGGCTGTACGAGATGGTCAACGGGTCGCGGCCGGACTCGGGGACGCTGTCCCTGCAGGGTGGTCTGACGACGTTGCTGGGGGCGATGGCGGTGCTGCTGGCCATCGCCGCGGGCACCGTCCTCGGTGACTACCTGGGGGCCCCCTTCGACCGGCGAATTGTCCAGAAAAGGCGCGCCAGGTCCAGATAAGTCCTCGTCCGTTCGGATGATATGTCGACCTGGGCTTGTGACCGTCCCGTGACCTATCTACCTTGGACGAGTGCGCCTCCCGGCTCACGCCACAACTGCACACGGCATACCCACAGCAACCGCACACCCACCGCGCCGAACCTCGTCAGGTGGGTGTCCCGCCGGGCACCAGCCCGGGCAGACGAGGGCGGGGGAACCACCTCGGTCGCCGACGGCGGCCTTGGGGTGAAGCCGGCTCCGGCCGGCCGGGCACCTGACAGCCCGAACCCGACAGCTCACCTCGAAGGCGCCGGTCAGGAAGGACCCCCCGCCCCCATGTTCTATGCCCCCAAGCACTCCGCCCGTAAGCCCAACCCGGTCCGCCGCCGGGTCGCGGGCGTCGCCGTCGCCGGTGCCGCCACCGTCGCCGGCGGCATCGCCACCGCCACCTCCTCCTCCGCAGCGGGGACGGTCTGGGACCGGGTCGCCGCCTGTGAGAGCGGCGGCAACTGGAGCATCAACACCGGCAACGGCTACTACGGCGGCCTGCAGTTCTCGTCCGGCACCTGGAGCGCCTACGGCGGTGGCCGGTACGCGCCCCGCGCGGACCTCGCCAGCAAGGGCGCCCAGATCACCGTCGCCCAGCGCGTGCTCGCCTCGCAGGGTCCGGGCGCCTGGCCCACTTGCGGTGCACGGGCCGGCCTGACCCGCTCCAACGGCGGCGCGGTCAGTGCGGGCTCGACGTCCTCGGGTGACTCGGTGTCGCGCTCAACCGTGCGCAGGGCCCCCGCCCGACAGGCCGCTCCGGCCGGCAAGCTGGCCGTCGACGGCATCCGCGGCCCGAAGTCGAACGCCGCGATCGAGCGCTGGGTGGGTGCCGCGGTCGACGGGTCCCTCTCCCGGTCGGACGTGCGAGCGCTGCAGCGCAAGGTCGGCTCGACCCCGGACGGCGTCATCGGCCCCAAGACGGTCGGCGCCCTGCAGACCAAGATCGGTGCCCGCCACAACGGGTCCCACTCGCTGGACCGCGCGACGGTCCGGGCGCTGCAGAGCTACCTCAACAGCCACTGACCCGTCACCCACCGCTGGTGGGTCGACCCTGACGGACCACTCCGACGGGCCCGCGCACCACGCGCGGGCCCGTCGGCCTGTGCGGTGGGTATGCCGTGCCGCCGGTACGATCGTCGCCGTCCGCCTGGCGGGCACGCCGGTGTGGCGCAATCGGTAGCGCACCTGTCTTGTAAACAGGGGGTTGTGGGTTCGAGTCCCATCGCCGGCTCTCTGACCAGCACGAACACCTCAGGCCGGGGTCCACAGCACCCCGCTCGCCCACGCATCGCGGTATCTCGGTGCGTCAAGCCGTGGTTGACGCGGCACCCCCGTCAACCTAACCTTGACGCCATGGAGGTGGCGGAGTCCGCCCTGAAGCACGGGATCGACGAAGCCGACATCAGACATGAATGGACCAACGCCATCCGGCTGGTCGAGTACGAGTACGGCGGCGAGGACCGTCTTCTAGTGATCGGCCCGGACCAACACGGTCGGATGCTGGAGCTCGTCGCTGTGCCAGCCGGAGAGCCGACCCAGATCATCCACGGCGATCGGCTACGGCCCAGGTTCTTCGACTATTTGAGATGAGGTGAATGACATGGCACTGAAGACCAACCATGACCACACCGGTTTGGACGAGCTTGACCCATCGACTCACCCGGCCCGCGATGCCGCGTCCTTTCGCCGCATCATCGCCGCCAGGAGTCAGCTGGTGCATGCCGAGCAGGAGCTGCGGGAGGCGGTCCGCGCGGCCCGTGCGGCCGGCGACTCTTGGACGGTGATCGGTGCTGCGCTGGACATCTCGCGTCAAGCTGCCCAGCAACGGTTTGGCCAGCACTGACGGCGGCGGATGAGTGTGTTCTGGCCCCGCGCGCAGTCCGGGGACGGCAGTGTTGGCATATCCGAGTGGAGATCCGACCCAGGGGGCGCAGTGGAGTCCACCAGGTCCCCCAAGGCTGAGGCCTTGCTTGTCGCTGCGCTGACTGCTCTGGTCGCAGCGGCGCTCATCGCAGTCGACATGGCCCCGCCCGCATTCGACAGTTTCGTCTGGTTGGGCGGAACCGTTCTGGCCGCGACCCTCGTGGCGCTGTGGCGACGCCGACACTGGCCAGCACGCCCTTGGGTCGTCCTTGCAGCGTCGTTCGGCTTCGTCGCAGCCGGCTATGCCCTGTGGCTCTGGTGGTATCTCGCAGCTCACCAGCCGCATCTGGTCTAGCCCTTCGATGAAGCGCCCGGTCATCGGCAGGGTTGCGTGGAATGTCCGGTTGTTCCGTTGAAGCGTGGCGCGTAGGCACTTCCCGTTGATATCGGACGACGACAAACGGGAGGCCCACGGGCGGGTGTCGAAGTGCCACCCCCACATCCCCCCAGCGTTCGTCAATGCCGTGGTGGCCACGGCCGCAGGCCTCACCCTGGTGAATCCTCCCGGCTGAAGCTGCGGCCGCCTTCCGCGGGGTCGTCGTCCACCGCGTCCTGCGTGCCGATCCGACCGACCTGCTCGCGACGCCGCTCTGCTCCTGGCCGCCGGGACTGCCCGATGGCGGCTGGCCCGGCCGCGCAGGCGTGCCGGCGCTGCCGCGGACGTATGGGTGGGGGCGAAGGCTCTCCGGCATACCTCCTGTAGAGTTTGCGCATGCATGCAAGCACGCAACCTCCGGTCTGGCCGGACGACGTGGTGACCCTGGCGGTCGAGGTGCTGCGCGTGCTGGCGGACCCGACCCGGCTGCAGCTCGCCGGGTTGCTCCTCGACGAGGAGCAGTCCGTCTCCGATCTCGCCACGACGCTGGACAAGCCCGTGCCCGGGGTCTCCCAGCACCTGGCGAAGATGCGCATGGCCCGGCTGGTCACGACGCGCAAGCAGGGGACCTCCGTGTTGTACCGCGTCGAGAACGGGCACGTGCGCCAGCTGGTCGTCGACACGATCGGACACGTCGAGCACCTGCTCGATGCCGTGCCCGCCCGCCACCGGACCGCGGAGGCGACGGCGTGACGCACAGGCTGCCCGACCACGGCCCGGGCCATCAGGACCCGGACCACGGTCACGACCATGGCCACGGTCACGACCACGGTCACGACCATGACCATGACCACGCCTCAGGCTGGTGGCCGCGAGTGCTGCACGCCCTGTCGGAGCTGCTGGGCGGACACTCCCACGACGCGGCCGGCCAGGTCGACGAGGCGCTGGAGGCGGACGCCCGAGGCCGTCGTGCCCTGTGGATCAGCCTCGCTGCCCTGGCCGTCACCGCCCTGCTCCAGGGGCTGGTCGTGGCCTTCACGGGCTCCGTCGCGCTGCTCGGGGACACGCTGCACAACCTCGCCGACGCCGTCACGGCGGTGCCTCTCCTCATCGCGTTCTGGCTGGCCCGACGGCCGGCCAACGACCGTTACACCTACGGCTACGGCCGGGCCGAGGACCTCGCCGGGCTCTTCGTCGTCGCGATGATCGCCCTGTCGAGCCTGCTGGCAGGGTGGGAGGCGGTAAGCCGACTGCTGCACCCGCGCGAGGTGTCACACCTGTGGGCCGTGGCGGCGGCCGGCGTCATCGGGTTCGCCGGCAACGAGCTGGTGGCGCGGTACCGGATCAGGGTCGGCCACCAGATCGGGTCGGCGGCCCTGGTCGCGGACGGCTTGCACGCGAGGACCGACGGGTTCACGTCGCTGGCCGTCGTCGCGGGAGCAGCCGGGGTGGCGGCGGGCCTGCCCTGGGCCGACCCGGTCATCGGGTTGCTGATCGCGGTGGCGATCCTCGGCGTCCTGCGCTCGGCCGTCCGCCAGGTCGGCGCCCGGCTGATGGACGCCGTCGAGCCGGAGCTCGTCCGGGCCGGACGCGCGGCCGTCGCCACGGTGGACGGAGTGCTGGACGTGCGGGACCTGCGACTGCGCTGGATCGGGCACACCCTGCACGCCGACGCCGACGTCACCGTCCCCGCGCAGCTGCCGGTCGTCGAGGGACACGAGATCGCCCACCACGCCGAGGCGCACCTCCTCGAGGCGCTGCCGCGCCTGTCCAGCGCGGTCATCCACGTCAGCCCGTCCGGCTCCCACCCGTAGCTCCGCCCCGGGCGCGCGCGAGGGGCACTCGGACGGTGAACGTCGCCCCCCGGCCGGCCCCGTCGCTGCTCGCCGTGAGCGTTCCGCCGTGGGCGTCCACGATGGCGCGGCTGATGGTCAGCCCGATGCCCGTCCCGCCGTGGTGCCGCCGGGCAGGGTCGGCGCGGTAGAAGCGCTCGAACACGTGGGGCAGGTCGGAGGCGCTGATGCCTGATCCGGTGTCGGTGACCACCAGCTCGACGGTGTCCCGGGCGCCGGGCCGGGCCAGGAGGCTCACGACCCCACCGGCCGGTGTGTGGTGCAGGGCGTTGTCCAGGAGGTTGGCCAGGACCTGGCCCATGCGGTCGGCGTCCACCTCGACGCTGCCGGACGCGCTCACCTCCGTGCGCAGGGTGACGGAATGCCCTTGGTACGCCTCGGCCGCCGCTGCTGCGGCGGCGTGGACGAGGTCTGCGGCGGGCGTGGCGACGGGGTGGACGTCGAGGCGACCTTCCTCCGCTCGGCTGACCGCGCTGATGTCGTCGGCCAGGCGGTGCAGGCGACGGGTGTTGTCCCGCAGGACCGTCATGGTGGCGGGGTCGGCGGCCCGCACGCCGTCCTCGATGGCCTCGAGGTGGGCCTCGATGCTGGCCAGCGGGGTGCGCATCTCGTGGGCGAGGTCGGAGAGCAGCCGGGTGCGCGTGCGCTCGACGTCGCCGAGGCGGGTGGCGAGCTCGTTGACCGTGCCGGCGAGGTGGTCGAACTCCTGCCCGAGACCCACCGTGGGGACCCTGGTGTCGTAGTGCCCGTCGGTGATCCGGGTGGCCGAGCCCGCGACCGCGTCGGTCGAGCGCTGCAGGCGGCGGCTGAACCAGGCGGTGACGACCAGCGCGATGGCGACGGCGGCGAGCAGCCCGGTCCCGAGGGCCACCAGCAGCGAGTCCCGGAACCCGCGCTCGATGTGCTGCAGCTCACCGCTCGTGTGGCCGCCGCCGGCCTGGACCAGGTGCTGGTGGAAGATCCCCGGGCCGATGGCCGACGCGACGAGCCAGGCCGTGCCCGCCCCCGCGACGAGGAGCAACGCCTGGGCCAGCAGCAGACGGGTGGACAGCCCCAGCGGACGACCCGCTCGAGGCCGGGTCCCGGCGCTCACGTGCCCGTACCCATGCGGTACCCCACGCCCCGCACCGTCCGGATGAAGCGCGACGCCGCGGCGTCGTCGCCCAGCTTGCGCCTCAGGTGCAGGACGTGGACGTCGACGAGGTGCTCGTCGCCGACCCATCCGGTCCCCCACACGGCGTGGATGAGCTGGCGCCTGGTGAAGGCAAGCTGAGGCCGCTCGGCCAGGGCGGCGAGCAGGTCGAACTCGGTGCGCGTCAGCGGGACGGGCTCGCCGTCGACCCATACGTCGCGTCCGAGCGGGTCGATCGACAGGGCGCCGAACGACCGGACGTGCGACTGCGGTTGCCCCCTCGTGCCGAGCGGCCGGGGGCGCCGCAGCATGGCCCTCAGCCGGGCGACGAGCTCGCGTGGGCTGAACGGCTTGGTGACGTAGTCGTCCGCCCCCACGGACAGCCCGACCAGCGTGTCCACCTCGTCACTGCGAGCCGTGAGCATGACGACGTAGGCGTCGGAGAAGGTCCGCAGCTCTCGGCACACCTCGAGCCCGTCCTGTCCCGGAAGCCCCAGGTCGAGCACGACCACGTCGGGGTCGAGCTCTCGGGCCACCTCGACGGCGCGGAGCCCGTCGTGCGTCACCTGCACCTCGTAGCCGTCCCGGACCAGGTAGCTCGCCACCAGGTCGGCCATCGGCTCGTCGTCCTCGACCACCAGGGCCCGCAGCCCGGTCGTGCGGCTCGGGGGTGGGGACGCGCTGATGGTCACGGTGCCATCGTCCCAGCCCGATGGCACCGGTCGCCCGGGCGGAGGGTCCCGGTGCTGCTTCTTCAGCGAACCTTCATCGTCCGACGACCCGACCAGGGGGACGGGCGGCGGACCCTGTGAACACCGAGGAAAGGAACGGTGGTCACGATGATGGGCTGGTACGAGGGGACGGGCTGGGGCACCTGGGTGTCGATGGTGCTGGTCATGGTCGCGTTCTGGACGCTGGTGGTCGTCGGCATCGTCGCGCTGCTGCGCTGGACCGCGACCCCGCGCAGCGTGGACAGGCGAGACACCGAGCCGCGGACGGAGCGCGCCCACGAGGTCTTGGCCGAGCGTCTCGCCCGCGGTGACATCGACGAGGCCGAGTACGCCTCTCGCCTGGCCGCCTTGCGGGGCAGGGCATGAGCGCACCCACGGCCGGTGCCCGCCTGCTGTCCCGACGGGCGGTCCTCGCGGGTGTCGCGGGACTGTCGGGGGTCGGTGTGCTCGCGGCGTGCGGCGGCCCCGGGTCGACGCTCGTCACTCCCTCGGCGGCAGCCGTGCGGGGAGCCGAGCGTGCGCGCCGCCACACCGGTCGCACGGTGACTGCCCGGCTCGCCGCCGCTCCCGGCCGGGTGGACCTGGGTGGGGCCGTGGTGGACACCTGGTCGTTCGGCTCCGTCCCCGGTCCCACCCTGCGAGCCACCGCCGGTGACCGACTGGTGGTGGACCTCACGAACCACCTGCCCGACCCGACCACACTGCACTGGCACGGAGTCGCGCTGCGCAACGACATGGACGGCGTGCCGGACGTGACGCAGCACCCGGTGGCTCCGGGGTCGGCGTTCCGGTACGACTTCACGGTCCCGGACCCCGGCACCTACTTCTTCCACCCGCACGTCGGCGTCCAGCTCGACCGCGGCCTGTACGGCACCCTGGTCGTGGAGGACCCGGCCGAGCCCGGGGCCTACGACCTCGAGTGGCTCGTCGTCCTCGACGACTGGGTCGACGGGACGGGCCGTACCCCCGACGAGGTCCTGGCGTCGCTGCGTGCCGGCACCCCGGGTGCGGGGATGGGCGGCGGCATGGGCGGCATGGGCGGTATGGGTGGTGGCGGCCTGGGCGCGTCCGGAGGCTCGGCGCTGCTCGGGCACGCCGGTGACGTCGACTACCCCTACTTCCTCGTCAACGGACGGGTGCCGGCGGCGCCGGTGACCCTGACCGGGCGGTCCGGGCAGCGCGTCCGGCTGCGGGTGGTGAATGCCGCGTCCGACACGGCCTTCCGGGTGGCCGTGGGCGGGCACCTGCTGACGGCCACCCACGCCGACGGGTTGCCGGTCGAGCCGGTCACCGGTCAGGCGGTCCTGCTCGGCCAGGGAGAACGGGTGGACCTCCTGCTCAGGCTGGGCGACGGCGCCTTCCCGCTGGTCGCGTCGGCCGAGGGCAGGTCCGGGTACGGGCTGGCCGTGATCCGTACCGCCTCGGGGGCGGCGCCGTCGGCCGGCGCAGTGCCGGGGGAGCTCGGCGGCCGTCTCCTGACCGTGGCCGACCTGTCCGCCCGTGAGTCCGTGGCCATGAGGGCACGGCGGGTCGACCGCGCCCACGACCTGCTGCTCGGTGGGTCGATGCGCGGCTACCGGTGGACCATCAACGGGCGCACCTATGACGAGCAGCAACCCCTCGAGGTGCGCCAGGGGGAGCGGGTCAGGCTGCGGCTGCGCAACGCCACCATGATGTTCCACCCGATGCACGTCCACGGCCACACGTTCGGTGTCGTCGACGCGACCGGCCGACCTGGGGTCCGCAAGGACACGGTCATCGTCCGGCCCATGCAGACGGTGCTCGTCGACCTCGACGCGACGAACCCGGGGCAGTGGATGACGCACTGCCACAACGCCTACCACGGCGAGGCGGGCATGATGACGACCCTGTCCTACCGCACCTGACATCCGGGGCCGCGCACCCGGCCCACCGTCCGGGCGCGACGCCGCGGCGCCCGGGTCTTCATCGAACCTTCATCGGATGCCCACGGGACCCCGCGGGCGCGCGGGCGAGGGTGGTGCCGCAGGAGCCGAGCCGCGCCCCTGCGCAGTGGTGCCGGCCCCGTCTCGGGACCGGACCTCGCAGCCGACCACTCAAGGAGCCCCCGTGCGCCGCACCCTCCGCGCCCTCGCCGTGACCGCCTCGCTGGCGACGACCCTGGCAGTCGCAGAATGCGGGTCCGGCTCGCACGACACGATGACCGGCATGAACGGCATGGGGACGTCTCCGGGCGCCGCATGGTCGGCACCCTCATCGGCCTCGGCAGGGGACGTCATGTTCGCCCAGATGATGGTGCCCCACCACCAGCAGGCCGTGGAGATGGCCGACCTGGCCCTGGCCAGGTCACAGTCCGCTCCGCTGAAGTCGCTCGCCGCCGACATCAAGGCGGCCCAGGGGCCGGAGATCACCACGATGAACGGGTGGCTGCGGGAGTGGGCCGCCCCGGCCACGGCCGGCGGGATGGACCACGGCACCGACGGCATGATGAGCGACGCCTACATGGCCGCGCTGCGGCAGGCGGGTGGTCAGGCGTTCGACCGGATGTGGTTGACCATGATGGTCGCCCACCACGAAGGCGCGGTGACCATGGCCGAGAACGTCCTCGCGACCACCAAGAACCCCCAGGTCCGCACGCTCGCCCAGGACGTTGTGGACGCGCAGGCGAAGGAGATCTCCACCATGAAGGGCATGCTCGCCGGCTGAGGCACCCCGGGCTCGGCCGAGCCGTGCTCCCGGCGCCCTCGTGAGGTTTCGCCCCGGTGACAGGGTGGAGGAGCCGGAGGAACATGGCGGGCAGCCGGCCATCCGTGGCGGCGTACTCGGGTTCGGGGGATGGGTGTGAACCGGACGCTTCCAGCGACAGCCGCGTTGGTCGCTGCCACGGCGGTGTGGGGCTCGACGTTCGTGGTGACCAAGGGGTCGCTGGAGCAGTTTGCGCCCGCTTCGTTCCTCACGTGGCGGTTCGGGGTCGCGGCCGTCGTCCTGCTCCTCGTGCGCCCGGGGGCAGTGACGCGGCTGGGCCCTGCCGAGTGGCGTCGCGCCACGGTGCTGGGTGCGGCCCTGTCGGGAGGATTCCTCCTGCAGACCAACGGTCTTCGCTCCACACCGGCGGGGGTGTCGGGGTTCATCACGGGCGCCGCCGTGGTCCTCACGCCGGTCGTGGCCGGGCTGCTCTTCCGGGAGCGGGTGGGCCTGTCCGGGTGGCTCGCCGTGGCCACGTCGGCGGTCGGCATCTCGGCACTGACCGGTGGCGCCGGTGCACCCCCGGCGGCCGGTGCCGCCCTCACCCTCGGTGGTGCGGCGTGCTTCGCCGTCCACATCGCCGGCCTGAGCCGGTGGTCGACACCGCACACGGCATACGCCCTCACCGCGGCCAGCGTGACGGTGGCCGCCGTCGTGTGCCTCGGCGCGGCCCTTGCGGGCCGCGACCTCGGTCCCCCGGCGACCGCGGGCGGATGGGCGGCCGTGCTCTACCTGGCGCTGCTGGCCACGTGCGTCGGGTTCGCGGTGCAGGCGTGGGCCCAGAGCGCGCTGAGCGCCACCACCGCGGCGGTCACGATGACCATGGAACCGGTGTTCGCGGCCGTGATCGCCGCTGTGCTCGGCGAGCGGCCACTCGGCGTCCCCGGGTGGTTCGGGGGAGCGCTCGTCGTCGTGGGGATGGGGGTCGCCGAGCTCGGCCAGCGCCGGTGCTGCGACGCGCTCTCGCCCCGGGTGGAGTGTTGTTGACGGAGCCCTCGGATGCGTTCCCCGACGCGAGGGTGGACGCAGCGCCCGGAACCGGGTCGTCGGTCCTGCCTGCGCTGACCGTCAGCCGGTCTTCTCGTCCCAGGAGCCGTTGGGGGACACGACCCACCACAGGCCACCGGAGGCGTTCACGCCCTGGCCGTTGACGTCGCCTGCGGCCCGGTCGGCGGCGTACGTGTACATGGGGTACCCGTCGACCGTGAGCTGCTTCGTGCCGTCGGAGCGGGTGATCGCGCCGAACGTGGCGGTCACACCCGGGACCGGGTGGGTGGGCGCGTCGGCGGCCGGAACGGGCGGCCAGTAGGTCGCGCACGATCCGGTGCAGTTCGAGTGGCCCTTGGTGTCGCGGGCGAACGCGTACATCGTCATCTTCTGGGACGTCACGAGGATGGTGCCGAAGCGGGATCCGGCGGTGGCCACACCGCCTCCGCCGGCGACGACCGACGAGGCACTGGACCGGGCGGGTGGGTTGCCGTAGCGGCCGGCCGCGGCCGACGAGCCGGACGAGCTGGTCGTGGCGGCCGAGCCGCCCGCCGACGAAGAGCCCGCGGGAGCGTTGCCGTAGAGGCCGCCGCCGGAGGACCCGCTGGAGGATCCGCACCCGGCGAGGAGAAGGGCGCCGGCGACGGCCGCAGCGGCGCGGAGGGTGGTGGGTGATGGACTGGACATGACGCGCCTCGGAACTCTCACGGAACTGGTACCCGTCCTGACGTGAGCGGACCGACCGCGGTTCACTTCCCCGCGACCGGGGGCGTCAGCCGCGGCAGGCTCGTCCTGTTCCAGTTGACAGAACATGACAAAGCGGTCGACGATCGATTGGCTTCAAGCAGTCGGGGCCCCCAGACATCGTCGTCGCCAGGAGCCCTGTCATGACCGACTTCCTCGAGCCGACGGTCGCCGGCAGGCCCTCCTCGGCGACCAGGCTCCCGGCCGACCCGGCGCAGTGGACCGTGCGCCAGCTCGTCGCGGCGCTCGCCGAGCTCGAGGACGCCCTGCGCGATCGGCCCGTGGCGTCCGGCACCCGGGTCCCGCCCTACCTGCAGGCCGCCATCGACCGCGAGCAGGCGATCCTCGCCGAGCTGCACCGCCGGTCGGCGGCCGACTCCGCCCCGGTCTGATTCCGGTCAGGAACTGACCGCTGGGGTCCCTAGCGTGGAAACCGGTCGCCGGACCTCCCGGCGGCACCACGAGAGGACCGTCATGGACTACCGGATCGAGCTCGTCCCCATCGCCAGCGCCGACGTCGACCGGACGAAGGCCTTCTACGAGCAGGTCGGCTGGACCGCCGAGCACGACCAGACCCCCGCGGAGGGCCTGCGTTTCGTCCAGGTCACCCCACCGGGCTCGGCGTGCTCGTTCTGCTTCGGCACCGGCCTGCAGATGTTCCCGGAAGGCCAGACGCAGCACCTCCAGGCCGTGGTGGCTGACGCGGACGAGGCCCACGCGGAGCTCACGAGCAGGGGGATCGACTGCTCCGAGGTCCAGGACCTCGCGTGGGGCCGGTTCGTGCGCTTCACCGACCCCGACGGCAACGTGTGGTCCCTCCAGCAGCTGCCGGACCGGTCGGCCTGACCACCTGACCGCCCGACGCGGACGGGCAGCCGGAGGAGCTCCTGCGGAGCCCTCCCGGACGGACCCGGCCACCGCGGGGGTCTCAGCCCCCGTAGACCGCGACCTCGCTGGCCTTCACGGTGAGCACGACCTCGTCGCCGGGTGCGATGCCGAGCTCGGCCAGGGCCGCTGGGGTGATGTCGGCCGAGAGGTGAGGCGTGTGCACGCGCAGCAGGTGGCCGTGCGGCTCCAGCTCCGTGACGGTGGTCCGAACCACGTTGCGCGGGCTCCCGTGCGGCTCCTGGCGGTAGACGCCGACCGCCGCCGGGCTGAAGACGGCGACGGCCGGCTCGCCCTCGCGCAGGCCCTGCTCGGACATGCCGGCGACGTGCAGCCCGCCGGGCCCGTCCACGCCGCCCCCGCGGGCGGTCCCGCGCACGAGGTTGAGCCCGGCGATGCGCGCCGCGAAGGCGCTGGTCGGCCGGGTGAGCACCCGGGACGTGGAGCCCTGCTCGACCACCCGGCCGGAGTCGAGCACGACGACCTGGTCGGCCAACAGGACAGCGTCCAGGACGTCGTGCGTCACCAGGACGGTGGTGCGCTCGGCCAGCACCCGGCGCAACAGCTGGCGCAGGGCGGGAGCCGCCTCGACGTCGAGGGCCGCCAGCGGCTCGTCGAGCAGCAGCAGGGCCGGCTCGGTGGCGAGGGCCCGCGCCACCGCGACCCGCTGCGCCTGTCCGCCGGACAGCTGTGCGGGGGTGCGGTCGGCCAGGTCGGCCGCGTCCACCTCGCGCAGCCACTGGGAGGCGAGCTCGCGCGCGCGGCCGCGCGGCACACCGGCACTGCGCGGGCCGAAGGCGACGTTCTCGGCGACGGACAGGTGGGGGAACAGCCGGGCGTCCTGCGCCAGCAGGGCCACTCCCCGGGCGTGCGGCGGCACCTCGCGCTGCGATCCGTTGCTGCGGAACAGGATCCGGTCGTCGAGGACGACCTCGCCGCGAGTGGGGCGGAGCAGCCCGCACAGGGCTGCCAGGGTCGTGGACTTGCCCGCGCCGTTGGGCCCGAGCAGCGCGACGGTATGCCCCGTGGGGACGTCGAGGGCCAGCTCGAGCCCGCGCTCGGGGACGTCGATGCGCGCCCGCAGGCTCACAGGGCGGTCCGGGAGCGGCGGGTGAAGGTGATGACGACGGTCGACACCGCCACGAGGACGAGCGAGAGCGCGACCGCCGCCTGGGGGTCGGTCTCACGCTGGAGGTAGATCTCGAGCGGCAGGGTCCGGGTCACTCCCTGCAGGGAGCCGGCGAAGGTGATCGTGGCCCCGAACTCGCCGAGGGCACGGGCGAACGCCAGCACGGCACCCGACGCGAGACCCGGCAGGACCAGGGGCAGCGTCACGCGCCGGAACACCGTCGTGGGGCGTGCCCCCAGGGTCGCGGCGACCTCCTCGTAGCGCTCGCCCGAGCTGCGCAGGGCGCCCTCGAGGCTGACGACGAGGAAGGGCAGGGCCACGAACGTCTGGGCCATGACCACCGCCGTGGTCGAGAAGGCGACCTGCACGCCGAGCACCTCGAGGCTTCGCCCCAGCAGTCCGCGCCGGCCGAAGGTGTAGAGCAGGGCGATGCCGCCCACGACCGGGGGCAGCACCAGGGGCAGCAGGACCAGCGAGCGGGCGAGGGCCTGGCCCCGGAACCGGGTGCGAGCCAGGACGACGGCCATCGGGACCCCGAACAGCACGCACAGCACCGTGCTCGCCAGGGACGTGCGCAGGCTCAGCCACAGGGCGGCCTGGGAGGACTCCGAGGACACCAGGGCGCCGAACCGGCTCCACTCGATCCGTGTCAGCATCGCGACCAGGGGCAGCGCGACGAAGGCCGCCCCCACGACGGCGGGGACGAAGAGCCAGGCGGGCAGCCCGACCCGGTGGGCGCGCACCTCAGGGCCCGGCGAAGCCGGCACGGGCGAGGACCTCCTGGCCCTGAGCGCCCGTGACGGCCTGCACGAACGCGGACGCGAGCGCCGGGTTTCGGCTGCCCTTGAGCGCCGCGATGGGGTAGGTGTTGACGGCTTGGGACGCCTCGGGGAACTCGACGCCCTGCACCGAGCCGTGGGCGCCCTTGACGTCGGTGACGTAGACCAGGCCGGCGTCCGCCTCGCCGGTGGAGACCTTGCCGAGCACGTCGGTGACCGACTGCTCCTCGCTGACCGGCTTCAGGTCGACCTTCCCGGCCGTCTCGACCTTGGCCGCGGCGGCGCCGCAGGGGACGGCCGGGGCGCAGACGACGACCTTCAGGACGGGCCGGGCCAGGTCCTGCAGCGAGGCGACCCGGGCGGGGTTGCCCGGCGGAACTGCGATCTCGAGCGTGTTGGTGGCGAAGGCGACGGGCGGGCCGGCCGTGAGGGAGTCGGCCGTCGCCTTGGCCATGTTCCTCTCGTCGGCCGAGGCGAACACGTCGGCCGGCGCCCCCTGCTGGAGCTGGGCGACGAGGTCGGAGGAGCCGGCGAAGCTGAAGCTGACCGTGGTGTCCGGGTGCGCCTTCTCGAACTGCGCGCCGATCTCGGTGAACGTCTTCTTCAGGGAGGCAGCGGCGTACACCGTGATCTCGCCGGACAGCGGGCCGCCGGAGGTCGCACCGGTCGAGCCCGAGCCTGAGACCGGGCGCGAGCCGCTGCCCTGGGGTGACGCCTCGCCGGACCCGCAGGCCGCGACGAGCCCCACCACCGCGAGGACGGCCAGCGCCGGGAGCGTCCGGGCGGCCCGTGCGCCGGCCGGCCTGCGCCACGGGAGGCTCATGACGCCCCCACCGGGGTCTCGACGATGACGGTCGTCGACTTGACCACCGCGATCGCGACCGAGCCGAGCTCGAGCCGGAGGTCGTCGACGGCCTCGCTGCTCATGAGCGAGACCACGCGGAAGGGCCCGCACTGCAGCTCGACCTGGGCCATGACCGTGTCGCGCCGGATGTCGGTGACCAGGCCGACGAAGCGGTTGCGGGCCGAGCGCCCGACGCCCGACGGGTCCTCGACGGCTCGAGCCTGCTCGCGCGCGAGCAGGGCGACGCGGTAGCCGTCGACGACCTTGCGCCCCGCGTCGTCGGCCTCGGCCGGGAGCGCACCACTGTCGACCCAGCGGCGCACGGTGTCGTCGCTGACGCCGAGGAAGGTGGCGGCGTCACGGACCCTCATGAGCGGCATGGGAGCGACTCTACAGACGCAGGTGCGGGTGGAACAGGGCCATCGGCACTGATCCGCGGATCAGGAGTCCTCCGGCTCCGGCGGGTCCTGGGCGCCGTCGCGCTCGTCCCGATCGGCCCACTCGAGCAGTGGGTCGATCCGGAACACCGCGTCGTCGATGCCTGCGTGCAGGTCGCCCTTCTCGGCATACCGTCCCGGCACGGTGGCGATGGTGAAGTCGTCCGGCTCCACGTCGTCCACCTCGTCCCAGGTGATCGGGGTCGAGACGGTGCCGATCGCGTTGCCGCGCACGGAGTATGCCGCGGCGATGGTGTGGTCGCGCGCGTTCTGGTTGTAGTCGACGAACAGGTCCGCCGGGTCGCGGTCCTTGCGCCACCACGTGGTGGTGACGTCGTCCGGCAGACGGCGCTCCACCTCGCGGGCGAACGCCAGGGCCGCCCGGCGCACGTCCTTGAAGCCCCACTCGGGCTCGATCCGGACGTAGACGTGGACCCCCTTGCCACCACTGGTCTTCGGCCACCCGACGGCACCCAGCTCATCGAGCACCTCGTGCACGACGGGCACCACCTTCTGCACCCGGGACCACGGGCAGTCCGGGCCTGGGTCGAGGTCGATCCGCCACTCGTCCGGCTTCTCGACGTCGGCGCGGCGGCTGTTCCACGGGTGGAACTCGACGGTCGACATCTGCACCGCCCAGATGACCTGGGCGAGCTCGGTGACGCACAGCTCGTCGGCCGTCCGGTTCCAGCGGGGGAAGGTGAGCCGGACGGTCTCCACCCACGGCGGCGCGCCCTGGGGGATCCGCTTCTGGTGCACCTTGTCCCCGCCCCCGACCCCCTTGGGGAACCGGTGGAGCATGCACGGCCGCTCGCGCAGGGCGTTGACGATGCCGTCGCCGACCGACAGGTAGTAGTTGACGAGGTCGAGCTTGGTCTCGCCCCGGGCGGGGAAGTAGACGCGGTCGGGGTTGCTGATCCGCACCTCGCGGTCGCCGACCTCGACCTCGAGGGCGGGGGAGCTCGCCTTGGCTGTCATGGGCTCCACGCTAGGGGAGGGTCGCCGCGGACGCTGCCCGGTCGGTCCGTGGTGGTTCGACGTCACTCATCCCTTTTGTCTACGACGTATGGCCGATGCCGCGTACTAGGACCCCGCCATAGCGTGAAGCCTTCGGAATCCTTCCTTAGCCTCGACATACCGCCGGTTCGTTCGGCTGGGTGCGATGAGGGACCCGGGACCAGCCAGGGCCGGGACCACCGAGCAGACGCAGCAGTCACATCGTGGTTCGCCAGCCGGGGGGCTGTCATGACGGATGTGGGTACGGGTTTCCTCCACGCGGTCTCGGCGTTCGGGACGACCCGGTTGGGCCGGGCCTCCTCGTCCACCTGGCACGACACCGGCTCGCTCATGAGCTCGCTGGTCGACGGGGTGCCGGACAACACCAAGCCGGCGTTCGAGCAGCTCAAGTCCGACATCGAGCAGGCCAAGGCGATCGTCGAGCCCATCGTCAAGGCCATCGACAAGCAGACCAAGGTCATCGCGAAGATGGCCAGCGACTGCGCGGCCGACATCAACGTGCCCGGCTTCTCGGTGAACGAGGCCACCCGCATCGCGACCCGGATCGGGACGGCGCTGCTGGCGATGGACGAGGCCGTCCGCATCGTCGCCCGGGAGCTGTCCAAGGACGCCCAGGGACACGTCCAGCAGCCGATCGTCGACCAGCTCATGGAGGCGTGGAACCCCTGGGTCAAGCCGTTCCAGGACCTCGCCGACGGTGCCGGCAAGGTCGTGGACTCCCTCGGCAAGGAGCTCCTGGGGGTCGACCACGCGACCAAGTCCCTGGGTGACGTCCTCAGCTGGGACCAGGCGAACTTCCGCCTCGCCGCCCAGCTGGTCTCCACCGGCCAGAAGGACTACGGGGTCCTGCGCCTGAACGAGACCAGGCTCGAGGCGTTCCTGTCGTTCAAGGAGCGCGAGTTCCTCAACCCGTCGGAGGAGGACAAGAAGAGCCTCGTCGAGCGCAGCGGCAAGTGGTACCGCGCGGACGAGTCGGTCCTGGGGCTGCGCATCTACACCGTCATCAAGCCTGGCCTGCAGAACGACCCGCTGCTGAAGAAGGTGATGCCGGGATCGACCGACCCCGAGACGATCAAGCCCACTGCCATCACCCTGGACTCGGTCGACGGCCTCTACCTCGGCGACGGCCGGGGGGCCGGCAACGAGAAGGCCGTCCTGCCGGTGCAGTTCAACTTCCCGATGGTCGAGATCCGCGAGGTGGCGCTGGGGATCGTGCGCAACCCCGCCAAGGAGGTCACCGGCCTGGAGCTGACGACGATCATCGCGGCCAAGCTCGGCAGCGCCGTGGGGATGCAGATCGGTGGGGCCGGTGCCGTCATCGGCCTCGACGGCCAGCCGACCCCGCAGTCGATGTTCCCGATCGCGTTCTCCCCCCGCTGGCCGGACCGGATCGGCCTGCGGATCAAGGCCGGACCGGTCACCGGCGGCGGCTACCTCGAGCGGGTCACCCGGACCTACGACGGCAAGGAGCTCGTCGAGTTCGGCGGCGTGCTGCAGCTGGAGATCCTCAAGGTCGGCGTCTACGCCATCGGGCTGCTCAGCCCCGACCCGTTCTCCATGGTCGTCGTCATGGGGGTGCGCTTCCCGACCGCGATCGAGCTGTCCTTCGGGTTCACCTTCAACGGCGTCGGCGGCATGCTCGCGATCAACCGCACCGTCGACACCGACGAGCTGGTCAAGGGGATGAAGGACCACTTCATCGACAAGGTGCTCTTCCCGGACGACCCCGTCGCAGAGGCGCCGACCCTGCTGAACAAGGTCGCGAAGGTCTTCCCGCCCCGGGACGGCGGCTTCGTGGTCGGTCCCATCATCGAGCTCGGCTGGGGCTCGCAGACCAAGATGGTGGAGGCCAAGCTCGGCGTCGTCCTGTCGCTGCCCGACCCGAAGCTGATCATCCTCGGCGCGATCCGCATCCAGGCGCCGGCCAAGGTCGCGCCCGTCACCGACATCCGGTGCGAGGTGTTCGGCGAGGTCACCAGCGACCACCTGCTCGTCATCGCCCGGATGAGCAACTCCAAGATCGCCCTCATCGACGTCTCGGGCGACCTGGGCCTGCTGATCCAGTGGGGCGGGACGGGGGCGTTCGCCCTGTCCATCGGCGGCTTCCACCCGCGGTACAAGGACGCCCCGAAGGAGCTGGCCGGGCTCGAGCGGGTCACCATCGACCTGTCCCCGGTCAAGGACGAGAAGGGCAAGGGCAAGGGCCCGATCAAGATCGTCGTCACGTGCTACTTCGCCGTGACCGCTGGCGCGATCATGGCCGGCGTCAAGGGCGACTTCAAGGCCGACGTCGCGGTCGCGAGCGCGCACGCCTGGCTCTCGCTCGACATGATCTTCTACTGGGTGCCGCGGTTCGGCTTCGCCATCGACCTCGAGATCGGGCTCGACATCGAGGTGTTCGGGTGCAGCTTCGCGTCGGTGTCGTTCAAGGGGTCGCTGCAGGGCACCAAGCCGTGGAGCATCGAGGGCACCGCCACGATCGACGTCTGGTTCCTGCCCACGTTCCACTTCGACCTCGGTCCGGTCACGTGGGGCGACCCGCCCCCGCCGCTCGAGGCGTCGACCAGCCCGCTCGCGCTCGTCCAGCAGGGGCTGCAGGACAAGGACGCGTGGAAGGCCCGCCAGCCCCTCGACGGCGACCTGCTCGCCAGCCTGGCGGCCGTGGACGCCTCGGCCGACCAGGTGCTCGCGCACCCCCTCGCCGTCCTCGAGGTGACCCAGTCCCGCCTTCCCCTGGAGACCCACGTCGAGCGGGTCGGCAGCTCGGGCCTGACGGCCAACCGGGTCAACCTCGGGCTGCCCACGGTGGGCGGCCTCCCGGCCAACGCCGTGTCCACCGTGACGGCGCCGTTCAGCCCGGGGCAGTTCCTCGCGCTGCGCGACGAGGCGCTGCTCGCGCAGTCCGGCTTCGCGCAGCTCCCGAGCGGGTGCGCCGTGTCGGCGGCGACGACCCCGGTGCACGGGACCCCGCAGTCCGACACGGTCCGCTGGCACACCTACTTCCCCGGCGAGGAGGCCCCGGTGACCCTCGACTTCGACCCCCGGATGTTCGCCGACGTCATGGTCGCCCACTCGCTCGTGGGTCGGCTGGTGGAGGACCGCGACAACCCCTACCTCTCCCGGGTCGAGAAGGTCCGCCCCGACGCGGACCGCAAGGTCTCCGTGCTGCCCGCGGGCACCGCGACGCTGCGGCGGGCGGACGACGGCACCGGCGTCCTCGGCGACCTCGGCGTCCTGGATGCCACCGAGGCCGCTCGGGTCGCGCGCACGGTCAACGACAGCGGCGAGGCGGTCCTGGCCGCCGTGGCAGTGGGGGTCCTGTGATGGCCGACTTCGAGGACGTCCACGGCATCCGGGGGGCCCGGCTCGCCGACCTGCCCCAGCACGTCGTCGACGTCCGGGCCGTCCAGCTCGCGCCCGACGACGACTACGAGGTCGGCAAGCTCGTCCTCGCGGGCTACGACTTCGTGCCCTACGCGCTGTCGGGCCTCGCAGCGGCGATGACGACCCCCGCGACGGGGACCCGGCCGTCGGCCCACGTGGTCGTGCCGATCTCCGACGACAAGGGCGGCACCGACACCGCCGAGCGCGACGTCACCCTGTACGGGCCGGGGGACGTCCTGGGCATCGACCTCGGGCAGGTGGCGCGACGCTACCCCGCACCCGGGAGCACGAACGCCGAGGAGACCTTCCACGCGCACATCGAGTTCGACCGGCCCGAGCTGCCTTGGGCGTTCAGTGCCCAGACCCGCGGTGACGCGATGGGCGCGTGGCTGGCGCTGGTGGTCCTGGAGAAGGGCGAGGTCGAGTGGGAGCCGGTGCGCGGCGGCTTCCAGCCCGTGATGACGGTGGCCGCGGACCGGCTGCCCCGGCTGGCCCCGCCGCTGGGCGAGGCGGGCCCCGAGGCCTGGGCCCACGCCCAGGCGAGCGCCGGCTCGGCGAGCCTGCCGGCCAGGCTCTCCACGGCATACGCGCCGGTCAACGTCTCGCGCCTGCTCGCCGCGCGCGTGCTCACCCAGGACACCGACTACGTCGCCTGCCTCGTGCCCACCACCGACGCGGGCCGGCTGGCCGGGCTCGGCACCCCGGGCGGGACGCTCGGCCCGGCCTGGACGCCCCAGGACGGCGTGGTGCGGCTGCCGGTCTACGACCACTGGGAGTTCCGCACGGCCCCCGACGGCGACTTCGCCCGCCTCGCCCGGCGCCTCGAGGCCGTCGCGGCGCCGTGGCGGATCGGGCGGCGCATCCTCGACACCTCGCGCCCGGGCCAGCCGCTGCCCGACCTCGGGCAGGGCGCCGGGCGTCGCCAGGTGGTGCGGTGCGCGCTGTTCTCCCCCAACGCCCCTGACCCCGAGCAGGACGCGGGCGCGCCGAGCGACGGCGCCGCGTGGAGCGCAGCCCGGACCCTGCTGCTGGAGCAGGCCGTCGACGCCGCTGCCGCGGTGGAGGGGACGGCAGGCAGCGACCCCGGCGGCATCCCCAACCTGCCGATCGTGGGTCCCCGCGTCTACGCCCGCGGGCAGCGGGGGAGCGGCACCATCGGCACGCTCCCGGCCGGCGACTGGTTCGCCGAGCTCAACGGGACGCCGGTCAACCGGGTCGTGGGCGGCATCGGCACGCGGGTGGTGCAGCGCGACCAGGAGCCCCTGATGCAGGCGGCGTGGGCGCAGGTCGGCGAGATCGACAAGGCCAACCGCGAGCTGGTGCTGGCGCAGCTGGCGCGGCACCTCGCCGAGAGCCTGTACGCCCGGGTGTCGAAGATCGGGCTCGGCCGGCTGCTCGAGCTGACCCGCCCGCTCGCCCCCCGCGTGCGCCTCGACGGCGCCGCGCTCACCCTGCACGGCCAGGCAGCGCTCAGCGCCACGCCCGTCTCCGCCCTGGGCGGAGCCTTCCGGCGCGCCACCCGCGTCGCCGGGCCGCTCACCCTACGCCTCGGGGCGGCCGAGCGGGTCGCGGCCGTCGGCCTGGTCGCCGCCGGTGGCGGGGCTCGGGACTTCACCCGGCCGTATGCCGACCTCGACGGCATCCGGGGACTGTCGCCGCTGGCGCTGGCCTCGCTCGACCCCGCCGTGACCGCACGGGCGCTCGCCGTGCCGGTGGGCCAGGTCGCCACCCGGGTGGCGACGGCCTCGGACGCGGTCCGGGCCCAGCCCACCCTCGCCGGCGTGGTGAGCACGCCGTCGCTGTGGAAGGACCCCGACAACTCGTTCCGGATCGGGCAGGCGGTGGCGCAGCGGGTCGTCGCGGGCATCGAGCTGCGGACCGCCGCGCCCGGTGGACCCGGTCGTGGCCCCGACGTGCCGAGGTCGCGGTGGCTGGGCGGCCTGGCTGCCGGGCTCGCGACGACCGACGTCGCGGGGACGGGCGACATGGAGCACGTGGCGCTCGACCTGGACGCGGCGATCTTCCCCGAGGATGTCCGCCCGGGTGCTGCCGGCGGGGTCGCGGGCGGGCCGGCGGGCGGGCCCGTTCGTGGTCCCGCCGGCCCCGGCGGCGTCGTCCACCCTGCGCCGGGTGCGCACGCCGGGCCCGTCGTGCACGTGCCCGCCGGTGGCCTCGGTGGCGCCGGTGGCCTCGGCGGACCTGGTGGCCCGGGGGGCCCTGGTGGCTTCGGCGGCCCGGCTGCCGGACGCCCCGCTGTCGAACGCCCCGCGCTGGGCCGCGGGCAGCAGCTCCTGCGCGACTCCGCCGCGTGGCGCACCGACCTCACGGTCGGGTTGTCGCCCACCGCCGCGGGCGCGCTCGCCGGCTCGATCAACCGGCCCCTGCCCCACGGCGGCGGAGTGGCCGGCGGTGTCGCGCAGCCACTCAGCGAGGCCCAGCGCATCAGCCGGATGCTCACCACCCAGGGCCAGCAGCTGGCCGCCTTCGTCCAGCGCGCCGACCGCGTCTCGGTGACCGACCTGCGGGCCCAGGCGCAGGTCCTCGTCGACGGTCCCGGCGCCCTCGCCCTGCAACCGACCCCCGGCCGGCCGCTCCTCGCCGTCGACCGGGCCGACCTGCTCACCCGGCTCGACCCGGCACGCACGGTGGTCGACGCGACCCGCGGTCGCCTGCGCGGGGCCGGCCTCGTCCCCGCCGACTGGTTCGCCGACACGTTGATCCGCCCGATCATGGCCGCACCCCGGTTCGACCGGCCGATGTACAAGGCCCTCGACGCGTACGACCGCGAGTGGCTGGTGCCGGGCCTGACCACGCTGCGCCAGGACGAGCTGGTGACCGTGCTGTCCTCGAACGACGTCTTCACCGAGGCGTTCCTCGTGGGGCTCAGTGACGAGATGGGCCGCGAGCTGCTGTGGCGCTCCTACCCCACGGACATGCGGGGCACCTACTTCCACCGGTTCTGGGACCCCGCCGCGGACGAGCTGACCCAGGAGATCCACCGGTTCGGCCGCACCCGGCTGGGCAGCCACGTCCGGATGGGGCCGCCGGGGCAGTCCGGTCGGGCGGTGGTACTGCTGCGCGGCGAGATCGTGCGGCGCTACCCGGACCTGACCGTCATGGCGCTCAAGGCCACCGGCACCCGCGACGGCCACCCCGACCTGCCCGAGGCGCCGACCGGCGACGGCGACGCCGCACCGTCGCTGTTCAACGCGTTCCTCGAGCCCGACATCATGCTGGCGGGCCTGGACATCACCGTCGACGAGCTGCGCTCGCCCGGCTGGTGGATCGTCGTCGCCGAGCACCCGCAGGCCCCGCGATTCCGGCGCAGCGAGCCCGACCTGGCCGGCCACGAGGTGCGCTTCGCGACCGCCGCCGCAGGGGCGACCGGAGCCACGGTCGCCGCGGCGCGCCTGGAGAACCCCACCCGGGTCGCGTTCGCGGCCAGCGACTTCCTGCCACCTGCGAGCTGAGCGAGGGACCATGCCAGAGCCCACCGCCGCCATCCGCGCGGCCCGCACCCAGGCAGCACGGCTGACGACCGAGCGGACGCGGCTGGTCGCCGACATGCAGCGCACCGGCGTCCTCGACCGGGCGCGGATCGACGCGCTCGACGCCCGCCTCGCCGGGATCCTCGACCGGCTCCACGACCGCGTCGACCCGTGCGACGCGCCCGCGGACAGCCCGCTCGTGCTCCTCCCGGTCCGGCTCGAGACCCGCTTCGGGCGCGTCGGCCGGCGCACCGTCCTGCGGGTGCGGATCTACCCCGACGACGTCCACGTCGACGGGCTGCAGCGCGGCCTGAGCGACGAGGAGACGGCAGCGGGTCGCAGCTGGTGGACGGCGGCGTGGCAGGACCCGGTCCCCGAGACGGCGTGGCAGCACCTCGTCGACGCCGTAGGTGCCGGGCGGGCCGAGTGGGTGGCGGAGGCGTGCACCCCGCGCAACCTCGCCCAGCGCGGGACCGCGCAGCCCGACTTCGGGCCCGTGCCCCCGGCCGGTGCACGCCGCATCGTCGCCCGGGCGCTGCCCGACCGCTTCGTCGTCTTCGCCGACCAGGGCGGGAAGGTCTCGCGCGCCGTCGGCCGGCCGGTCCCGCCGGACCTGCAGGTGTCACCGGTGCCGCTCGACGACCAGCCGGTGTCGGCGGGCTCCGGCCTGACGGTGCCCCAGGGGTCGGAGTGGCTGGTCGACTACCAGCAGGCCGAACAGGTGGGGATGGCCGTCACGGTGACCCTCGCCCAGTCGGTGACCCGGGTGGACCGGGTCGTCGTCGTCGGGGCGCGGGGCAGCCGGACCCCCGCAGCCGGCGCCGACGAGCTCGAGCAGCTCCTGGCCGCGCACCGCTTCGGCGCGGGTGGCCTGTCCCTGCTGGCCCAGGGGACGCCCACGAACAACGACGACTCCGCGCGCTCCCCCTACCAGCGGCGGCCCGCGCCCGTGCCGCCCTCCCTCGACGCGTCGGCCGGGACCGCCCGCGCCGACAGCGACACGACCGCCCTCGCCACGACCCTCGGGGTGGACGCCACCGTCGCCACCCACCTCCTGGGCCAGGGCACGGGCGAGCAGCAGGTGGCGCAGTGGACCAACACCGCCCTGTGGCAGCCGGGGTGGGGCGACTACCTCAACCGGCTGGACGCCCACGGCGTGCCGGGCCTCACCGACGCCCAGGAGGAGTCCGCGCGACAGCTCTTCCGCGACCACGTGCGGGGCCGCGGCCCGTCCCCGGCGGTCCGCGTCGGTGCCCAGCCCTACGGCATACTCCCGGTCTCCGACCTCGCAGCCTGGGTGCCGCGTGCCGGGGAGACGACCGCCGGCGTCCTCGCCGTGGTGCGCCCGTTGCTCCGCCGGTGGCTGTATGCCGCGCAGCACAACGTCCCGCTCGTGCGGCCCGGGGCCGCCGACGTCGACGGCACGCTGCTCGAGGTGCTCGGGACGAGCCCGGTCATGCAGGGGCTGCGGGTGCGGCCGAACATCGACGAGAGCATGGCGGAGCCGCTGCAGGCCGCCCTCGGGCTCGGCTCGGGCTGGTTCGAGCAGGAGCGGATCATCACCACGGCGGTGCTGGCCCAGGTGCTGGGCGTGGACGCGTCGAAGGGGGTGCTCGGCTCGCTGCACGACCAGACCCGGCCGCTGCCGCTGCCGCTCGTGTCCGACCGCGACCCCGAGTTCGTCACCGCGCTGCTCGGCACGCCCTCGCGGGTGCTGGCCGTCGACAGCGTGCTGCAGGCCCTGCTGGTGCTGGCGTGGCAGTCGGCGGAGCTCGACGTCGCCAAGGCCGCGCCCGCGGAGGTGCTGCCGACGCTGGTCGACTTCGTCGACCTCACGCCGGAGCTGCGCAGCCGGGCGGCCGCGATGGTCTCGCGCGCGGACGGCGCGACGAGCAGCGAGCTCACCGGGCTGGCCGTCGAGGTCGCCGGGGGCGGCGTCGTCGGCGGCACGTCGCTGCTGCGCGAGTACCAGCCGCTCGAGGTCGTGCCCGCCTCGCTGGCGGAGGTCGCCCTCGCCTCGCCCGTCACCGCCGAGTCGCGTCGGCTGGGGGCCTCGGCGCTGTCGGGGTGGATGCTGGCCATGGGCACGCGCGCCGAGGTGCGGGAGGCGATGACCCGGCTCGCGGGGACCGGGCTCGAGGCCCGCCGGCTCGCGGTCGCGGAGGCGCTCGACTGTTCCTCGCACCGCCTCGACGCGTGGGCCACGGCCGTGGTCGCGGACCGGCGCGCCCGTCAGGCCGCCGGCCGGGCCGGCGCGCGCGGCCTCACGGTGGGCGCCTACGGCGTGGTCGAGAGCCTGTCCGCCCAGGCCGGGACGGTGCCCGACGGGTGGCTGCACGCCCCGACGACGCGGCACGCCATCGCCGCAGGCATGCTGCGCAGCGCGCACCTCAGCCACCTGCCGGACAGCGGCACCGACGGGGGGCCCTTCGCGGTCGACCTTTCCGGCACCCGGGTCCGCGACGCGCGGCAGGTGCTGGACGGCGTGCGGCAGGGGCAGCAGCTGGCCGCGCTGGTGGGCTACCGGATCGAGCGCGGCCTGGCGGAGGCCGGGCTGGCGCGGCTGCAGCTCAGCCTGCGTGCCATCGCCCCGCTCGTGGCGCGGCGGCTGAGCGACCGGGACGGCTCCGACGACCAGCTGGTGCAGGAGTCCGTCGCCGCAGCGAACGTCGTCGACGGGCTGCTCCTGCTGCGGCTGCACCCGCCCGGGGACGAGACCCTGCGGCACCTGCTCGACATCCCGCCGGTCAACGAGTACGTCGCCCCGGGGACGTGGAAGCCGCTCACCGGCAGCGAGTGGGGCAGCGTCGTCGCCGTGCTCGCCGCGGCGGCCGACACCGTGGACGCGGTCGCCGACGTGATGCTCAGCGAGTCGGTCGTGCAGTACGCCGGCGGGAACGCGGCGCGGGCCGCGGCGGCCATGGACGCGATGTCGAGTGGTGCGGCTCCGGCCGACACGCTGGACGTGCTGCAGGTGCCCGACAGCGGGGAGCGGATCACGCACCGCGTGGTGGCGGTCGTGGGCGGCGGTGTGCCGCCGAGCCCGTGGAGCACCACGCGCCCCCGCGCCGCGGCCGAACCCGCCCTCGAGGCGTGGGCGGCGGCCCACCTCGGCGACCCGGCCGACGTGGTGGTGGGCGAGGTCGACGGCCAGCGGGTCACCCTGGACGGTGCAGGGCTGTGCGCGCTCGACCTGGTCTTCGCCCCGAGCCCGGACAGCTTCGACCTCGGGGTCCGCGCGCTGCTGCCCGGGCTGCGGCAGGCAGTCCTGGCCCAGGTGCGCGACAACGGGTGGCCGGCCCGGTTCCGGGCCGTCGGCGAGGTGCTCGCGGTGGCCACCAGCCTCAAGCCGCTCGTCTCCTCGGCCCGGGCACTGCTCCCCGACTCGCTCGTCGGGTCCGGCGCCCAGCCCGAGCGTGACCTCGCCGCGGCGCTGCCCGAGCTGCGCTCGCGGGTCGAGGCACTCGCGGGGTCGCTCGCGACCGCCGTCGCGGGGCTCCAGCCGACCGTGGACGCCGTCCCCCCTGACGGGATCGTCGCCGACCAGGCCACGGCCGACGCGGTGTCGGCTGCGGTGGTCACCGCCCTGGACGCGTACGGCATACCCATGCTGCCCAACCGCGCCCGCCCCCTGGACCTGTCGTGGGCCCGGCAGGCGTGGGAGGCCGCCGAGGCCATGAGCGCGAACGCGCAGGCCTCCGTCGCGCGGCTCGCCGCCAAGGTCACGGACGGCAGCCCGGCCGTCCAGGTCCTCGAGGCCGCCCAGGACGTGGCCACCGGGGTCCTGGGCAGCGGGTTCCTCGTCGTGCCGTCGCTGTCGGCACCGGGCGGGGCCGACTCGTTCGTGCAGGCGGTGGTCCAGCCGGCCTTCCCCCAGCCGCCGTCGACGGCCGTCCGGCGCTTCGTGCGCGACCACGCCACGGTGCGGCCGCAGGTGCGCCGGCTCAGCGAGGCCCTGCTGTTCGAGTCGGCGCTCGGACGCCCGCGGGCCCTCACGGTCGCGCAGGTCACGGAGGTCACCGACTCGGGTCCGGCCGCAGGCACCACCACCTGGCTGGCCGGGCCACTGCCCGAGTCCGGGCCGTGGCCCGACCGGGGCGTCACCCACCTCGTCCTCGACACCGTGGGTGACGTGGTCGCGGGCGCACCGCTGGCCGGCATCGTCCTGGACACCTGGGTGGAGGACCTGCCCGAGCAACCCGGCACGCGGGCGCGACCCGAGGACCCCCGGCCGGGCCGGGCCCGCACGGGGCTCGCGGTGCGCGCCAACGGTGCGTCGTCCCGGCCGCCGCAGGCCGTCCTCTCGCTGGTGTCGCCCGACGGCGCCCGCTGGACCGCGGACTCGGTGCGCGCGGTGGTGGAGCAGACGCTCGACCTCGCCCGGGCCCGCATGGTGACCCTCGAGCGGCTCGCCGGCGACGCCCGGGTGCTGCCCGCCCTCTACACCCGGCACTCGGCCCTGCAGGGCTCGAAGTTCCTGCTCTGGCAGGAGCTGGCCGCGGTGCGCTCCGGGTTCGTGGCCATGCCGTTCGTGAAGGAGTCGGCGCGATGACCGAGAAGATCCAGCCCGTCGACCTGGTCGCGGTGACCGAGCTGTCGCCGCTGCTGGCCACGATCGCGGTCGCGCCCCCCGCGCTCACCCGACTCGAGCCGCAGTCGGTCTCGGGCGATCCCGCCCCCGGGGCCGTCGCCGCGGTCGCCGACCCGCTGTGGATGCTGGGCCGCCAGTGGCAGCTGGGGGAGCTGCTCGGCGAGGACGTCGGCACCCCGGTGTCGGTCACCGTGACCAGCCGTTCGCTGCCGGTCACGGCGTGGGCCGCGGCCGGCGAGCTCGACCCCGCGGCGATCGCCCAGCACGCCGAGTGGCAGCCGTGGCCCCAGGGGGCTGTGCTCGACGAGCTCGTCGAGCACGTCCCGGACGCCGGGGCCGAGCAGGGGCTGCGCTGGCGCGCCGAGACCGGTGCGCAGCTGGCCGACCTGCTCCGCGAGGCGGGGCATGGTGGCGCGGCCGACCTGCTCCTGGCCGCCCACCCCCTGGTGCTGCCCGGCGACCCGGCCGACCCGACCGGGGCCCTCGACCCGGGCGCAGGGCGGATGTTCCTGGTGCTCGAGGGGCGCGTGCCCGACGGCGCCGCCGCCCGGGCGGCGCTGGAGACCGGGGAGCCCTCGTGGGTCGCCGACGCCGCCGACCCGGCGAAGGCCGGCGCGGTCGCCGGGGAGTGGCTGGCCTGGGTGGCCGGCCAGCCGGGTGCCGGAGGGGCGTGGAGCACGCCGCGGCTCGAGCACCGGTTCGCCCTGCGGTTCGGCTCCGGCGCGGAGGCGGACCAGGCGGTGGTCGCGGCCACGGCCTTCGGGACCGGCGCCGCCCGCTGGCACGACCTGCAGTGGCTGGAGGGCTGGACGGTCGAGCTCGACGGCGATGCCGACCTGGCCGCCGTGCCTGAGGTGACCGACACCATGCTGGCGGCACCCCTGCGCTACCCGGGGATGCCGTCGACGCGGTACTGGCAGCTCGAGGACGGCTCGGTCGACGTGGCCGCGATCGAGGCGCAGCCGCACGACCTGGCCCGGCTCTGCCTGGCGGAGTTCGCCCTGGTCGGCGGGGACGACTGGCTGCTCGTGCCGGTGGACGGCCGGGTCGGGGCGCTCAACCAGGTCCAGCGGGTCACCGTGACCACGACGTTCGGCGAGACGTACGACATCGCCGATGACGGCACCGACCGGCGGCGACGCGGCTTCGGCCTGTTCGAGGTCACCTCGGACCGTGGCGCCGTCCTGCCCGGTGTCCTCCTGCCGCCCGTGGCCAACACCCCGCTCGCGGGGGACCCGGTCGAGGAGGTCGCCTTCGTCCGGGACGAGACCGCCAACATGGCCTGGGCGGTCGAGCGGGTGGTGCCCGGCCGCAGCGGCGACCCGCGCCAGCGCTCCGCCGAGTCGCAGCCGGTGCGACCCGCCGCCCCCGACGACCTGGCCGAGGGCGACCTGCTCTACGAGCTGCTCTCGCCCGTCCCTGCCCACTGGATCCCGCTGGTCCCGGTGAGCACGGGGTATGCCGAGGTGGGCCTGCGCAAGGGCGCCCTCCTGTCCGCCGACGACCAGCCGGTGCTGGCGGCCAGCACGTTGCTGCGGCCCACCCCGTTGACGTTCCCCGGTGAGGAGATCCCGCGCGAGGGCGTCACGGTCACCGCCGTGCCGCTGCTGGCCCGTCGCCGCGACGGCAGCTACGCCCGGTGGACGGGCCACCGGGTGCGCGTCGGCAGGGGAGAGGGCAGCTCCGGGTTCGCCTCCGACACCGCCCGGGAGACCCGGGTCCCCGGCGGCTGAGGCGGGCGTAGCATCCATCCATGCTCGAGCAGAAGCGCGTCCTCGCCACGTCGATCCCCGGCCCGAAGAGCCAAGCCCTCCAGCAGCGCAAGACGGCCGCCGTGTCGGCCGGTGTCGGCACGGGCCTGCCGATCTACGTCGAGCAGGCCAGCGGCGGCATCCTGCGCGACGTCGACGGCAACCAGCTCATCGACTTCGGCTCCGGCATCGCCGTCACCACCGTCGGCAACGGCAACCCGCGGGTCGTCGAGGCGGTGCAGAAGCAGATCGCTGACTTCACCCACACGTGCTTCATGGTGACGCCCTACGAGGAGTACGTCCTCGTCGCCGAGGCGCTCGCCGAGCTCACCCCCGGCGACCACGAGAAGCGCTCCGCCCTCTTCAACTCCGGCTCCGAGGCCGTCGAGAACGCCGTCAAGGTGGCGCGCCACTTCACCGGTCGCCAGGCCGTCGTCGCGTTCGACCACGCCTACCACGGCCGCACCAACCTCACGATGGCCCTGACCGCGAAGAGCATGCCGTACAAGCACCGTTTCGGGCCGTTCGCGTCCGAGGTCTACCGCGTGCCGATGGCCTACCCCTACCGCTGGCCCACCGGCCCGGAGGCGTGCGCGGAGGAGGCCTTCGAGACGTTCACGTCGATGGTCCACGCGCAGGTCGGCGAGTCGAACACGGCGGCGGTCATCCTCGAGCCGATCCAGGGCGAGGGCGGGTTCATCGTGCCGGCGCCGGGCTTCGTCAAGATGGTCGCCGACTGGTGCCGTGACCACGAGATCCTCTTCGTCGCCGACGAGGTCCAGTCGGGCTTCTGCCGCACCGGCGACTGGTTCGCCTCTGAGCACGAGGGCGTGGTGCCGGACCTCGTCACCACCGCCAAGGGCATTGCCGGCGGTATGCCGCTGGCCGCCCTCACCGGGCGGGCGGACGTCATGGACGCCATCCACACCGGCGGGCTCGGCGGCACCTACGGCGGCAACCCCGTCGCCTGTGCCGCCGCGCTCGCGTCGATCGAGACGATGAAGGCCGACGACCTGTGCGGCCGGGCCCGCGAGGTCGAGGCCCTCTTCCGCCCCCGGCTCGAGGCGCTCGCCAGCAAGCACGGTGTCATCGGCGACATCCGTGGGCGCGGCGCGATGCTCGCGATCGAGCTCGTCTCCGACCTGGAGCGGAAGACGCCGGACGCCGACCTCGCCGGCCGGGTCAACAAGGCCTGCCACGAGCGCGGGCTGGTCACCTTGACCTGCGGCACCTTCGGCAACGTGTTCCGGTTCCTGCCGCCGCTCTCGTCCTCGGACGAGCTGCTGTCGGAGGGCCTGGACGTGCTCGAGGAGGCCTTCGCCGCCTCGGTCTGAGCCGGCCGCGGTGCCGGTCCGGCTGCTTGGATGGGGTGATGGCTGAGCTCGTCGAGCCCGACACGCGCTTCCACACCTCGTTCCTGCGGGCGATGGCAGGTTTCGCGGCCGAGGGGCGCGGGTCGCCCGAGGACGACTCGATGATCGGCCGCGACCTGCGCACCTGGGCGCCGCGGTGGGAGGACCGGGCGGCCTTCACGTCCTACGTCGCAGAGCTCCGTGCCGAGGCGCTGCCGGAGACGCCGCGCCTGTCCCACCTGGTCCCCTCGACCACGCTGTGGTGGGTCGACGGCGAGGAGTGGCTCGGGCGCATCCAGCTGCGTCAGCGGCTCAACGAGCGGCTGCTCGCCGGCGGCGGCCACATCGGCTACGACGTGGCCCCCGAGCACCGTTGTCGCGGGCAGGCGACGGCCATGCTGCGGGGGATGCTGGCGGTCGCGGCGGGCCGGTACGGCATCGCGTCGGCGCTGGTGACCTGCGACCCCGACAACGTCGCCTCGCGCCGGGTCATCGAGGCCTGTGGTGGCGTGCTCGAGGACGAGCGCGACGGCAAGCTGCGCTTCTGGGTGCCGACCGCCTGACACCGCCCAGCCCGGGCCGGGCCGGGCCGGGCCGGGCCGGGCGCTGGGCGCGCTGGAGCGCGGGTGCGACGAGACGTTCATCACCCGTTTCCCGGCAGGACGCGTGTCGGATTCGGAACCGTCCCCCGCCACCTGTTACAAAAGGTGAGACCCGGCCAAGTATGAGTTGGCCGGGTCTCGTGTCCCCCGAGGGGGACTGGCCTCCCGGAGGAGGTCCGCTGATCGTCACCCATCCCGGCACGCCGCGCAAGGGGTTCAGCGGAACCGGCGCCGGGGCTGGAGCAGCTCCCCGATGAGCGCCGCCGCGCGGGCCGCGCCGTCGGCCTCCACCGGCCGGTAGGCCACCTCCAGGTCGAGCCCCGCGACGAGGGCGTCCGCGAGCGCGTCCGGGTCCGCGGCCTGCTCGTAGGGCAGGCACCGCCCCGCGCGGTACCTGTCCAGCCGGTGCCGGACGTGGATCGCCTGCTCGAAGTGGTGGCGCAGAGGGACGTAGAGGAACGGGGTGCGCGAGGCCGTGAGCTCCATGCAGGTGGTGAGGCCGCCCTGGACCACGGCCAGGTCGGCGGCCGCGAGGTGCCGGTGCAGGTCGGGCACGAGTCCGCGCACCGTGACCCCGCGACGCCGGGGCAGCGACCCGGGGTCGATCCGGGGGCCGGCCACCACGACGAACCGCAGCCCGTCGACCCGGCGCCGCACCATCGGCACGGCGTCGAGGACCCGCCGCAGCAGCGGCTCGCCGACCCCCGACCCGCCCACGGTGACGACGCACACCCGCTCGTCCGCGGCATACCCGAGCTCGTGCCTGAGGCGCCCACGGTCGGCGACGGACGCGGGGTCGAACCCCGTGACGTAGCCGGCGAACTCGAAGTTCTCGCGCGTCCACTCGCGGATGCCCGGGAGCCCGGGACCGAACGGCTCGGCGACCACGTCGTCCGGGGAGCCGACGAAGACGGACCGGTCGCGCACCCAGCCGTATCGTGCACGGTGCTCGAGCATCTCGGCGTTGTAGTCGGCGGTCAGCGCGACCTCGGCGTCACCGCCGTCGGGCATGGGGAGGAGCCCGACGAAGTCGGTCAGCCACGCGAAGGGGAACCGCTTGAGCTCGGGGTTCTCGTGCAGGAAGTGGTCGACGTCCCAGGCCTCGTCGCCCACGACGAGGTCCACGTGCTCGTCGCGCACGACGTCGTCGAACACCATGAAGTTGTTCACGAGCACCTCGTCCATGCGGCGCAGCGCCTGGAACGCGTGCAGGTCGTGCTCACCGGCCTCGTGCTCGAAGTGGGCGCTCTCGCTGGCCAGCCACCGCGAGGCCGGGTGGACGCGTTCGCCGGCGCGTTCGAGCAGGGCGGTCACGGGGTGCTGGGCCAGCCACTCGACCTCGAGCCCGGGGTGCAGCTTGCGCAGCTCGTCGGCGACCGCGAGGTCGCGGCGCGCGTGGCCGAGGCCGATGGGGGAGGAGAGGAACAGGGCCCGCGGTGGCCGGCGCGAGGCGCGGCGCCACGTGGTGGTGCGGGGGTCGGTGGCGGGTCCGTCGACGCCGGCGGAGGGAGGTGCGGTGACGCGCTCGGTGAACGCGCGCAGGACGTGGTTGACCTTCACCGGGTCGCGTGCGAGGAAGCCGTGGCCGCCGCCCTCGAGGAGCAGGACCTCGCCGCCGGTCAGCTCGGCCAGCCGTCGGCTGACCGCTGGGGGCGAGATGAGGTCGGCCGTCCCGTGGACGAGCAGCACGGGGCACCGCACCCGGGCGCAGACCTCCTCGACGGGGGTGGTCGCGACACCGTCGTAGCCGTGCATGCCGGCCGACGTGGCCGCGAGCACCTCGGGCGTGGTCTCGTGCGCCCAGCCGACGCAGTCCTCGACCTGCTTGGTGGAGTGCTCCTCGGGGAACATCTGGCCGAAGAAGAAGCGGACGAAGTCGTCGTAGCCACCGCCCAGCCAGTGCTGGCGGTTGTACGTCGCCCACCCCTGGGCCGGTGACCTCGCGGGCCCGTCCCAGTCCACGGCGCCGCGCCCCGGCCGCCGCACCCGCACGTTGCTCGAGGCTGCGAGGCCGACGACGCCCGAGACCCGCTCCGGGTGCGCTGCGGCGAGGTGCAGGGCCCACGTCGCGCCCCACGACAGCCCCGCGACGACGCACCGCCCGGTGGCGGTGGCGTCGAGGACGGCGAGGGCGTCGGCGGCGTGCACCTCGTCGGTGTACGCCGCCGCGCCCTCTGGCCGGTCGGACCGGCCGTTCCCCCGTCCATCGAAGCTGACGACCCGCAGATGTCTTGCCAGGTAAGGGATCTGGGCCTTCCAGACGCGGCTGTACACGATGGCCCAGCTCGGCATGAGCAGGACGGTGGGGCGGTCCTCCCGACCGTGCACGTCGTACGCCACGGTGACCCCGTCGCGGTTCACGGTGCCGCTCGCAGTGGGCCGCGCCACCGGTGCCTGCGCCTCCATCAGCCCAGTGTGCTCCGCCTCAGGGGCGGACTTCGAGCACCCGGTTGAAGGGCGTCTGGGCGGCCGTGCGGAACCGCGTGAACCCGCCCGCCGTGACGACGTCGCGGATGCGGGCCGGGCCGGCCTGCGTGCCGAGCGCGAGCCCCACCTCCTGCGCCAGCGACGACGGGGTGCACAGCAACGTGGAGAACCCGTAGTACGCCCGGCCCACCGGGTTGAGGTTGTCGCTCACGGTGTCGCCCGACATCGGCTCCACCACGAGCCAGGTGCCGTCGTCGGCGATCGCCTCGCGCACCCGGCGGGCTGCCCCGACGGGGTCGCCCATGTCGTGCAGCGCGTCGAACGTCGTCACCAGGTCGAAACCGTCACCGCTGAGCTGCTGGGCCGCCGAGACCTCGAAGCTCACCCGGTCGGCGACCCCCGCCTCCTGCGCCCGTGCACGGGCCTTGGCGATCGAGGCCTCGTGGTAGTCCGAGCCGATGAACGTCGAGCGCGGGAAGGCCTGCGCCATGATCACGGTCGACTCTCCGTGGCCGCAGCCGACGTCGGCCACCCGGGCCCCCGCCTCGAGCTTGGCGACGACGTCGTCGAGGGCGGGCAGCCACTCCCCGACGAGGTGGGCGTTGTACATCGTGCGGAAGAACCGCGCACACCCCTCGTGCACGTCGCCGTGGTGCTCGTGCCACCCGACGCCGGCCTGGTTGCGCGCGGCCGCGACGATGCTGTCGGTGTCGTGCGCCGTGCCCAGCGCGATCTGGAAGAACCCGGGCAGGTATGCCGGGCTGCTCGGCTCGGTGAGCGCGTTCGCCTGCTCGGGCGGCAGGACGTAGGTGCCGGACGCCGGGTCGTAGTCGACGTAGCCGCCCGCCGCCTGGCCGTTGAGCCATTCACGGGCGTAGTGCTCGTCGGTCCCGGTGGCGTGGGCGAGCTGGGCGGGGCTGATCGGGCGGGAGTCGGCCATCGCGCGGTAGTAGCCGAGCTTGTCCCCGAGGACGACGAGGGCCGTGTTCAGGGTCGCCCCGACCTCGTCGACTGCCTTGAAGACGAAGCCCATCAGCTTGTCGAGGTCGAGGGCGGGCGCCTGGCTCGCGGTGTCGGCGGGGTCGGACGCAGCGGTCTCGGGCACGGCCCCGGCGGGGGCCTCGTACAGGTCGGTCATGGTTGCTCCTCGGACGGGGCGCGGACTGTTCTCGCGCCGGCTCCCTCGACGGTAGGAAGGGGCCGTGCCCCCTCGAATCAGGTGACCCCCCTGGTGATCCGGCCGTGCCACACTGGCGCTGTGCTCGTGGGGCGTGAGTCCGAGCTCCTGGTGCTCGAGCGCCTGCTTGCCGGAGCCCGGGTCGGTGACAGCGGCGTGCTGGTGGTCTCGGGGGAGCCCGGCATCGGCAAGACGGCCCTGCTCGAGCACGCCCGCCGGCACACGGAGGGCATGCGCGTGCTCACCGCCCGCGGCGTCGAGGCCGAGCACGAGGTGGCGTTCGGCGGCCTCTCCCAGCTGCTCACCCCGCTGCTGCACCTCCTCCCGGACCTTCCCGCACCGCAGGCCGAGGCGCTCGGGGTCGCGCTGGCCCTGCGCGACGGCCCGCGGCCCGAGCGGTTCGCCGTGGGCGCCGCCGTCCTCGGCCTGCTCGCCCGGGCGGCGGAGGACCGCCCCCTGGCCGTCCTCGTCGACGACGCCCACCTGCTCGACGAGTCGTCCACCCAGGCGCTCGTGTTCGCAGCCCGGCGCCTGCGGACCGACCCGGTCGCGCTCGTGGTCGCGCAGCGGCAGGACCCGGCGTCCGCGCTGTCCAACCTCGAGGTGCTCCGGCTCGGCCCGCTGGACCTGGAGGCGACCCGGGCACTGCTCCTGCGCTCACGGGCCTGGGCGGGGTCGGGGCCGGCGCTCGGGCGCTTCCACGAGGCGACTGCGGGCAACCCGCTGGCCATCATGGAGCTGGCCGCCGAGGCCGACCGCCTGCTGCGGGCACCGCCCGGCACCGCCCTGCCGCTCGCCGGGGAGCTGCAGGCGACGTTCCTGCGACGGGTCGGGTCGCTGTCGGCCGCGGCCGGGACGGTGCTTCTCCTCGCAGCCGCCGACAGCCACGACCTGGCGACGGTGGAGCGCGCCTGTGGGCAGCTCGGGGTGGCGCTCGCGGCCCTGGAGGAGGCGGAGTCCGCCGGGTTGGTGCGGGTGGCGGAGGGGGCGGTGGAGTTCCGGCACCCGCTCGTCCGGGCCGCGGTCTACGGAGCCGCGGCACCGGCCACCCGGCGCGAGGTCCACCGCGCCCTGGCCGACGCAGTGGCCCCCCGCGAAGCAGCCCGGAGGGCCTGGCACCGGGCGGAGGCGGCGCTCGGTCCCGACGAGGAGGCCGCCGGCCTGCTCGAGACCGTGGCGGCCGGGAGCGTGGAACGTGGTGCGAACGCCGAGGCCGGTGCCCAGTACGAGCGCGCGGCGGCTCTCACCGCCGACACCGAGGCCCGCGCGGCCAGGCTCCTGCTCGCCGGGGAGCAGGCGTGGCTCGGAGGGGCCACGGACCGGGCTGCTCGGCTGCTGGAGCGGTCCCTCGACCTCGCCGGTAGCCCGGGCACCCGGGCACGGGCCATGCTCGGCCTCGCCGACGTCCAGAGCTCCTCGGGGTCCCTCACGCAGGCCCAGGACCTCCAGCTGGCCGCTGCGGACCTCGTCCGGGAGGACGACCTCGGCCTCGCGGCACGGGCCCTGGGGGAGGCCGTGGCGGCGAGCCTCTACCTCTGCGACACCGCCTCGGCCGGTCGGGTGGCGGACCGGCTGCTGGCGCTGACCGGCCCCACCGCCCCACCGCTGGTCGACCACCTCGGGCGGCTGGCGGCCGGGGTGGCCCTCGTGCTCACGGGTGAGGCCGACCGCGGCCCGGCTTTGATCCGGGACGCCCTGGCCCACCCGGTCCAGGAGGGCGCCGACGCGCCGTGGCGGCTGCGCTGGGACATGATCGGGCCGCTCTTCCTGCGCGAGACGGGGGAGAACCGCCAGGCGGTCGCCGACGTCCTGCAGAAGGTGCGCGACCGCGTGGCGGTCGGCGCGCTGCCCTTCCTGCTGACGCTCATCGCCAAGGACCTCGCTGCCGCCAGCTCGTGGAGCCAGTCGGACGAGCTGTATGCCGAGGCGGTGCGGCTCGCCGAGGAGACCGGGCACGTCGTCGACCGCACGCTCGCCCTCGCCGGGTGGTCCCTCCTCGAGGCCCGGTGCGGCCGCGTGGAGCCGGCAAGGGCCCACGCGCTGCAGGCCCTGGCCCTCGGTGCCGAGCACGACGTCCACCTCGCCCGCATCTGGGCGCTGGGCGCCCTGGCCGACGAGGCCGCGGCCGGGGCGCGGGTGGCCGACGCGCTCGCCGCCTACGAGGAGCTCGCCGAGGAGCTGGACCGGCTGGGGGTCAGCGACCCCGACCTGTCACCGGTCCCCGAGCTGGTCGAGCTCCGCCGCCAGACCAGCAGCGAGGGGTCCGTGGCTGCGGCCGAGGCGTTCCTCGAGGCGGCGGCCCGCAAGGGCCAGCCGTGGGCGCTGGCCCGCGCCCACCGCGCGCTCGCCCTCGCGCTCGGCGACGGGCGAGCCGAGGCCGAGTTCGCGGCCGCTCTGGAGCTGCACGCGCGGACTCCCGACGCCTTCGAGACGGCCCGGACCCAGCTCGCGTACGGCGCCCACCTGCGCCGGACCCGCCGCCGGGTCGAGGCACGCCCGGTCCTGCGGGCGGCGCTGGCGACGTTCGAGCAGCTCGGGGCCGCGCCGTGGGCGGACCGCGCCGCGGCAGAGCTCGACGCGACGGGCGAGACCGCCCTGCGGCGGGGTGCGGGCCCGGTCACCGCGCTCACGCCCCAGGAGCGCCAGGTCGCCGCGTTGCTGACGCAGGGGCGCACCACGCGCGAGGCCGCGGCCGCCCTGTTCCTCAGTCCCAAGACGGTCGAGTACCACCTGCGCCACGTCTACCTCAAGCTCGGGATCCGCTCCCGGGAGGAGCTGGCCAGGGCGCTCGCCACGGAGTGAGGGGGGCGACGGGGCGGCCCGACGGGTTCGGCTGAGGCGCGGGGCCGAGCCGGGTCAGCGCGGGGGCATCCGCAGGGCGCCGTCGATGCGGATGACCTCGCCGTTGAGCATCGGGTTGTCCACCACGTACCGCACGAGGCTCGCGTACTCGGCCGGGTCGCCGAGCCGGGACGGGTGCGGGACCTGGGCCTCGAGCACCGCGGTCGCCTCCTCGGGCAGGCCCGCGAGCATCGGGGTCATGAACGTGCCGGGGGCGATGGTCATGACGCGGATCGCCTTGTCGGCGAGGTCGCGCGCGGCGCTCAGGGTGAGGCCGACGACGCCGCCCTTGCTCGCGGCATACGCAGCCTGGCCGACCTGCCCGTCGTACGCGGCGATCGACGCCGTCATGACGACCACCCCGCGGTCGCCGTCGACGGGCTCGTTGTCGAGCATCGCCGCGGCCGCGAGGCGCAGCACGTTGAAGGTGCCGACGAGGTTGATCGACACGACGTCGGCGAAGGTCTGCAGCGGCAGCGGTCCCTTGCGCCCGACGACGCGCCCCGGGGTGCCGACGCCGGCGCAGGTGACGACGACGCGCAGGGTGCCGAGCTCGCGCGCGGTGTCGACGGCCGCCTGCACCTGGGCCTCGTCGCGCACGTCGGCGGGGGCGAAGCGGACGCGGTCACCCAGCTCGGCGGCCAGGTCCGCACCGTTCGACGACGGCAGGTCGACGACGACGACGGCAGCCCCGTCGTCGTGCAGCCGGCGGACGGTGGCCTCGCCGAGGCCGGACGCTCCTCCAGTGACCAGGGCGACGGTGTTCTCGTTGATCTGCAAGGGGTCTCAGCCTCTCGTGGACGTGGTGTGGAGCAGCTGGCGGCTGATGACGAGCCGCTGGATCTGGTTGGTGCCCTCGAAGATCTGGGTCACCTTGGCCTCGCGCATGTAGCGCTCGAGCGGGAAGTCCTGCGTGTAGCCGGCGCCCCCGAGGACCTGCACCGCGTCGGTGGTCACCCGCATGGCGTTGTCGGTGGCCACGAGCTTGGCGACGGCGGCCTCCTTGGAGAACGCGCGGCCGGCGTCGCGCAGCCGGGCCGCGTGCAGGTAGGCGGCCCGGGCACTCGTCACCGCAGCCTCCATGTCGGCGAGCAGGAACGCGAGCCCCTGGAACTCGCCGATCGGCTTGCCGAACTGAGTCCGCTCCTTGGCGTATGCAACCGCGTGGTCGAGGGCGGCCTGCGCGAGACCCGTTGCGGCAGCGGCGATCCCGAGCCGTCCGGAGTCGAGCGCGGAGAGCGCGATCGCCATGCCCTGACCGGGCTCGCCCACGAGCCGGTCGGCGCCGACCTCGACCCCGTCGAAGTGCACCTCGCTCACCGGGTCGCAGTGCAGGCCCATCTTCTTCTCCGGGGTGCCGAAGGACAGGCCGGCTGCGTCGCCGGGCACGACCAGGCACGAGAGCCCTCGCGCGCCGTCATCGGAGGTGCGCGCGAAGGTGGTGTAGAAGTCCGCGTGACCGGCATGGCTGATCCACGCCTTGGTGCCCTTGAGCCGGTATGCCGTGGGTGCCGCCGGGTCGTCGGGTGTCGCCCGGGTGGTCATCGACGCCACGTCGGAGCCGGCCGCGCGCTCGGAGAGGCAGTAGGCCCCCAGCTGGTCGCCCGAGAGCATCCCCGGCAGCAGCCGCTCGCGCTGCTCGTCGGTGCCGAACTGCGCCACCGGGTAGCAGGTGAGCGCGTGGACGCTGACGCCCACCGCCACGGACATCCAGACCGAGGCGACCTCCTCGACGACCTGGAGGTACACCTCGTAGGGCTGGGCCCCGCCACCCAGCTCCTCGGCATACGGCAGCGAGAGCAGGCCGGCGCGACCGAGGACCCGGAAGGCGTCCACGGGCAGCTCCGGCGCGGTGGCGGCCCGGCGCTCGGCCTCGGCCACCCGCGGGAGCAGCTCCTTGGTGCAGATCTCGCGGGTGAGGTCGATGAGGTCCTGGCCCTCCTCGGTGGGCATCAGGCGGGTGGCAGGCATGCGCTCAGGGTAGTAGTAGGACGTCCAACCAAATGCACCGCGCAGGTGAGCGCCCCCACCCCGCAGAAAGGGCACTTCTCCGGATCCGGCGGGAAGGTTCCCCCGCCAGCCGGAGGGTGGGCACTTCTCCCGGGAGGGGCGGGGCGGTCAGGCGGGGTCGACGGGGCGCAGCTGGGGGCGCTTGGCCGTGACGGTGTCGCCGGAGGACTGGCCGCGCAGGCGCCGCTGGACCCACGGTGCGAGGTGGGTGCGGGCCCAGTCGGCGTTGGCGGCCACGGCCTCGCGCCGGCCGACCGGCTCGGGCGGCGGCAGCGGGGTGGACCAGTCCTCGCGGTCGGTCTCGTGCCCGAGCGCGGAGAGGGCGTTGAGCGCGACCCGGCGGTGTCCCTCCGCCGTCATGTGGATGCGGTCCTCGGACCACAGCCGCCAGTCCTGCAGCGCGCGCATGCCCCACTGGTTGATGACGTAGCAGCCGTGCTGCTGGGCGATGCTGAAGACGTTGGCGGAGTGGATCGCGTGCCGCCCGCGCAGGTGCTTGAGCACGGGGGCGCCGACCGGGTCGGTCGGGGTGGCGAGCAGGACGTCGGCCCCGGTCGCCCGGATGCGCACCACCGCGGTCTCCAGCCGGCCGGCGATCGCGTCGAGGTCGGCGCGCGGCCGGAGGATGTCGTTGCCCCCGCCCACCATCGAGACCAGGTCGGGCCCGAGGGCCAGCGCCGCCTCGAGCTGTGGCCCGACGACGTCGGCCAGCAGCCGGCCCCGCACCGCCAGGTTGGCGTAGGTGAGGTCGCCGGACGCCAGCTCCGACAGGTGGGTCGCGAGCCGGTCGGCCCACCCGACGTACGCGCCGGGCCGGGACGGGTCCTCGTCGGACATGCCCTCGGTGAAGGAGTCGCCGATCGCGACGTAGCGGTGCCACACCCTGCCCCGCTCGGGCAGGTGGGTCTGGTCGGCGCGGTCGATGGCGTCGTCGCTCACGGGAGCCTCCAGTCGATGGGGTCGGCGCCCTGCTGGACCAGCAGCTCGTTGGCCCGGCTGAACGGGCGCGAGCCGAAGAACCCGGAGTGGGCCGACAGCGGTGAGGGGTGGGCGCTCTCGACGCACGGGGTGCCGCCGAGGTGCGGGACGAGGTTGCGGGCGTCACGGCCCCAGAGGATCGCGACCAGCGGGCCGCCGCGTTCCACGAGGGCCGTGATGGCGGCCGCGGTGACCGCCTCCCAGCCCTTGCCGCGGTGGCTGGCGGGCTTGCCGGGGCGGACGGTGAGGACCCGGTTGAGCAGCAGCACGCCGCGGTCGGCCCACGGGGACAGGTCGCCGGTCGTGGGGGCGGGCACGCCGAGGTCGGCCTGCAGCTCGGTGTAGATGTTGACCAGCGAGCGGGGGATGGGCTTCACGTCCGGCGCGACGGAGAACGACAGACCCACGGCGTGACCGGGCGTGGGGTACGGGTCCTGGCCGACGACCAGCACCCGGACCGAGTCGAGCGGCTGCTCGAAGGCCCGCAGGACGTGGCCCCCGGCGGGCAGGTAACCCCTGCCCGCGGCGACCTCCTCGCGCAGGAACTCGCCGAGCTCACCCACGGTGCCCGCCACCGGCTCCAGCGCCGCCGCCCACGAGGGGTGGACGAGCTCGGTGAGGGGAGCAGGCGGCATACCGGCAACCTAGCCGGGCCCCGCCCTCGGGACGCACCTGACCCCGGCGGTCGGGCCGCGGCCGTCGGACCCCGGCTGGCAGCCCGCCGGCCGTCGGGCCCCCGGTCAGTGGAAGATCGCCGCCAGCTCCTCGAGCCGCGCGGGCACCAGCCGGAACCACGCCCACGCACCGCGGCGCTCGCGGGTGAGCAGGCCGGCCTCGGTGAGCACGCGGAGGTGGTGGCTGACGGTCGGCTGGCCCAGGCCCACCGCCGGCGTCAGGTCGAGGACGCACGCCTCCTGGTCCTTGGCCGCGGCGATGAGCGACAGCAGCCGCAGCCTGGCGGGGTCGGCGACCGCCTTGAGCAGCCGGGCGGTCCGTTCGGCCTGCTCGGCGTCCCAGACCTCGCCACCCGCGAGGGATCCGCTCACGACATCGATGCTAGTCGATGCCGGAGGGGGTGCGCAGGCGGCGCGCGAGCCGGGCGCGGCGCTCGGACACCCGCGACCACACCACCTGCTGCAGGGCCAGGGCGAGCCACCCGGCCAGCGCCATCCCGGTCAGGTTGATGACGAGCTGCAGCGCGCTGCCGCGCACCTCCTGCCAGGCGCCGAACGCCAGGCCGAGCCCGATGTTGCCCGCCGCGGGGATGGTGGTCACCGAGACGAACACCCCCGACAGGCCGCCCACCCGCGAGGACGTCATCGACAGCACGCCGGCCGCCGCGGCGACGACGGCCACGAGGAAGGACCACTGGTCCGGGGAGTAGATGAACTTGGTGTCCGGTCGCGACCCCGTCAGGTCGTGGGCGGTCACCCACCCCAGGCCGCCCGCCGCGAGCCCGGCGAGGAAGGTGACGGCGATGGCGGTGCCGAACCCCAGGGTGAGCGCACGCACCGCCCGGCGCAGCAGGCCGTACCGCCGCCGCACGAGGGACAGCCCGAGCGCCGCGATCGGCCCGAACTCCGGGCCGAGGATCATCGCCCCCACCACGAGGACCGGGGAGTCCAGCACGATGGCCACGGCCGCGATCAGGGTGGCGAGCACCATGAAGGACATGAACGTCCAGTTGGTCTCGGAGTCCTCGATGGCCCGCTGGGTCACCTCCGCCCAGACCACCGAGTCGGCGCCACTGCCGGGGGCCCGTTGCTCCGCCTCGAGCCCCGTCCGGGAGAGCCACGACGTCACGGGTTCGATGTGGATCGTGCCCTCGTCCTGGACGCCGAGGGCGCGCAGCCGGTCGACGATGTCGTTGGCCGCCTCCCGGGCCACGTCGGCGAAGACGAGGTCCCCCCGCGGCTTGATGGACGCGCCGCGGACCGAGGCGATGCTGCTCACCGCCGGGTCGTCGCCCAGGGCGGCCAGCACGTCGTCGGCCAGCTCCTCGGTGACCGAGATGCGCAGGTGCAGCATGGCGCCAGTGTGCCGCAGCCTAGGCTCGGTGCCGTGACTCCGCGCTGGCCCGTCGTCCTGTTCGACTTCGACGGCACCCTGGCCGACACCATCCCGCTCATCGTCGCGAGCTACCACCACGCGCTCGGCACGCTCGGCGAGGTGGTCGAGGAGGCCGAGGTGCTCTCCTGGATCGGCCGCCCGCTGGAGCCCGTGCTCGAGGAGCGCTACCCCGGCAGGGGGACCCACCTCACCGACGTCTACCGGCGCTGGAACCTGGCCCACCACGACGACCTGATCCGCCGCGTCGAGGGGGTGCCCGAGCTGCTGGCCGAGCTGCACGACCGTGGGGCCCGGACCGGCGTCGTCTCCTCCAAGAAGGCCGAGACCGTGCGCCTCGGGCTGCGCGCGGTCGGGCTCGACGGCGTCATCGACGTCGTGGCCGGCCAGGAGGAGACCGACCACCACAAGCCCCACCCGGCACCCCTGCTGTATGCCGCGGAGCGCCTCGCGGTGAGCGTGTCCGAGTGCGTCTACGTCGGCGACGCGACGGTCGACATCCAGGCTGCGCGCGCGGCGGGCATGGGTGCGGTGGCCGTCACCTGGGGCGCCGGCGACGAGGCGGCCCTGACCGCCGCCGGGCCGGACGCCGTGGTCGCCGACGTGACGGGCCTGCGCGAGGCCCTGCTGGTGCCGCCGGGCGGGGCCGGGCAGGCGTAGTCGGACCGTACGAGGCCGGGCCTAGACTCGCGCCGTGCACGGCTACAGCGACAAGCAGCTCGAGGTCCTCGGCGACGCGATCCTGGCCTACTCGGCGGACCGGCTGAAGCTCGACCCGGTGCCGCTCGACGGGCCGCGGACCCTGGCGGAGCTCGACGCGAAGGCGGGCCAGACCATCACCGCCGAGGGGATCGGCGGGCTCGCGGCGCTGAGGCTGTTCGAGGAGGACCTCGCCCCCGCGTGCATCTCCACCGACCACCCGCGCTACCTCTCCTTCATCCCGTGCGCGCCGACCGAGGCCTCCGCGATGTTCGACCTCGTCGTCGGCGCGTCGTCGATCTACGGCGGCTCGTGGCTCGAGGGAGCGGGCGCGGTGTATGCCGAGAACCAGGCCCTGCGCTGGATCGCGAACCTCGTCGGCCTGCCGCCGGAGGCGGGCGGCGTCTTCGTGCCCGGCGGCACCATCGGCAACCTGTCGGCGCTCGTCGCGGCCCGGCACACCGCCCGGATGAACGCCGCCCAGCAGGGCCGCACGGGCACGGGTGGCCGGCCCTGGCGGGTCGCCGCGACCCACGGTGCCCACTCGTCCATCCAGTCCGCCTGCGACGTCATGGACGCCGAGCTGGTCGGCGTGGAGGTCGACGCCGACGGCCGGCTCACCGGTGCGGCCCTGCGCGAACAGCTCGTCGAGCACGGCCCGGAGACGTTCTTCGCCGTCGTGGCCACCGCCGGCACCACGAACTTCGGGATCGTCGACGACCTCGCGTCCGTGGCGGCCGTCTGCCGCGAGTTCGGCATCTGGTTCCACGTCGACGGCGCGTACGGCGGCGCGGGGCTGGCCGCGCCGTCGGTACGCCACCTCTACGAGGGCATCGAGCACTGCGACTCGTTCATCGTCGACCCCCACAAGTGGCTCTTCGCGCCGTTCGACTGCTGCGCCCTCATCTACCGCCAGCCCACGGCGGCGCGGGCCGCGCACACCCAGCACGCGTCGTACCTCGACGTCCTCACCGCGGCACCCGACTGGAACCCCACCGACTACTCGGTGGGCCTGACCCGCCGGGCCCGCGGGCTGCCGTTCTGGTTCAGCCTCGCGACCCACGGCACCGACGCCTACCGTGACGCCGTCGAGCGGACGCTGGAGGTGACGCGGTTCGCAGCCGAGGAGATCGGGCGCCGCGACTACGTCGAGGTCGTCCGCGAGCCCGACCTGTCGGTCGTGGTGCTGCGGCGGCTGGGCTGGACGGCGGCGCAGTACCAGGAGTGGTCGGACCGGCTGCTCGCCGAGGAGTTCGCGTTCGTGGTGCCGACCTCGCACCTGGGGGAGACGCTGACCCGGTTCGCGATCGTCAACCCGAGGACGTCCGAGGAGGACATCGTCGCCATCCTCGACACCATGGCCTGAGGCGCTCCGCCTGACGCGTCGGGGACCTAGGGCCCTGCCCGGGCGGGTCCCGCGGCGGCGAGCGTGGTGGCGAGGAGGTCGCTCCCATGCCGGCACGCCACCGCAGCCACCTGTCCCACCGTCCGCTGACCGAGCGCGTCGTGCTGGCGGTGCTGCTGTTCCTCGGGATCACCGCGACTGCGGGTGGAGCGGCGTTCGTCGCCGCGCAGGTCCTCGGCCTCGACTCGTGGTTCCCACGGGAGTGGCTCGACCGGATCCCCCTCATCGACAACTGGGTGGTGCCCGGCCTGGTGCTCGGCCTCGGGTTCGGGGTGGGCTCGTTCGTCGCCCGGTGGGGCCTGCGGACCCGCGTCGAGTGGGGCTGGACCCGGGGGGTGCGGAGGCTGACGGGTCGGCACTGGTCGTGGCTGGCGTCCGTCCTGCTGGGCCTGGGACAGGTCGTCTGGATCGGCCTGGAGCTCGTGTGGATCCCGTTCTCCTTCTTCCACGTGATCTACGGCGCGGTCGGGCTGCTGCTCCTGCTGCTGCCGTTCACCCCCTCGATGAGGGGCGACCTGGCACGGCGGTCGGCGTCCGAGGCGCCCCGGGTGCGGGGTCGGGAGAGGCTGTCGGGGCCCGTGTGACGGGTGGTTCCGGAGCGGTCCGGACGCGCCCACGCGATCGCCCGAACGGAATGACAAGCGTGTGATTCGCTCCGTATAGTTGGGTCCGCACGGACGGCACCACACGGCGATGAAGGACGAGACCCGAGAGTGAACGCGGCACACGAGCAGGACCACGCGAGCCCCGCCATCGAGCTGAGCGAGCGTGACCGCGAGATCATCGCCTTCGAGCGCCAGTGGTGGAAGTACGCCGGCGCCAAGGAGCAGGCCATCCGCGACCTGTTCGACATGAGCGCGACCCGCTACTACCAGGTGCTCAACGCGCTCATCGACTCCCCGGCGGCGCTCGAGGCCGACCCCATGCTCATCAAGCGACTGCGCCGGCTGCGCGCGTCGCGCCAGCGGGCCCGCAGCGCCCGACGGCTCGGCATCCAGCTGTAGCCCCTCCGGACCAGCCACGCCCGTCCCTGCACCAGGCTGGACGGGCGTTGCTGCGTCCGCCCGGCACACCCCCGCGGAGGGGCGCCGGCCCGGCATACCCCCGCGGAGGGGCGCCGGCCCGGTATACCGCCCTCTCACCCTGACCCAGCAAACCAACGGTTGCGCGGCATACCGCGGGTTGTCAGGGCGTGGGAAGTCGGACAACCGTTGGTTTGCGCGTGTCGCGGGCGGCCGGGCGTGCTTGACTGCGGGACGTGGGTGAGGTGCGGATCCGGGCGGCCGGTGCCGACGACGCGCTCGTGGTGGCGGCGCTGGCGCTGCAGTGCGCCATCCACCGCGGCGGGGTGGGGGAGCCCGGCTTCCTCGACCGGTATGCCCGGACCTGGCTCGCGGACCAGCGGCACCTCCCGGTGTGGCTGGCGGAGGCGGACGAGGACCACGCCGGCTTCCTCCAGGCACGGGTGGTCGAGCCGCTGCCCCGCCCGCTGACGCCGCCGGAGCCCGAGCTGGTCGTCGAGACCTTCTTCGTCCGCACCTCGCACCGGGGCATCGGGGTGGGCGAACGCCTCCTGGCGGCGGCTGCCCAGTGGGCGCGCGACGGGGATTTCGCCCGGGTGCGGATGAGCGCCGGACCGCACACCCGGCCCATGGTCGAGCGGGTGGGGTTCAGCGCCGACGAGGCCGCCTACCGGATGGAGCTGCGGTGACCGACCCCGACCCCGACCCCGACGCCGCCCTGGCACCGTCTCGGCTGCGGATCGGCTCCGTCGTGCTCAACGTCTCGGACGTCCCCGCCGCGACGGCGTTCTGGGGCCCGGCCCTGGGCTACCGCCCCAAGTACGCCCCCGAGCCGGACTGGGTGATCCTCACCGGTGCCGGCGACGGCCCGAACCTCTCGCTCAACGCCGGCGGCACCCGCCCCGACCCCGTCCCGCACGTCCACCTCGACCTCTACGCCCGCGACCAGGCCGCCGAGGTGGACCGGCTCGTGGGGCTCGGTGCGCGGCGGGTCGAGGACTGGCCGTACCCCGAGGGCGAGGAGTACGACTACGTCGTGCTGGAGGACCCCGACGGCAACCGCTTCTGCGTCATCGACGCGAGCGACGAGTGATGCGGCCCGGGGTCACCAACACCCTCACCGACGTGCCCGGCTTCCGGGTCGGGCACGCCACGCGCACCGGCGAAGGCTGGCTCACCGGCACCACTGTCGTGCTGGCGCCCGAGGGCGGCGCGGTCGGCGGCGTCGACGTGCGCGGTGGTGCCCCCGGCACCCGCGAGACCGACCTGCTCGACCCCCGCAACCTCGTCGACCGGGTCGACGCGGTGGTGCTCACCGGGGGCAGCGCGTTCGGGCTGGCCGCCGTCGACGCTGTCATGCGGCGGCTGTATGCCGCGGGGCGCGGCTGGCCGATGGGCGCGCCGGGGCAGGTGGTCCCGATCGTGCCGGCGGCCGTGCTGTTCGACCTCGGGCGCGGAGGCGACTTCACGGCGACGCCGACCGCGGAGGACGGTGCTGTCGCCTTCGACGACGCGCTGGCCGGTGCCGAGCACAAGCGGACCCCAGTGCCGCTCGGCTGCGTCGGTGCGGGGACGGGCGCGAAGGTCGGCGGCCTCAAGGGCGGCGTGGGCTCGGCGAGCGCCGTGCTCGAGGACGGCACGACCGTGGCGGCCCTCGTGGCCGTCAACGCCCTCGGTGACGCGGTCGACCCGGCGACCGGCGAGCCGTACGCGACGCGCCTCGGCCTCGGGGACGAGTTCGCCGCCCTCGCCCCACCCGACCCGACCGACGTGGAGGCCGCTCGCGGACGCGCCGCCGCGGCATACGCGGACCGGCCGATCCGGCCCGGCACGGCCACGACCATCGGCGTCATCGCCACCGACGCCACCCTGACCAAGGGGCAGTGCCAGAAGGTCAGCGGGCTGGGCCACGACGGACTGGCCCGCGCGATCCACCCCGTGCACACGCTCCTCGACGGAGACGCCCTCTTCACGCTGGCGTCCGGCGCCCGGCCGGCGCCTGACCTGCCCGCCCTGCACGCCCTGATGGTGGCCGCGGGGGACTGCGTGACCCGGGCCGTCGGGCACGCCCTGCTCGCCGCGACGACCACGACGACCGCCGACGGCGAGCTGCGGTCCTACCGCGACGCCTTCCCCTCCGCGGTCCGCCCGCACCGCGGCTGAGCCTGGCCCCCAACCCACCTGCCACGTCCCGCACCCGACCCCGAGGAGACTGATGCACGACGACCGGCGGCTCATCGAGGGCCGGCTGGCCCGCATGCTCGGGCGGATCGCGGAGGCGGTCTGGTGCGAGCCGGAGCCCGTGCAGCTCGCGTGCTGGGAGGCGCCGGGCGAGCCGGTGCCGGTGGCCGAGGGACTGGCCGCGGCCTACGCGCCGGCGCAGGTGGGGCAGCGCTGGGGGGCGCCGTGGGGCACGACGTGGTGGCGCGTGCGCGGCACGGTGCCCGAGCGGCACGCCGGACGGGTGGTGGACCTGCGGCTGGACCTCGGCTTCGACCCGGACTGGACCGGGTTCCACGCCGAGGGCCTCGTCCACCGCGCCGACGGCACCCCGGTCAAGGGACTCAACCCGCGCACCCAGTGGGTGCGCGTGGCGGACGAGGCGACGGCCGGCGAGGCCGTCGAGCTCTACGTGGAGGCGGGGTCGAACCCGATGCTGCTGGGCGGTCCCGGCTTCGCGTTCCAGCCCAACCCCCTCGGCGACCCGGAGACCGCCGGCGACGAGCCGCTGTACCGGGTGGTCCGGGCCGAGCTCGCGGTGTTCGAGCAGGAGGTCTGGGAGCTGCAGCAGGACCTCGAGGTGCTCGGGCAGCTCGCGGCGGAGCTGCCACTGGAGGACGCGCGCCGCTGGGAGCTGCTCCGGGCCATCGACCGGGCGCTGGACCGGGTCGACGTGGCCGACATCGCCGGGACGGCGCCCGCCGCCCGCGCCGAGCTCACCGAAGCCTTCGCGTCGCCCGCGCGCGCGAGCGCCCACCGCATCTCGGCCGTCGGCCACGCCCACATCGACTCGGCGTGGCTGTGGCCCGTGCGCGAGACCGTGCGCAAGGTCGCGCGCACCTGCGCGAACGTCGTCGACCTCATGGACCGCCACCCCGACCTCGTCCACGCGATGTCGTCGGCTCAGCAGTTCGCCTGGCTCAAGGAGCACCGGCCCGCGGTGTGGGAGCGCGTCGTGGAGCGGGTGCGCGAGGGACGGTTCGTGCCGGTAGGCGGGATGTGGGTGGAGTCCGACACGAACATGCCGGGCGGTGAGGCGCTGGTGCGCCAGCTCAACCACGGCAAGCGCTTCTTCCTCGACGAGCTCGGCGTCGAGACCCGCGAGGTGTGGCTCCCGGACTCCTTCGGCTACACCGCCGCCATGCCGCAGCTCGTGGCGCTGTCGGGGTCGCGGTGGTTCCTCACCCAGAAGATCTCCTGGAACACCACGAACCGGTTCCCGCACCACACGTTCCGGTGGGAGGGCCTGGACGGCACGAGGGTCTTCACCCACTTCCCGCCGGCCGACACCTACAACTCGGAGGTCTCGGGCGCCGAGCTGGCCCACGCAGCAAGGAACTTCGCCGACAAGGGGGCGGCCACGCGGTCGCTGCTGCCGTTCGGGTGGGGCGACGGCGGTGGTGGGCCCACGCGCGAGATGCTCGCGCGGGCCGCGCGCCTGCGGGACCTCGACGGCTCCCCGCGGGTCGAGGTCGAGCGCCCGGACGCATTCTTCGAGGCGGCCGAGGCGGAGTACCCGGACGCGCCGGTGTGGGTGGGCGAGCTGTACCTCGAGTTCCACCGCGGCACCTACACCTCCCAGGCCCGCACCAAGCAGGGCAACCGCCGCAGCGAGCACCTGCTGCGCGAGGCCGAGCTCTGGGCGGCCACGGCCGCCGTCCGGACCGGCGCGGCATACCCGCTCGAGGACCTGGACCGGCTCTGGAAGGTGGTGCTGCTCAACCAGTTCCACGACATCCTCCCCGGCTCGTCCATCGCGTGGGTGCACCGCCAGGCGGTTGAGGCGTATGCCGCGGTGGAGGCCGAGCTCGAAGCGATGATCGCGCGTGGGCAGGCCGCCCTGGCGGGCGACGGCGACGTGGAGGTGGCGTTCAACGCGGCGCCGCACGAGCGGTCCGGGGTTCCCGCCCTCGGGGCCGGGGCCGCCGACCCGCCCCGGGTCGAGGTGCAGGTGCTGGCGGACGGCGACGGGTGGGTGCTCGACAACGGGCTCGTCACGGCCAGGCTCGACGCCCGCGGCCTGCTGGTGTCGGTCGTCGACGCCGCGTCGGGGCGTGAGGTGCTGGCGCCCGGGTCGGCCGGGAACCTGCTCCAGATCCACCCCGACACCCCGAACAGGTGGGACGCCTGGGACGTGGATGCCTTCTACCGCAACGCCGTCCGCGACCTCGACGAGGCCGAGTCGGTCGAGCAGGTCGAAGCGGGTGTGCGAGTCGTGCGGCGGTTCGGGTCCTCGACCGTGACCCAGCTCGTGACGCTGCCCGTCGGTGAGCCGCGGGTCGACGTCGACACGCAGGTGGACTGGCGCGAGCGGGAACAGGTCCTCAAGGCGGCGTTCGACCTCGACGTCACGACCGAGCGCTCGACGTCGGAGGTCCAGTTCGGGCACGTGCACCGGCCGACCCACACCAACACCTCGTGGGACGCGGCGAAGTTCGAGATCTGCGCGCACCGCTGGGTGCACGTCGGCGAGCCGGGGTACGGCGCGGCCGTCGTCAACGACTCGACGTACGGCCACGACGTGACCCGGCGCGAGCGCGAGGGCGGCGGCACGAGCACCTGCGTCCGGCTGTCGCTGCTCCGCGCGCCGCAGAGCCCCGACCCGCACGCCGACCTCGGGGTGCACCGGATGCGGTACGCGCTCGTGCCGGGTGCCGCGATCGCCGACGCGGTCCGTGAGGGCTACCGGGTCAACCTGCCGGTGCGGGTCGTGCGCGGCAGCGGGACACCGGTCGAGCCGCTTGTGGCGGTGGAGGGCGCCGGCGTGCTCGTCGAGGCGGTCAAGCTCGCCGACGACGGGTCCGGCGACGTGGTCGTGCGGCTCTACGAGGCGCTGGGCCGGCGGTGCGTCGCGCGGGTGCGGGCCGGGTTCGAGCACTCCGGTGCGTGTGCCGTGGACCTGCTCGAGCGACCCCTGCCCACGGACGGCGTCGCGGACGACGGGTCGGAGCAGGGCGTGTCGCTGGCGCTGCGGCCCTTCCAGGTCGTGACCCTGCGCTTCCCCCGCGGCTGAGGGGTAGGCCGTCGACGCCGGGGCCCCGCACGGGCCGCGGCGCGGCGAAACCAGCCCGCGCGGAACAGATTCCCACGGGCGAGCGGCTCCGGGGGCGAGAAACGGGCCCGCGCGGAACAGATTCCCACGGGCGAGCGGCTCCGGGGGCGAGAAACGGGCCCGCGCGGAACCGATTCCCACGGTGTGGCGAGCCTGGGCGCCGGGGTGGTCGGTTTGTCCGTGGTTGTCCGCGACTGCACCCCGACGTCCTCGACCGGGTGCCGTGGGACCTGCCACGCTGGGGCATGGCCGCTCCCACGGACCCCTATGAGGGCTCGGACTTCACCGTCGACCTCGGCACGGGCGAGGAGGTCCGCTTCTCCCGCGTGGACCTCCCGGTCGCGCACGTCGACGAGGTCGCGTACCGTTCGGGCACCGACCGGAGCAACGAGCCGCGCATGCAGCCGGGTCGCGCCGGGTACTCGCGGCTCGTGCTCACGCGGAGCCTGACCTCCGACCTGTCGCTGTGGACGTGGTGGAAGGCCGCCCGCGACGGCGACCCGCACGTGGACCGCGACGTGCGCGTCCGGCTGCTGGACGCGACCCGGTCCCCGGTCCTGGCCTGGCGCTTCCGCAATGCGTTCCCCGCGGCATACCGCGTCTCCCCGCTGGTGGCGGCGTCGAACGAGCTGGTGCTCGAGACGGTGGAGCTGGTCTTCGACTCGATGGACGTCGAGGCCACCTGAGCGGGGCTCGGTCGGGCGCGGCGGCCCCGTGCCGCCGTTTGCACTCTCCACCCGAGAGTGCCAATAATGGCGTTAGCACTCTCACCCCGAGAGTGACAATCCTGGCCAGTCAAGGTGAGGTCCGGGATGCGCGGAAGACATGAGCCGTGCGTGCCGGTCCGTCCGTCGCGGGCACCCGCTGGCCGTCACATCGTTTCGCGTGGGAGGAACCACCCGAATGGCCAAGATCATCGCTTTCGATGAAGAGGCTCGGCGCGGGCTCGAGCGGGGCATGAACATCCTCGCCGACGCCGTCCGCGTCACCCTCGGCCCGAAGGGCCGCAACGTCGTCCTCGAGAAGAAGTGGGGTGCCCCCACGATCACCAACGATGGCGTGTCCATCGCCAAGGAGATCGAGCTCGACGACCCGTACGAGAAGATCGGCGCCGAGCTCGTCAAGGAGGTCGCCAAGAAGACCGACGACGTCGCGGGCGACGGCACCACCACCGCCACCGTGCTGGCCCAGGCCCTCGTCAAGGAGGGCCTGCGCAACGTCGCGGCCGGCGCCAACCCGATGGCCCTCAAGCGCGGCATCGAGGCGGCCACCGAGGCCGTCTCCACCCAGCTGCTCGAGATGGCCAAGGACGTCGAGACCAAGGAGCAGATCGCCTCCACCGCCTCGATCTCCGCTGCTGACCCCCAGATCGGCGAGATGATCGCCGAGGCCATGGACAAGGTCGGCAAGGAAGGCGTCATCACCGTCGAGGAGTCCAACACCTTCGGCCTCGAGCTCGAGCTCACCGAGGGCATGCGCTTCGACAAGGGCTACATCAGCCACTACTTCGTGACCGACACCGAGCGCATGGAGGCCGTGCTGGAGGACCCCTACGTCCTCGTCGTGAACTCCAAGATCTCGGGCATCAAGGACCTGCTCCCGCTGCTCGAGAAGGTCATGCAGTCCGGCAAGCCGCTGCTGATCATCTCCGAGGACGTCGAGGGAGAGGCCCTGTCGACCCTGGTGGTCAACAAGATCCGCGGCACCTTCAAGTCCGTCGCCGTCAAGGCCCCGGGCTTCGGTGACCGCCGCAAGGCCATGCTGGCGGACATCGCCATCCTCACCGGTGGTCAGGTCATCTCCGAGGAGGTCGGCCTCAAGCTCGACACCGCGGAGCTCGACCTGCTCGGCCGTGCGCGCAAGGTCGTCGTCACCAAGGACGAGACGACCATCGTCGAGGGTGCGGGCGACGCCGACCAGATCCAGGGTCGCGTCAACCAGATCCGCGCCGAGATCGAGAAGTCGGACAGCGACTACGACCGCGAGAAGCTGCAGGAGCGCCTGGCCAAGCTGGCCGGCGGTGTCGCAGTCATCAAGGCCGGCGCCGCGACCGAGGTCGAGCTCAAGGAGCGCAAGCACCGCATCGAGGACGCCGTGCGCAACGCCAAGGCCGCCGTCGAGGAGGGGATCGTCGCCGGTGGTGGCGTGGCCCTGCTCCAGGCGGGCAAGGCCGCGTTCGAGAAGCTCGAGCTCGAGGGTGACGAGGCCACCGGCGCGAACATCGTCAAGGTCGCCATCGAGGCCCCGCTCAAGCAGATCGCGATCAACGCCGGTCTCGAGGGCGGCGTCGTGGCGGAGAAGGTCAGCAACCTCGAGTCCGGCTGGGGCCTCAACGCCGCCACCGGCGAGTACGTCGACCTCATCGCCGCGGGCATCATCGACCCGGCCAAGGTGACGCGTTCCGCGCTGCAGAACGCCGCGTCGATCGCCGCACTGTTCCTCACCACCGAGGCCGTCATCGCCGACAAGCCCGAGAAGGCTGCGCCGATGGCACCGGGTGGCGACGAGATGGGCGGCATGGGCTTCTGAGCCAGCTCAGGAACCTGCCGCACACGGCATCCGCGCAAGGGCGGCTCACCTCCGGGTGGGCCGCCCTTCCGCATGCCCCGGTATGCCGGGTGGCTGGCTGCCGCGCGGTCAGAGCCAGCCGCGGTGGCGCGCCTCGGCGGCCGCCTCGGCCCGGTTGCGGGTGCCCGTCTTGCCGATCGCGGCGGACAGGTAGTTGCGCACCGTCTGCTCGGACAGGTGCAGGGCGGCCGCGATGTCGGCCACGGTGGCGCCGTCGGCACTCTCGCGCAGCACGTCCCGCTCCCGCTCGGTCAGCGGGTCGGGCCCGGCCACGAGTGCGTCGGCGGCCAGGGCGCGGTCGATGACGACCTCCCCGGCGGCGACCCGGCGGACGGCGTCGGCGAGCCCCTCGACGGGGCCGTCCTTGACGACGAACCCGCGCACCCCGGCGTCGAGCGCCCGGCGCAGGTAGCCCGGCCTCCCGAACGTCGTCACGACGACGACCCGCACCTCAGGGGCCGCGGCATGCAGGTCGGCCGCCACGTCGAGGCCGGACCGGCCCGGCATCTCGATGTCGAGCAGGACGACATCGGGCCCGAGCTCCCGCACGGCGGCGAGCACCTCGTCACCCCGGCCGACGTGGCCGACGACGGACAGGTCCGGCTCGAGGTCGAGCAGCGTGGCTAGCGCCTCGCGCATCATCACCTGGTCCTCGGCCAGCAGCAGGGTGGTCACGCCGTCCCCTCCCGGGACCGCGCAGGTGACCCGCTGTCGACCCGGGTGCGCAGACCGCGGGTGGCCGGCCGGCCCCTGTGGTCGGTGTGGGGGAGCCGGACCGACAGCGTGAAACCGGTCGTGTCGCCGTGCGTCGAGAGCTCACCCCCGGCGATCAGCAGCCGTTCCCGCAGCCCCACCAGCCCCGAGCCGGTCAGCGAGCCACCGGAGTCCGTCAGGGTGTCCTCGTCGGCGTCGGGGCCGCCGCCGTCGTTCTCGATCAGCACGGTGACGCCCTCGCGGTCGGTCCTGGTCCGGATGCGCGCGTGGGCCGCTCGCCCGTGGCGCAGCACGTTCGTCGCGCCCTCGCGGACCACCCAGGCGAGGAGCTCGTCGTGCGCCGGGTCGAGGCCGTGGTCGCCGCGCTCCACCTCCGTGACGATCCCGGCGGCGCGCAGCGACTGGGCCGCGCGGTCCACCTCGGCGTCGAGGCTGGTCCCGCGGTAGCCCTGCACGGCCTCGCGGACCTCACGCAGCGCCTCCTGCGACAGAGCGGCGATGTCGGCCGCGTGCTGCTCGGCGGCGGCCGGGTCGGCCCGCACCGCGCGTTGTGCCGCCTGGGCCTTGACGGACACCACCGACAGGCTGTGCCCCAGCAGGTCGTGCAGGTCCCGCGAGAACCGCAGCCGCTCGGCGGCGACGGCCGTGCGTGACAGCTCGTCCCGCGTGCGGTGCAGCTCTGCGATGACCAGGGCGAGCCAGCCGAACGCGCACGTCAGCATCCCGGCCAGGAGCGTCGTGAGCCCGGTCGAGAGCAGGGCGGCGTCCCAGGCCGCACCGCGCGCGTGGTCGGTCACGGCGGCCGCGACCGCGACGACCACGACCAGCCAGGGGGCGACCCGCAGTGGGACGGCCACGCCCACCGCGATGACGAGCAGCAGGGGCAGCGTCGCCCAGGGCAGGCCTCCGTCGGCGACGAGGCCGGCGGTGGCAAGGGCCTGCAGCACCACGACGGGCCAGAGCCAGGGTCGGCGCGGACCCGCCGCGGAGGCGGCGTCCGCGGTCGCGAGCAGGAAGGCCGACCCGGCGACGACCAGGTCGATGACGGCCCACACGGGGTGGTGGGCCTCCCCGAGCGCGGCGACCGAGGGAGCCAGCAGACCGGCGCACCACAGCGACGCCCACGCCACCCCCGCCCAGCGCGGCATGCGGGGCCACGCACCGCGGACGGGAGGACTCGGCATACCGGACATTGTGGCCGGGGTCATCGGGCGTGCGGGAGGGAACGGGCGACGAGCGGCACGACGACGCCGGCCACGACGACGTGCAGGCACGCGAGCGCCAGCCCTCCGCCGGCCGACGTCGCCGCCCCCGCGGGGCCGAACAGTGACAGGACGAGGACCACGAGGGCAGTGCCGACGAAGGTGCGTCGCGGCCTGCGGGCCGTCCTGCGGACGACGGAGCCGACGGCGAGCGCACCCACGCCGGTGACGAGGGCGCTGACCGCGACCGCGAGCAGGCCCACCTGCTGCACCGCCCCACCCTGGCGGACCTCGAGGTCGGCCACGGCGTGCAGCGGCAGCCAGGCGACGCCGGCGGCAGCGGCCGCGGCGAGGGGTGAGGTCCGGGCCAGGGTGCGGCGGCGATGGCTCGGTGTCCCGGTGGGCCGGCCGGGGGCGGCCGCGGGCTGGGCCGCGGGCTGGGCCGCGGGCTGGGCCGCGGGCTGGGCCGCGGGCTGGGTGGTGGTGCCGGTGGTGGTCTCGGTGACGGGTCGGGTGGTCATGGCGTGCCTCTCGCTGGTGGGCGGCCCGGGGTTCCGGTCTCTCCGTCGACGCTAGGAACCCGGGCACCTCGGGCGGCAGGCACAGCCGTCCTCGATCGCCCGGTACAACTGTCCTGTGGTGCCCGTCGCGACCGTGTAGAACAGTGCGATGACCACTGACGTGCCCGAGGGGCCCCTCGTCCTCGGACCCCTGCTGCGGTACGTCGGGGAGACCTCCGCGACCATCTGGGTGCAGACCCGCGATGCCGGGACGGTGCAGGTCGAGGCGTTCGGACGCACCTGGGAGGCGCCCACCTTCCGGGCGCACGGGCGGCACTACGCGCTCGTCGTCCTCGACGGGCTCGAGGCGGGCGCCGCGAGCGACTACGTCGTCCGCATCGGAGGCGAGCAGGTGTGGCCGGAGCCCGAGCCGCGGTTCCGCGGGCTGCCGCCGAGCCGGGTGCGGCTGCTGCGACGGTCCGAGCCCACGCGGCTCACCTTCGGGTCGTGCCGGACCAGCGTCCCGCACGACAAGGAGGGCAACGCCAGCAACGGCGTCGACGCCCTGCGCGCCTTCGCCCACCACCTCAGCCGCCCGGAGCGGCAGGAGGACGAGTGGCCGCACCTCGTGTGCTTCCTCGGCGATCAGGTGTATGCCGACGAGACGTCCGAGGAGATGCGCGCCTACATCGCCTCCCGGCGCAGCCTCGACGAGCCGCCCGGCGAGGAGCTCAAGGACTACGACGAGTACGCCCACCTCTACCTGCTCGCGTGGTCGGACCCGCTCAACCGCTGGCTGCTGTCCACGCTGCCGAGCGCGATGATCTTCGACGACCACGACATCCGCGACGACTGGAACACCTCCCTGTCGTGGCACCGGGAGATCAACGCGCTGCCGTGGTGGCACGACCGGATCGTCGGCGGGCTCGGCTCGTACTGGGTCTACCAGCACCTGGGCAACCTCTCGCCCGACGAGCTGGCCGGCGACGAGCTCTGGCAGCTGGTGGCGCGGCACGAGGGCACCGACGAGGTCGACCTCACGGAGGTGCTCGACGCCTTCGCCGAGCGGGTGGACCGCGAGCCCGAGACCTACCGGTGGAGCTACAGCCGTGACCTCGGCGAGTCGCGGCTCGTCGTCGTCGACTCCCGGGCGGCTCGGGTCCTCCAGCCCGGTCGTCGCTCGATCCTCGACGACGAGGAGATGGAGTGGCTCGACCGGCAGCTGCGCGGTGACGTCGACCACCTCTTCGTCGGCACGTCCCTGCCCTTCCTCATGGCGCAGGGGATCCACGACCTCGAGGCCATCAACGAGGCGATGGCGAACGGCGCGTGGGGCCACCGGGTGGCCGTGTGGGGGGAGAAGATGCGCAGGGCTGTCGACCTCGAGCACTGGGCCGCCTTCGAGGAGGGCTTCCAGCGGGTCATGGGGATGGTCACCGAGGTGGCGACGGGCCGGCGGGGCAAGCGGCCCGGGACGATCACCTTCCTGTCCGGCGACGTGCACAACTCCTACGTCACCGAGATCACGCCGGCGAGCCTGGAGCCGGGCAGCAGCCGCGTCGTCCAGCTGGTCTGCTCCCCGATCCGGAACCCGTTGCCGCGCAGGGTCCGCATCGCCCAGGCGTTCCTCGGCAAGCGGCTGGCGCGGCCCCTGCAGTTCCTCGTGCGGCACACCGACAAGGTGCCCAACGCCCCCTACCCGTGGACCGTCACCCACGGGCCGTGGTTCGACAACAACCTGGCCACCCTCGAGGTCCGGGGTCGCGGCCTCGTCGTCCGCTGGGACACCGGCGAGGTCCGCGGGGAGCGCTACGACCACCCGGACGTCCGTCGGGTCGCCCGCGTCGCCATCCACTGACGCCCCGGATCCACTGACCGCCCGGCTGGACCCGGCATACCGGACGGCTCGGCACCAAACCCCGCGAAACCCCCGCGGCACCACCCCGGGGAACGTTGTGGGTGGACTGAGGGTTCACTCAGGGGAGGCTCAGGGTCGAACCCGAGGGCCCGGGGACGGCGTCGTCTCTACGTTTGAGGAGAACGGGAAACCACTGTGAGCCGGGAGCCGAAGATGACATCCACCACCACCCACGACCCCACGGGCGGGGCCGCGTCCACCGCGAGCCGCGGCGACACCCGGGCGCCCGCGGCGCGGGTCGTCGGCCTGACCAAGGTCTACGGCAAGGGCGAGACCGCGGTCCGCGCCCTCGACGAGGTCGACCTCGAGATCGCCCGCGGCGAGTTCACCGCGATCATGGGGCCGTCGGGCTCGGGCAAGTCGACGATGATGCACTGCGCGGCCGGTCTCGACGCCGTCACGAGCGGCCAGGTCCTCATCGGCGACGTCGACATCACGACCCTCAAGGACAAGGCGCTCACCACCCTGCGCCGTGACCGGATCGGCTTCGTGTTCCAGGCGTTCAACCTCATCCCGACGCTCACGGCGCAGGAGAACATCCTGCTGCCGCTGGCGATCGCCGGCCGCAAGCCCGACCCCGGGTGGTTCGACCTCGTCGTCGACACCGTCGGCCTCCGCGACCGGCTGACGCACCGGCCGAGCGAGCTGTCGGGCGGCCAGCAGCAGCGCGTCGCCTGCGCGCGGGCGCTGGTCAGCCGGCCGGAGATCGTCTTCGCCGACGAGCCCACGGGCAACCTCGACTCGACCTCGGGGGCGGAGGTGCTGTCGTTCCTGCGCCGCAGCGTCGACGAGTTCGGCCAGACGATCGTCATGGTCACCCACGACCCCGTGGCGGCCTCGCACACCGACCGGGTCGTGTTCCTCGCCGACGGGCGCTTCGTCGACGAGATGCGCGACCCGACGGCCGAGCGGATCCTCGAGCGGATGGCCGAGCTGTCGGGGCACCACCCGGGTGCGGCCGGCGCCTCCGCCGCGACCAGCTCGTCCGGCGCCACCGGCGCGGCTAGCACCCCCGGCGTCACCGGCGCGGCTAGCACCCCCGGCGTCACCGGCGCGGCCAGCGCGTCCGGCGCCTCGTCGGAGGGCTGAGCCGTGCTGCGAGCCAGCTGGAAGAGCCTGCTCGGCCGCAAGCTGCGGCTGTTCATGAGCGCGTTCGCCATCATCCTCGGCGTCGCGTTCGTCTCCGGGTCCTTCATCTTCACGGACACCCTCGGTAAGGCCTTCGACGGCATCGTCAACACGGTCGGCGACGTCGTGGTCCGTCCCCAGGTCGTCGGCAGCAGCTTCGAGCAGGGCCCCACCGCCAAGACCGTCCCCGGCTCACTGGTGCGCACGCTCGCCGACGTGCCCGGCGTCGCGCGGGCCGACGGCAACGTCAGCGACCCCACCACGTTCGTCGTCTCCACGAAGGGCAAGCTCATCGGTGGTGGTGGCCCGCCGGGCCTCGGGCTCAGCCACAACGATGCGCCGACCTCGGCCGGTGACCCGCCGGCGACACTGTCCAGCGGCCGCTGGCCGCAGGGCCGCAGCGAGGTCGTGCTCGACGCCTCGACGGCCCAGCGCGCCGGCTACACCCTCGGCGACACCGTCCAGCTGGTCACGAGCGGCGCCACCCCGAAGCTGTCGGCCAAGCTCGTCGGCATCGCGGAGTTCAAGGGCGGCACGGTCGGCGCCACCCTCGCCTTCTTCGACACCCGGACCGCCCAGCAGATCTACTACGGCGGCAAGGACCAGTTCAGCGACGTGTGGGTGACCGCGCAGCCGGGCGTCTCCGCGGCCGACCTCGCCCGCACCGTCCAGGCGAAGCTGCCCTCGGGCTACGAGGCGGTGACCGGGGACGCAGTGGCCAAGGAGTCCCAGGACTCGGTGACCAAGGCGCTGTCGTTCATCAACGTGTTCCTGCTGATCTTCGCGGGGATCGCGCTGTTCGTCGGGTCGTTCCTCATCATCAACACCTTCTCGATCCTGGTCGCCCAGCGCAGCCGCGAGCTGGCGCTGCTCCGGGCGCTCGGCGCCGGCCGCCGCCAGGTCACCCGCTCGGTGCTCTTCGAGGCCCTGGTCGTCGGGCTGCTGGGGTCCACGGTGGGGCTCGGCCTCGGCTTCGTGCTCGCGATCGGCATCACGAAGCTGTTCGCGCAGTTCGGCCTCGACCTGAGCGGGTCGCCGCTCGTCTTCCGGCCGACCACCGCCCTCATCGGGTATGCCGTGGGGCTGCTCGTGACGATGCTCGCGGCCTACCTGCCCGCTCGCCGTGCCGGGAAGATGCCGCCCGTCGCCGCGATGCGCGACGACATCGCCCTGCCGGAGTCGACGATGCGCTGGCGGCTCATGGTCGGGCTCTGCCTGTTCCTCTTCGGGCTGTGGGCCACCTGGCTGGGTGCGTTCACCAGCGCCGACCACGGTTCCTACTGGGTCGGGTCGGGAGTCTTCGGGCTGGTCATGGCTGCGATCCTCACGAGCCCCGTCATCGGGCGACCGGTCATCGCGCTGCTCGGCACCGTGTACCGGCGCGCCTTCGGCTCGATCGGCCTCATGGCCGAGCAGAACGCCGTCCGCAACCCGCGTCGGACCGCCGCCACCGCGTCGGCGCTGATGATCGGGCTGACCCTGGTCTCGATGATGTCGGTGTTCGGCGCCTCGGCGAAGGCCAGCGTGGACAAGTCGATCGGCGAGAACTTCGTCGCCGACTACGTGGTCTCGAACGCCATCGGCCAGCCCTTCTCGGCCACGATCACCCGCGAGCTCGCGGCCGTGCCGGGCGTCCAGGCGGCGGCGTCGATGCGCTACACGGGCTCGACCATCGAGGGGAACCGCTCCTGGACCGGAGCCGTCGTGCCGAACGAGTTCGCCGACGTCGTGCCGCTGCAGATGAAGGCGGGCTCGTTCCGGGGCGCCTCGGACCGCAGCGTGTTCCTCGACGACGAGAAGGCCGCGGCGCTGAGCGTCTCGGTCGGCTCGACGGTGGACGTCGCCGTCGCAGGTTCCGCCCCGCAGCCGTTCACCGTGGCCGGCGTCTTCGCCAAGCAGGCCATCACCCCGCCGATACTGGTCACCCAGGCGGCGGCCACGGCGGCGGGGGTGCCCACGCAGGACACCGCCACGTACATCCTGCGGGCGCCGGGGGCTTCCGCGGCAACGGTCCAGGCGGGGCTGGAGAAGGTGGTCGCCGACCAGCCGTCGGTCACCCTCAAGGACCAGGACGCCTTCAAGGCCGAGCAGCGCAAGCCGATCGACCAGCTGCTCTACATCATCTACGCGCTGCTGGGGCTGGCCGTCGTCATCGCGGTGCTGGGCATCGTCAACACCCTCGCGCTGTCGGTGATCGAGCGCACGCGCGAGATCGGCCTGCTGCGAGCCGTCGGGCTCAGCCGGCGGCAGCTGCGCAGCATGCTGCGACTGGAGTCGGTCGCGATCGCCCTGCTCGGGGCGGTGCTCGGGGTCGTCCTGGGTCTCGGCGCCGGCTGGGTGCTCCAGCGGAGCCTGGCCGACGAGGGCATCGACGTCCTGGCGATCCCGGTGGCCCAGCTGGCCGTGTTCGTGGTGCTCGCGGGGCTCGTCGGGGTGCTCGCCGCCCTCTGGCCGGGGCGCCGCGCGGCCCGGCTCGACGTGCTGCGCGCGATCACCACCGAGTAGCCGCGCGGCCCGGCTCGACGTGCTGCGCGCGATCACCACGGAGTAGCCGCCCGGCCCGCCGCCGCACGGCCCCCGGCCGCACGGCATTCCGCCGCACGACCCACAGCCCGACGGCACGCGGCCCCGGGCACACGCCACCGTGCACCCCTGCCGGTGCCGACGGCGGCCCACCCGACCCGGGGCGGGCCGCCGTCGTCACTGGAACATGCGGACCGTCTGGGCCTCCGTCTCGGCGTACTGGGCCCCGGCCGCGGCCAGGACCCCGCCGATCGAGTCGAGGGAGGCCCGCACCTGCTTCTGCGTGGCCTGCCACTCGCCGACCAGCGACTGGAACCGGGCCGACGCCGTGCCGGTCCACGCGTCCTGAAGCGCGGTCAGCCGGCTCATCATCGCCGTGACCTGGCCGTCGATCTCCCCCGAGATGCGGGCGATGTCACCCGACGCCGCCTGGATCCGCTCGGTGTCGACCTGGAACTGTGCGGACATGACCCCTCCTGTCGTCCCGGCACCCCGGTGGCGCCGTCCCCCAGCACGCTAGGCGGGTGAGCGCGGCCGGCCGCGGTTGTCCACAGGTCCCGGCCGCCCGGGGTAGCGTCGGCCCGTGACCATCTGGATCGACCCGCCGGCCTGGCCGGCGCACGGACGCCTGTGGTCGCACCTCGTGAGCGACCGCTCCTACGACGAGCTCCACGAGTTCGCCGCGGCCCAGGGCATCCCGCGACGGGCGTTCGAGGGCGACCACTACGACGTGCCCGAGGAGCGGTACGCCGTGCTGGTCGGGGCGGGGGCCCAGCCCGTCGCCGGGCGTGACCTGGTGCGCATCCTGCGAGGCAGCGGTCTGCGGGTGCAGAAGCGCACGCACGAGCGGGTGCTGGCCTCGGTGCCCGGCGCCGCCTGGCTTCCCCCGGGCTCGCGCGCGGACGTCATCGCCTCGCGCCAGCCCGAGCCGCCGGCCTCGACGGTCGTGGTGCGGCTGGCCCTCTGGCGTGGGGACGAGCTGCTCGTCGTCGACCGCCTCGGGGGCGGCGGCCCGGACCTGCCGTCCGCGCCCGTGGGGGCGCTGGGGACCCGTGCCGTCCTCGACCACCTCCACACGGTCGTGATGGGTGGCCCGACGCCGCCGACGACCACCCTGCTCGGGTACGTGCGCAACACGGTTCCGCAGCCTGACGCCGAGTACCCGTGGCCGGTGCCGACGGCGGCCTTCGCGGTGTGGACCGGAGAGGTCGAGTCCGGGGCGGGGGCGCTGGCCGGCCGCTGGGTGGTGCCCGGCGACGTCGAGGACGTCCTGTCGACCCGGCACTGGTGGCCACTGGTGTCGGACGGCCCCCGGCGGTGAGCACCCTCGTCGACCGGGTCGCGGGCGCACGCTTCGCCGACGGCAGCTCCTGTGACGTCGAGCTGTGGCTCGACCCCGCGCCGGTCCCGCCCGGCACGGTCTTCGCGGCCATGGTGGTCCTGCGTGACGGCGACGGCCTCTGCGCGGCCCTGTGGAGCCCGCGCCGGCAGGAGTGGGGCATCCCGGGCGGCTGGCGTGAGGACGGCGAGTCCGTGGCGGAGTGCGCGGTACGAGAGGTCTGGGAGGAGACGGGCGTGCGCCTCGACCCCGGCGACCTCGTGCCCGTGGGGCACGAGGACTTCCACCCCCTGCCCGGGGTGCGCGGCCGCTGGCCCGCCGAGGGCGGGAGCATGCAGCTGTATGCCGCGCGGCTGGCCGGACCGGGGCCGGCCCTGGTCGCCGGGGAGCCCGACGCGGTCGACCCGCAGTGGCTGCAGCCCGAGGAGTTGCGCGCCCGCTCGGGCGGCCAGTTCTGGTGGCCGATGGTGGCCGGCGTCCTCGCCCTCTGACCCGAAGTCCCAGGCCTCGGCGGTCAGGGCGGGTCAGAGCAGGCTGCTGAGCTCCTCGGCCAGGTTCTGCCGGGCCCGGTCCTCCCACGCCTCCCGGGCGGGGTCGGTCGCGTAGACGAAGTCCCGGTCGAGGAACGGCCGCAGCACCGAGGCGCGGCCGGCGCGGAACGCCTCGTCGGGCACGGCGGCATACTCCTCACGCACCTGCCGCGTGTACTCGCGGTACCGGCCCGCCGGCGCCGAGAGGATCCAGAGGTCGGCGTCGTGGAAGGCCGCGGCGAGCCCCGCCTCGGGCAGGTCGTGGTGCGTCGTCGCCAGGACGAGGTCGTGCACCGCGGTGACGTCCTCGTCGGCCAGGCCCAGTGCTCGCAGGTCGCGGCCGGCCAGGTCCGCGCTCGCCCGCTCGTTCTCGCCCCCCGTCGCGGCAGGGTCGTAGACGGCGTCATGGAACCACCCGACCAGCCGTCCGAGCGCCGCCTCCCGGGCGTCGACGGCCCCTCCCTGCTCGAGGTCCTCCAGCGCCCAGAACACCTCCACGAGGTGTCGGGTGGTGTGGTACCTGCGGTGCTCCTCGGTCCAGCGGCCGAGCAGGTCGGCACCGATGGCGTGCACCGCGTCCGAGTGCGCCTGCGGCGCGAGCTCGGCGACGTCCATCGTCCACCACGTGATCAGGGCCGGCACGTCCGCGAGTCTGGCAGACGTGCCGGCCCCTCACCGGTCAGGCACCGCCGGACAGGCACGCCTCCACGACCTCGAAGTTGATGACCCCGTGACAGGTGGAGCCGTTCCACTGGGCCTGCTGCGGGATCTCGCCGTTGGGCCCGACGATCCAGGTGAACCCGTCGGCGATGCCGTCGCCGTCGTCGTCGAACCCGATCAGGCCGCTGAAGCCCGCACCGGTCTCGAAGTCCACCAGGCCGCGGTCGATCCGGTTCTGCAGGCCCTTGCTGATGTACTCGACGTCCCCCGTGGGGCCGAAGACCAGCTGTGCCCCCGCCCCCGCCTTCTTGTCGAGGTTGGTGCACTCGTGGGCCAGTCCCGCGCCCGCCGTGGCGACCACCAGGGTGGCTGCGGCCGCTGTGCCGAGCAGGGCCCTGCGTACTGTTCTCATGTCATTTCCTCTCCCCTGTGGGCGGCCCTTCCCGCCCGCATTCGAGGGAGTGTCGCGACGAACGCCCCGGGGCGCCTCGTGCGTTCGGCCTAGTCGCTGTTCAGCCCGCTGCTCAAGCCGCGGGTCAGCCGCCCGGGTCGGCCGCCAGGGTCAGCCGCTCGCGGGTCAGCCGGCGAGCGGGTGCGGGAGGGGCTGCGCGTGGACGACGGTCAGGGCCGTGACTGCCCGGGTGAGGACGACGTAGAGGCGCCGCAACCCGGTGCGCTCGTCCGGTTCGGCAGCGACGATGGCGGCCGGTTCGACCACGATGACCCGGTCGAACTCCAGGCCCTTGGCGACCGAGGCCGGGACGACGTCGACCTGGTGGTCGATGTCGCCGTGGTCCTGGCCCAGCACACCGTGCTCGATCCCGTTGTCCCGCAGCGCTTCCGACATGGTCGTGACCGCCGAGTCGCTGACGATGACGCCGATGGACCCGGGCTCGGCGCGCTCGCGGTCCACGGCCGCGACGACCTCCGTGACCGCGACGGCGTGGTCGGCCGCGGCGACCAGGTCGAGCCGGCCGGGGTTGTCACGCACCGACACCGGCATGCCGAGTCCCTGGGCCATGTGCGGCAGCAGGCGCGCGGCGTACTCGATCACCGACGCGGGCAGGCGGAAACCCCGGTCGAGCACCTCGACGTGGCTCCCGGGCTTGCCCAGGTGCTCGAGCGAGGACTCCCACGAGTCGGTGGCCCAGGGCGTCGTGCCCTGCGCGATGTCGCCGAGCACGGTGGCGGCGCCCGTGGAGCAGCGCCTGCCGACCGCTCTCAGCTGCATCGGCGACAGGTCCTGCGCCTCGTCGAGGACCACGTGACCCAGAGAGGGCGTGCGGCTGATGTGGTCGGCCAGCTCGTCGAGCAGCACCGTGTCGGCGAGCGACCACCGTGCGCCCCCCTTGCTGCGGGGTGGCCTCTCCCACACCAGGATCCGCTGCTCTGCCTCGGTGAGGACCCCCTCGGCGTGGCGGGCCAGTGCCTCCGCGTCGGACAGCAGCTGGAAGAGGACTGCCTTGGCGTCGAGCGGCGGCCAGAGCGACGCGGCATACTTGCGCACCACCGTGGACCTGGCGACCGTGTCCTGCACCCGGTCGTCCGGCGAGTCGCCGGCGGCCTCCATCTTGAGCAGCACCGCATGGGCGAGCCGCTGGGGGAGCATCTGCCGCGCCGCGTCGTAGCGCACCCCCCGCGCGCGGAGCTCGTCGACGATCTCCGTGACCTCGTAGGCGGGGACGCGCCACTTGCGCACCCCACGGGGCACCACGAGCGGCTCGGTCGCCGGGCGCACCGCCGACCACACGGCATTCCGCATCACGTCCGCCATCCGGGCGTCACCCTTGAGGACCGCGGTGGCGGTGGGGTCGGCGCCGCGGACGGGGACGGAGGCGACGAGCTCCTCGATCGTGGTGTGGCCGACGGCGACCTCGCCGAGGGCGGGTAGCACGGCGCCGATGTGCTCGAGGAACGCGCGGTTGGGGCCGATGACCAGGACCCCCGAGCGGGCCAGCTTGTCGCGGAACGCGTACAGCAGCCAGGCGGCCCGGTGCAGACCCACGGCGGTCTTGCCGGTGCCCGGCGCCCCCTGGACGCAGATGGTCCGGTCGGCGCCGGCGCGGACGATCTCGTCCTGCTCGGGCTGGATCGTGGCGACGATGTCGCGCATCGGCCCCACGCGGGGGCGCTCGATCTCCTCGGCGAGGATCCGGCTGCGCACGTCGTGCTCGCCGACGTCCTGGAGGTGCTCGTCCTCGTACGCCGTGATGCGGCCGTGGTCGAGGCCGAACCGCCGCCGCAGGACCACCCCCATCGGGTCGGTGCGCGAGGCGCGGTAGAAGGCCGTTGACATCTGCGCGCGCCAGTCGATGACCATCGGGTCGCCGTGCTCGTCGGCCACGTGGCGCCGGCCGATGTGCCAGCTCTCGGGGCCCTGGTCGGAGTGCGAGCCGTCGGTGTCGACCCGGCCGAAGAACAGGGTCGTCGAGGGGTCGTCCTCGAGCGACGCGGCGCGCAGGTGCAGCGTCCGGGCCAGGTGCTCGGCCGAGATCGGGTCGTGCGCCTGGACCTTGAGCGACAGGGTCTGTTCGCGCATGCGGGCGAGCGCGGCCCGCGCCCGCTCGAGGTGCTCCCGCTCCCGCTCGAGCTCGGCGAGGGGGGAGGCGTCAGGCACGAGGGGCGATTCTGCCACCGCCGAGCGCCCCGTCCAACCGGGTTTCCCGGTGCCCCGCAGCCGTCCGGACCGGGAACGGTGGCCGCGCTGCGACAGGACCGCGCCCCTCGGGAAGGGGTCCGAGGGGCGCGGCGTGCCCCGCACACAGGGGCCGCTTCCAGGCAGCCGGGGGAGGACACCCGGCAGGCCGGGATGGTGTTACCGGGTCGGCTTCGCGGCGAGGGTGGCCGTGAGGGTCTGCTGCTTGCCGTCCCGGATCACGGTCAGGGTCACCGTGGCGCCGACGGCGCGCTCGCGGATGCTCGCGACGAGCGACTCCGAGGAGCCGGTGGACTGGCCGTCGACCTTGATGACCACGTCACCGGACTTCAGGCCGGCCTTGGCCGCCGGGGTGCCGGGGGACACCTCGACCACCTGGGCGCCGGTCCGCTGGCTGGTCCCGTCCGAGGCGGTGCCGTCGCGGGTGGTGATCCCGAGGAAGGAGTGCTGCGCCTTGCCGTTCTGGATGAGCTGCTGGGCGATCATCTTCGCCTCGTTGACCGGGATGGCGAACCCGATGCCGATGCTGCCGCTCTGGCCGCCGCTGCTCGACCCGCCGAGGCTGGCGATGGCGGAGTTGATCCCGACCAGCTGGCCGGAGGCGTTGACCAGGGCACCGCCGGAGTTGCCGGGGTTGATGGCCGCCGAGGTCTGGATCGCGTTGGTCACGACCTCGGTGCTGTCGCTGCCACCCTGCTGCTGCCCGAAGGGGTTCTGGTTCTGGTTGTTGTCCTCGGCCTTCGTCGTCACCGGGCGGTCCAGCGCGCTGACGATGCCCGTGGTGACCGTGCCGGCGAGGCCGAGCGGGTTGCCGACGGCCATGACCGGGTCGCCAACCTTGAGGTCGGCGGAGTTGCCGATGGACACGGGCTTGAGGTCGCTCGGGGCGTTGGAGAGGGTGATGACCGCCAGGTCGGTGCTGGGGTCGGTGCCGGCCACGGTGGCCTTGTAGGACCGCCCGTCGTTGAGCGTCACCGTGAGGCTCGCGCCGGACCCGGCGCCGCTCACGACGTGGTTGTTCGTGAGGATGTGCCCCTTGGCGTCGATGATGACGCCGCTGCCCTCGGCCTCGGCCTGCCCCGAGGCGACGGTGATCGCGACCACGCTGGGCGAGACGGCCGCTGCCGTGGTCGTCCAGTTGGGGTTGCTGGGGTCCGCCTGGACCACCGGCCCCTTGTCCGTGCCGCGACCCAGGGTCGAGGCGCTCGCAGAGGAGGAGGGCTGCGAGCCGTCGACCAGCTGGGTCGCGGCGAGGGTGCCGCCGCTGGCAAGGAGGGCGGCCAGCACCGCGACGGAGGTGATCTCCGCCAGGCGGCGCCGCTTGGCCGGCTGGGCAGGCTCTGCCCCGTCCCGCGTGGGGAAGGAAGGGGGCGGCCCAGCCGGGGTCTGGGAGGAGGCGTCGGGTCCGTGGGCGCCCGGCGGCAGGGTGCCGAAGGCGGAGGTGCGCGGCAGCTCGCCCGTCTGGCCGTACCAGATCGGCCCGGTCGCCCCCGACTGCGGTGCCGACGGCGGCTGGGGCGCGCCGTACGGGTGGCGCTCGGCGGCCGGCGACTGCGGCGCGGCCTGCGAGGGCTGGTGCGCGGTGGAGAGCGGCTGCGGCGAGGCCCACGGGTCGTGCTGCGGGGCGCCGACCGGCTCGGGCACCGACCCCGCCTCGTGGCCGGGGTCCGCGCCCGCGCTGCCGCTGGTCTGGTTCCGGGTCTCGTGCGGGGTCTGCGTCATGGTTTCGTATCTCCTCGGTCGGTGCTGTCGACCTCAGTCAACCGCGGCGACGTCAACGGGTACTGGACGCCTGCTGGGAGTTTGCTGTGGGCAGCTCCATGACGAAGGTCGCCCCTCCACCGGGGGTCTGGGCGACGCCGATCCGGCCCCGGTGGGCCGCCACGATGGCGGCGGCGATGGCCAGGCCGAGGCCGTTGCCCCCGCCCCGGGTGCGCGCCCGGGAGGGGTCGGCGCGGTAGAAGCGCTCGAAGACGCGCCGCGCCTTCGCGGGGTCGATCCCGGGACCGTGGTCGCGCACCTCGACGACGGCCATGCCGTCGCGGGACCGCGCGCCCACGGCCACCTCGATCGGGGTGCCCGCCGGCGTGTGGTTGAGGGCGTTGGACAGCAGGTTGGCCACCACCTGTCGCAGCTTGGCGTCGTCGCCCTGGGCCGCGGTGGGTCCGAGCGGTCCTTCGAGGCCCACCACCTCGATCCGCCGGCCGGGGTCGATGGCCCTGGCGTCCTGCGCGGCGTCGGCGGCGACGACAGTGAGGTCGACGGGCCCGATGGCGAGGGGGCGCTGGTCGTCGAGGCGGGCGAGGACGAGCAGGTCCTCGACCAGTCCGCTCATCCGGCTGGCCTCGCCCTCGATCCGGCTCATCGCGCTCGCGACGTCCTCGGGCTCGCGCACGGCGCCCTGCCGGTACAGCTCGGCGTACCCCCGGACCGCCGCGAGGGGCGTCCGCAGCTCGTGCGAGGCGTCGGCGACGAACTGCCGCATCTTCTCCTCGGAGGCCTCGCGGGCCGAGAACGACTGCTCGATCTGCGCGAGCATCACGTTGAGCGAGCGTGACAGCGAGGTGACCTCGTCCTTGGCGGTCCGCGTCGGCACCCGGCGGGTCAGGTCTCCGCCGGCGATCGCGGCGGCGGTGTCCTCGATCTGGCGCAGCGGCCGGAAGGCGCGGTTCACGGCATACCAACCCACGCAGCCCATCGCGACGAGAACGCCCAGGCCGATCAGCAGCTCGACGAGGATGAGCCGGCGCACGGTGTGGCTCACGGAGGTCAGGGGCACCGCGACGATGAACGTCGCCGAGTTGCCCCGAAGCTTGCCGGCACGCGCGCGCCACTCGCCGTTCCCGTCGCGGGAGGGGATGGTGAACGCGTCGGACCCGGTGACCCGTGGGTCGTCGAGCGGCAGGGCGTCCGGCACACCGGGGCGCCCGTTGAGCCCGGTGGGGTCGATCTCGACCGCGTTCGTGCCGTCGGTGGGGTAGAAGACGACGGCGTAACCGCTCGGCAGCCGGTTGCTCGTCGGCGCCCGCAGCGTGTCGAGGGCCTGCTGCGCGACGCTCGGGTAGGCCCGCTTGAGGTCCTGGTCGACCCGGCTCATGAGATCACGGCGCATCAGCGCGGCTGTGGCGCCTGCCGTCAGGGTCAGCGCGAGCAGCAGCAGCACGAGCAGCACGCTGACGAGGCGCACGCGCAGGGGGAGCTCCTCGAGCCGCTGGTGGAACCGGTCCGGCAGGCGGGGGTGTCCCCGGCGGGTCCCGGGGTCGGGCACGTCGGCGGTCGGCTGGTCGGTGACGGGAGCGGGGGCGTCGGAGGCGGACACGACGGGGGTGGGCGCGGAGGGCGTCGCCACTACGCCTCCGGCGGCTTGCGCAGGACGTAGCCGACGCCGCGCTTGGTGTGGATGAGCGGCGCCAGGCCCTCGGTGTCGATCTTGCGCCGCAGGTAGGAGATGTAGGACTCGACGATCCCGCTCTCCCCGCGGAAGTCGTAGTCCCACACGTGGTCGAGGATCTGCGCCTTGGACAGCACCCGGTTGGGGTTGAGCATGAGGTAGCGCAGCAGCTTGAACTCGGTGGGGGACACGTCGATGACGCGACCGGCGCGGCGCACCTCGTGGGAGTCCTCGTCGAGCTCGAGGTCCTCGAACCGCATCGACGCGCCGTCGTCGACCTCGCCGCGGGTGCGGCGCAGCACGGCGCGAATCCGGGCGACGACCTCTTCGAGGCTGAACGGCTTGGTGACGTAGTCGTCGCCGCCGACCGTGAGGCCCTTGATCTTGTCGTCGACCGAGTCGCGGGCGGTGACGAAGACGATGGGCAGCTGGCGACCGGTATCACGCAGCTTGCGGGTCACCGAGAACCCGTCCATGTCGGGGAGCATCACGTCCAGCACGACCAGGTCGGGGTCGTGCGCGGTGGCGAGGTTGAGGGCGGTCGCGCCGTCGCCGGCGACGTGGACCTCGAACCCCGCGAACCGCAGGGAGGTGGCCAGGAGCTCGCGGATGTTGGGCTCGTCCTCGACGACGAGGAGCCGGGCCTCGGGCTGGGTCGTGGTGCTCACCACCCCAGTGTCTGCCCGATCTCTGGGAGTTTCCTGTATGCCCTCTGGGCGTGTCCTCGTCGCGCCTGCAGTGGCCGGACGGCCGGGCGAAACAACGGTTGCGCGGCTTCCCGCGGGTTGTCATCCCGCGGGAAGCCGCGCAACCGTTGTTTCTCGAGGGGCCGGGTCGCTCAGAAGCGGATGAAGGTGTCGAACTGGCCGTGCGCGCCACCGACGGTCGTGGTGCGGGTGCCGTAGTGCTCCGGGTTGGCCCAGTTGTACTCCTCGACGACGAAGCTGCCGTTGGCGTTGACCTTCGCGACGTAGGCGACATGGCCGTAGTAGCCGGCGTCGCTCTGGGCGATGTCACCCACGTGCGGGCGGCCGCTGGTGGTCACGCCCGCCGCACGGGCCGCGTCGTCCCAGTGGTTGGCGTTGCCCCAGTGCTGGCCCTTGTAGGAGTTGGTGAAGCCGACGTGCTTGACGCTGCGGGCGCGCCACGCGGCGAACGAGGTGCACTGGCCCTTGTAGAAGTTCCAGGGGTCGACGCCCGAGGTCTGGCCGCTGTACGGGTAGTCGTTCCCGATGACCCCGCTCGGGGTGGTGCTGCCACCGGTGCTCCCGCCCGTGCTGCCGCACTGCGGCGAGACCCGGCCGTCGGATCCGGTGTACACGTAGGCGTCGGAGACGAACCGGCCGCTGCCGATCTTGTCCCAGATGCTCGAGGTGCCGTAGGTGCCCTTGACGCTCGAGCCGGTGGTCTGGCAGATGATGTCCACCCGGGTGCCCTTGGCGACGGTCCCGACCGCGGCGTAGCCGGTGCCCGGGCCCTTGCGGACGGTGAGGTCGGCGCCGGAGGTCCTGACCGTGCCGGTGGCCGCGTTCGCCGCGACGGCGATCCCGCCGGCGATGCCGAGCCCGGCGAGGGAGGCGACGGCCACGCGGACCGGCTTGGTGGCGATGGTGGTGAGGCCCATGTCTGTTCGCTCCTGGGTGTCGGCCGGCCCCCCTGTGGTTCCGGCTGCTGGCAGGAACGTAGGAGCGCGGGACACCTGCCGGCGATGGGGAGTACTACCCGTCGCCGCCGGCGCGGCTGAAGGTCGATGCGGCGGAATGCGTTGCGGCCCAACGGATCACAGGAGATCGATTATGCCGGGTGCCCACTGGCGGGGAGCGCTCCCCGCCCGCGTCGGCGAGGTGGGTGGCGGTGGTGGACTGACTCGTCAGGGTCGGCCGGTGGGCAGGTCGTCGGCGTCGACGATGCGGTAGGCGTAGCCCTGCTCGGCGAGGAACCGCTGCCGGTGCGCGGCGAACTCGGCGTCGACGGTGTCGCGCGCGACGACCGTGTAGAAGTGCGCGGTGCGGCCGTCGCCCTTGGGGCGCAGCACCCGGCCGAGCCGCTGGGCCTCCTCCTGGCGGGAGCCGAAGGTGCCCGACACCTGGATGGCCACCGTCGCCTCGGGCAGGTCCACCGAGAAGTTGGCCACCTTGGAGACGACCAGCAGGTCGATGTCACCGTCCCGGAACGCCTGGAACAGCTTCTGCCGCTGGCTCACCGGCGTCTCGCCCGTGATGACGTCGGCCCCGAGCCGGGTGGCCACCTCGTCGAGCTGGTCGAGGTACTGGCCGATGACCAGGGTCGGCTCGCCGCGGTGCCGCTCGACGATCCGCTCGACCACCGGCAGTTTGGTGGGGCTACACGAGGAGAGGCGGTAGCGGTCCTCCGGCTCGGACACGGCATACGCCATGCGCTCACTGTCGCCCAGCGTGACCCGCACCTCGACGCAGTCGGCCGGCGCGATGTAGCCCTGCGCCTCGATGTCCTTCCACGGTGCGTCGAACCGCTTCGGCCCGATGAGGGAGAACACGTCCGCCTCGCGGCCGTCCTCGCGCACCAGGGTGGCGGTGAGCCCGAGCCGGCGCCGGGCCTGCAGGTCCGCGGTCATCCGGAAGATCGGCGCGGGCAGCAGGTGGACCTCGTCGTAGACGATGAGGCCCCAGTCGCGGGCGTCGAGCAGGTCGAGGTGGGTGTAGACGCCCTTCCGCTTCGTCGTCAGCACCTGGTAGGTGGCGATGGTGACCGGGCGGATCTCCTTGCGGGCGCCCGAGTACTCGCCGATCTCGTCGTCGGTGAGCGACGTGCGGTGGAGCAGCTCGTCGCGCCACTGACGGGCCGAGACGGTGTTGGTGACGAGGATGAGCGTGGTCGCCTGGGCCTGGGCCATCGCACCGGCGCCGACGAGCGTCTTGCCGGCGCCGCAGGGCAGGACGACGACCCCGGAGCCGCCGTGCCAGAACCCGTCGACCGCCTGCTGCTGGTAGGGGCGCAGCGACCAGTCGGAGTTGTCGAGGGCGATGGGGTGCGCCTCGCCGTCGACGTAGCCGGCCTCGTCCTCGGCGGGCCAGCCGACCTTGAGCAGCTCCTGCTTGAGGTGGCCGCGCTCGGAGGGGTGGACCAGGACGGTGTCGTCGTCGATGCGGCTGCCGACGAGTGGCTTGATCTTCCTGTGCCGCAACACTTCCTCGAGCACGGGGCGGTCCGTCGTGCGCAGCACCAGGCCGTGCTCGTCGTCCTTGAGGAGGGTGAGCCGGCCGTACCGGTCCATGGTGTCGGCGACGTCGACGAGCAGCGCGTGCGGCACGGCATACCGGCTGTGGGTGACGAGGGCGTCGACGACCTGCTCGGCGTCGTGCCCGGCGGCCCGGGCGTTCCACAGGCCGAGCGGCGTGACCCGATAGGTGTGCATGTGCTCGGGCGCGCGCTCGAGCTCGGCGAACGGTGCGATGGCCCGCCGGGCCTCCTCGGCCCGTGGGTGGTCGACCTCCAACAGGAGGGTCTTGTCGCTCTGGACGATCAGGGCGCCGTCGGGCACGTGGTCAGTACCCTCCGCTGCTGCTGGTGCTGCTGCTCACGCCCAGGAACACGAAGAGGGCGACGACCGCGAGGATGACGACCGCGACCGTGATGCCGAGGGCCCACCAGCCCCACCGGGTGAGCTTGGCCTGCTCCTGCGGCTGGTCGTTCTTCGTGGCGGCGAGGATGCCGAAGACCAGGGCGACGATGCCGACGCCGCAGCCGCCGAGGGTGAGCAGGCCGGAGACCACCAGCAGGGCGATGGTGTTGCCGCTCATCGACCGGGGGGCCGAGGCGTACGGGTTCGCGCCGTAGCCCGGTGCGGGGACGGGGGCGTTGCCGTAGCCGGGCGGGGGGCCGTAGCCGCCTCCGGGAGCAGGGCTGGCGTACGGGCTCTGGGGAGCGGCCGGGGGCGTCGAGCCGGGCGCGGGGCTGGCGTACGGGCTCTGGGGAGCGGGAGGGGGCGTCGAGCCGGGCGCGGGGCTGGCGTACGGGTTCTGCGGGGGCGGAGGGGGCGTCGAGCCGGGTGCGGGGCTGGCGTACGGGTTCTCGGGGGTCGACGAGGACGCCCACGGCGACTCGGGGCCGGGCGCCGGCGGCACCGACGCAGCCGTGCCCTCCTCGGGTCCGGGCGCCTGCGGCACCTGTTGGGTCTGGGAGGTCTCGACCGGGCGGGTGTGCTCGGGCGACGAGCCCGAGTCGACTGCCTCGCCCGCCGAGTCGCTCCAAGGGTCGCTCGGCGCGGTGGGGTCGCGGAACTCGGGACTCTCGTCGTTCCGAGGGGTGTCGCTCATGGTCGTCCTTCACGTGGGCCGGTCACCGGTCCCCAAATCTAACCCGCCGGTGCGCGGGCGAGGTCGCTGGTTGCCGGGAATGGCAGGATCGGCCGGGTGAGCACCGCCCTGCCCCAGCGCGAACCCGCGACCGACCTGCCGGAGAGCATCACGATCTACGAGGTCGGTCCACGCGACGGCCTGCAGAACGAGAAGACCGTCGTTCCCGCCCCGGTGAAGGCCGAGTTCGTGCGGCGGCTGGCGGCCGCGGGGCTCGACACGATCGAGACCACCTCGTTCGTGCCCCCGTCCTGGGTGCCACAGCTCGCCGACGCCCGCGAGCTGCTGGCCGACCTCGGCGAGGTGGGGCGGGGACCGCGCCGCCCGGTGCTCGTGCCGAACGAGCGAGGGCTCGACGACGCGCTGGCGGCCGGCGTCGGCGCGGTGGCGGTCTTCGGCAGCGCGACCGAGACCTTCGCGCGCAAGAACCTCAACCGGACCGTCGAGGAGTCCGTCGAGATGTTCCGGCCGGTCGTGCGCCGTGCCAAGGAGTCGGGGCTGTGGGTCCGCGCCTACGTCTCGATGTGCTTCGGCGACCCGTGGGAGGGTCCGGTCCCGGTCGAGCAGGTCGCCGACGTCTCCGCCCGGCTCATGGACCTCGGCGCCGACCAGCTCTCCCTGGGGGACACCATCGGCACCGGGACCACCGGCCACGTCAGCCGGCTGCTCGACGCGCTCGAGGGACGGGGGATCGGCGCGGACCGCATCGGCGTGCACTTCCACGACACGTACGGCCAGGCGCTGGCCAACACGATGACCGCGCTGCGGCACGGGGTCCGCGTGGTCGACGCGTCGACCGGCGGCCTCGGCGGCTGCCCGTACGCCAAGAGCGCCACCGGCAACCTCGCCACCGAGGACCTCGTGTGGGCGCTCGACGGCGCCGGTGTGACGACCGGGGTCGACCTCGCTGCCCTCGTCGAGACCAGCGTGTGGATGGCCGGTCACCTCGGCCGCCCGTCGCCCTCCCGCGTGGTCAGGGCGCTCGCCGGCAGCGACTGAGGCCGGTGGTCCCCGTGGTCAGGGCGCTCGCCGGCAGCGACTGAGGCGGGTGGGATCAGCCGGGTCCCCAGGCGGTGACGGCGTGGCCGGTCAGCCGGGGGCCGCGCCGGTGACCCGGTGGATCGACAGCGTGCGCAGGGACCCGTCGGCCGTGCCGTGGACCCTGCCGCCCTCGACCCGGTCGGGGTAGAACAGCAGCCGCTGGACGCGTCCGTCCGCGTCGGAGTACCCCAGCCACACCGCCTGCCGGTCCGCCGCCGCGTCCCGCAGCACGGCCAGGGTCGTGGTCGGGTCGGTGCTCGGCAGGGCCGGTCCCTCACGCCTGGCCAGCTGCTCGCGCTGGTATGCCGCGGCCTCCTCGCCCGCACGCAGCGCGCCCACCAGCCGGGTCACGAGGTCGTCGTCGACGACCTGCGCGCTGACCTGGCTCGGGCGGCGGTGCACCGGGGTGCGGTGGCGCCCTGCCGTCGGCACGACGACCCCCCCGTCGGGGCTCTCGGCCGCCGGGGCGTAGCCGTGGTCACGCAGGAAGTCGAGCACCGTGTCGGCCGCCACCGGCGAGACCACCACGGTGGGCGCGACGCTGCGCAGCTGCAGCGCCGACAGCTCGCGGTCGGCGAGCATGGCGCCCAGGGTCGTCTCGTCGTCGCAGCGCACGTAGGCCCGGACCGACCCGACCCGCGCCTGCCCGTGCCGCCGCGCGACGTCCCGGACGAGGTACTCCAGCGGCTGGGGGACCGGGGTGGGGCTGGCGTCGGTCAGGGTGCCGAGCACCTGGTCGACCGACCAGCCGGCGTCCAGGCAGCGCCGCACCGAGTCGGGGGTGAACCGGTAGACCGTCGCCCCGCCCCGGCTCTCGACGTCGGCGACCAGGCGCATGAACGTCGCCAGCCCACCCGCGAGCGGCCCGGGGGCGACTGCCGTCAGGTCGGCCTGGAGCAGCACGTGCTCCACGGGCTCGGGCAGGTGGGGCCGGACCGCGTCGGCGAGCACGTCGTCGTCCGGATCGGTGAGCAGCACCCGACCGGCCGCGGAGATCGCGCCGCGGCCCGTGACCCCCAGCCACTCCGCCTCGCGCGCGACGGCGGCGACGACGGCGTCCAGGGCGGCCGGGACCCGCCGGGGGCGGTGCCAGCGAAGCAGCCCGGCCCACGCCTGGGCGGTGGGGGCGAGACCCGGCTCGACCGCTGCGGCAAGGTCGAGCAGTTCCCGGCGCAGGCTGCGCGCCGGTGGCCAGTGGGCGTCGGGGCCCAGCGCGTTGACCGTGCCCGAGCCGCCGGGGGGCACGGTGCCGACGAGGTGCGGCGCCCGGGTGGTGCCCAGCCAGGCCCGGGCCAGGGTCGTCCAGCGCGCCTCCGCCGGCTGCTGCTGCCACTCGTCGTAGGCGGGGGTCGGCGCCCACGAGGGGTCGAGGGAGCCGTCGTCGGCGACCAGCCCCGCGGCATACGCGATCTCGGCGACGAACGCGGCACGCTCCTGGTCGACGTCGAGGACGGAGCCGAGCCGCTTGAGGTCGCGCACGGCCAGGCCCCCCGAGCGCAGCACCCGCGGCGGGCGCAGGCCCCACTCCGCGGCGAGCTCGTCGACGAGCGAGAGCAGGTCGGTCACCTGCTGGCCGGCGGCGAAGTCGACGTCCGCCGGCGGGACGGCCCGCCCCTCGAGTGCCGGCGGGGTGAGGGCGGGCTCGCGGTGCGTGCGGCCGCCGCGCAGCGCGAGGGCGACCTCGCGCGGAAGCACGAGCTGGTCGGGGGTGGGGGCGGCGACGAGGTGGCGTTCGAGCAGCCAGCGGGCGCCCTCGGCGACGCGCTCGGGGGCGCCGGGGGGCAGCACCGCCACCGCCGGGCCCCAGGTGAGCCGGTCGAGGATGGCACGGGCCGGGGCGGGGGCCGACTCCACCGTGGCGGTGACCGAGCCGCGGTCGGGCACCTCGACGAACAGGTCTCCGGCCCGGGGGCCGAGCCCGGCCGGCTGGGCGAGGACCTCGGTGACCGTGCGCACCACGCGCAGCCCCTCGGGGCTGCGCCACAGCAGCGCGAGGCACCACAGGTCCTCGAGCAGGGGCCCGACGGCCGGGGCGCCGTCGAGGCCGAGGTGGCCGGCGAGCTCCTGCGGCTCGACCGGGTTGGGGCCGGCGGTCGCGGCCTCGAGCACCTGCAGGTGGGCCAGGTCGAGGGTGTCGACGGCCCGCTGCACGCTGGCCCGGGTGCTGGCGCGCGCGGCGAGCGCCGCGAGGTCGGCCGGGGCGGGCCGGGCCAGGTCGTGGCGCAGGTGGAGCAGCTCGCCCAGCTGCGCGTCGGTGCGGGCACGGATGTCGTCGGCCATCGACCGGGCGCCGCCGGAGGGCGTGGGGGAGGTCGGGGGCACTGCTCCACGGTAGTCCGCGCCGTCCGCCGCCTTCACAGCGAATTCCCATTGCCCGGCCAGCGACGGCAGCCACACTGGAGGGGACGTCGACAGGAGGAGCCATGGCCACTCACGACCCCTCGGGTCCCGAGGCCCCCCGGGAAGGGGCCGAGACCGAGTCCTGGGCAGCGGCCCCCACCTCCGAGCTGCCGGCCCAGCCGGCTCCTCAGCCGTCCGGGGGAGCCGAGCCGCTCGCGGGCTCGGGTCCGGTGCCGGCGTACGCCGCCGCGGCCGGTGCCGGTGCCGGCCCGGCGCGACCGGCTGCACCGGCTGGCGGCCCTGCACCGGCTGGCGGCCCTGCGCCGGTTGGACCGGGTGGCGGGTATGCGCCCGGTGGCGGGTACGAGCCGGGTGCACCGGGTGGCGGGTCCGGACCCGGTGGGGTCCCACCCGCGTCGCCCGGCGGTCCGTTCGTTGGTCCGCCCGGTGGTGGTCGGCCGGGGTGGTGGCGTCGCACCACGTCGACGACCGGCGGCCTGGTGGCCGTCGTGGTCGCCGGGACCCTCGCGGTCCTGCTCGTCCTCGGGGTGGCGGGCGCGGCTGCGTTCGCCCTCGCCCGTGGTGTGACGCACCAGGGGCAGGACCGGGTCAGCGAGGCGCGGGAGGGCTGGCGCGACGGCATGGGTCCCGGGCAGCGCGGCCTGCGCCAGGGCGGCCCCCAGCGCGGGATGGGCGGCCTGGGCAACGGCCCGGGCGACAATGGCGGGGGCCTCGGCGGCAACGGCAAGGGCCCGGGCTCGCTCCTCGGCGGTGGGGCGGCCCTCGGCACCGTCCAGCACGGTGAGTTCACCGTCACCGGCAGCGACGGAAAGCCCACCGTGATGACGCTCCAGCGTGGTGCGGTGACCAAGGCCGGCCCGACCACGCTGACGGTCCGGAGCGACGACGGCTTCACGGCCACGTACGCGCTCGACTCCACGACACGCACCCCCGGCCGGAGCGTGACCACCGGCGACGTGGTGCTCGTCGTGGCGCAGAAGCAGGGCGGCAAGGCCGTGCTGGTGCGGGTCACCCGCTGACACCCCGCTCGCACCGAGGCCTTCGACCCGGGCGGCGGGCCGGTGGGGCGCCGCGCAACCGCACGGGCCCCTGACGCGCGGCGGCGATAGCGTGGCCCGGTGAGCGAGCACCCGTCAGGTGAGCAGTGGACCATCCGTCACGGCCGGCACGAGGTGACGGTCGTCGAGGTGGGCGGCGGCTTGCGCAGCTACACGCTGGACGGCGTCGACGTCATGGCCGGGTACGCGGTGGACGAGATGGCGACCTCCGGCCGTGGGCAGGTCCTCATCCCCTGGCCCAACCGGATCCGGGACGGCCGCTACACCTTCGAGGGGAAGGACCAGCAGCTCGCCCTCACCGAGCCGGCCCTGCACAACGCCAGCCACGGGCTGGTCCGCTGGGTCCCGTGGCGGCTCGTCGAGCAGGCCGAGGACTCCCTGACCGTCGCGCTGCGGCTCCACCCGCAGCCCGGCTGGGACGGCGTCCTCGACCTCACCGTCACGTATGCCGTCGGTGCCGAGGGCCTGTCCGTCAGCACCCGCGTGCTCAACACCGGTGCCGCGACGGTGCCGTTCGGGTACGGCGCGCACCCCTACCTGGCACTCGGCAGCACGCCGCTGGCCGACGTGGTGCTGCACCTCCCGGCGAGCCAGGAGGTCCTGGTCGACGAGCGCATGCTCCCGACGGGGACGGCGCCGGTGCGTCCCGAGACCGACTTCCGCAGCGCACGGCCCCTCGGGTCGACCAGCCTGGACACCGGCTACACGGGCGTGGACCGGGACCCCGACACGGGGCGCTGGACCGTCACCCTCTCGGGTCTGCGCGACCGTGGCGACGTCAGCCTCTGGGGGGACGAGTCGTTCGACTGGTTCCAGGTCTTCACGGTGAAGGGCGCCGACGACGCCCCGGGCGTCCGCGGGATCGCGGTCGAGCCGATGAGCTGCCCCGCCGACGCGTTCAACTCCGGTCAGGGAGTGGTCGTGCTCACGCCCGGGGACTCGTGGAGCGGCACCTGGGGCATCAGCCCGTCCACCGCGGCGGCAGGCTGACCGGCCGTCGCACCGTCCTCGCCGTCACCGAGCCCGTTGACCGCGGGCGTGATCCGTCGCTCGAGCGCCAGTGACAGCACGACCATGAGCCCGCAGCCGATGACGATCATCACCACGAACGCGGTCGACCAGTGCCGGCTCAGCATGAAGCCCGCCACGACCGGCCCCAGGATCGTGCCGGTCTGGAACGCGCCGGCGTTGACGGCGTTGTAGCGCCCGCGCAGGTGGTCGGGGGCCATGTCGTTGGTGATGGCCGGGACGGTCGGCTGCAGCAGCGTCTCGCCGAGCGCGAACAGGGCGTGGAAGAGCAGCACCCCCGCCGCCGCGGCCATGGTCCCGGCAACGGCGCCGGTGAACCCGAGCACCGTCCACGCCACCGCCCACAGCGCGACCATGACGATGAGCACACGGGTGCGCCGGTGCCCGCTGATGCGGCGCAGCACCCAGAACTGCAGGCCCACGATCACCGCGGTGTTGACCGCGAACGCGAACCCGATGACGTCGGTCGACACCCCGCTCACCTGGCGGGCGAACGCCGGGAAGCCCGCCTCCATCTGGCCGTAGCCGATGAACACCCCGAGGAAGGTCAGCCCGGTCAGCCACAGGGTCGCCGGCTGGCGCAGGATGGCGAGGTACGAGCCGCCCTCGGCGTCGTCGCCCGCAGGCTTCTCCGCCCGGCCGTGGACGTGTCGCAGCGGGCCGAGCAGCAGCCCGATGGGGATGAGCATGCACAGGGCGTCGGCGAGGAAGATCACCGTGAAGGACGTCGGGTTGTGGACGTCGGCGTAGAGGCCGCCGATCACGCCGCCGAAGCCGATGCCGAGGTTGACGAGCGCGAAGTTGATGCCGAAGTACTGCTGCCGCGCCCGGCCGCTGACGATGGCGGCGACCAAGGCGTTGAACGCGGGCCACGAGACCCCGAAGTTGAAGCCGAGGAAGAGGAACGCCACGGCGACGACCAGCGGCGTCGTCGCGAACGCCAGCACGACGCAACCGACGACCTGCGCGCTCGTGCCCCACAGGAGCACGGTGCGGGCGCCGAGCCGGTCGGTCAGGGCGCCGGCCGGACCGGTCACGGCGAGGGCCACCACCGCGATGAACGCCATGAGCACGCCGGCGAGGTCGAGGGAGATGCCACGGACCTCGTGCAGGTAGATGACGGTGAACGGCAGCGTCAGGCCACGCCCGAGGGTCTGCACGGCCACGGTGGACAGCAGCCACCGCCCGGCGCTCGGCAGTGCCGCCCAGAAGTCGCGGATGCCGTGCCCCGAGGTCGTCGTCCCACTCACCGGACAATCCTCGCGTACGGCACCGACAGCGCCGAAACGGTTATCCGCCCTGCGCTGCCCTGCCCTGCCCTGCCCGGCCCTGCCCTGCCCTGCCGTGCCTTGCACCGCCCTGGCCGGGTGGCTCCCCCAGGCCGGACACCGGCCCACGCCGGCCGCCCGGCCGGCATACGACAAATGGATTTGGACGCGGCCGTTAGGCTTGCAGGTGCGCGTGACGCGCGCTCGCGAACTTCGAGGTAAGGGACGAACGGTGCCCACTGGCAAGGTCAAGTGGTACGACGCGGAGAAGGGCTTCGGCTTCATCTCCGAGGACAACGGTGCGGACGTGTTCCTGCACGCCAACGCGCTGCCCGAGGGCGTGCAGACGCTCAAGGGCGGTACGCGCGTGGAGTTCAGCGTGGCCGAGGGGCGGCGGGGGACGCAGGCGCTCCAGGTGACCCTGCTCGAGCCCGCGCCCAGCGTGACCGCCGGCAAGCGTGAGGCCGGCCGCAAGTCGCCGGAGGACCTCGCCCCGCTCGTCGAGGACGCGATCAAGCTGCTCGACAGCGCCTCCAACACCTACCGCCGCGGCCGTCGTCCCGAGAAGGACCACGCCACCAAGCTGGCGCAGGTGCTGCGCTTCCTCGCCGACCAGATCGAGCCCTGATGCCCACTCCCAAGCAGGACGCCGTCCTGGCCGCCGCCGTCGACCTGGCGCGCGAGGCCGCCGAGTCGATCGCCGAGGCCGGCACGGTCGGTGACCACCTCGGCCTCGAGATGGACGACGAGCGGCTGGGCACGCACTACTTCGCCTGCACCGCGAAGGCCTACCCCGGCTGGCGCTGGGCGATCACCGTCGCCCGGGTGCCGCGCGGCAAGGTCGCCACGGTGTGCGAGACCAACCTCGTGCCCGGTGACGGAGCGCTGCTGTCGCCCGAGTGGCTGCCGTATGCCGACCGGCTGGCCCCCGGGGACGTGGGCGCCGGCGACGTGCTCCCGTACAAGGAGGACGACCCGCTGCTCGAGCCCGGCTTCGAGGCGACGGGCGACGAGGACGTCGACGAGCTGGCGCAGTTCGAGCTGGGGCTCGGGCGCAAGCGGGTGCTGTCGGCCGAGGGGCGCGAGGCGGCTGCCCAGCGCTGGTACGAGGGCGAGAACGGGCCGCACTCGCCGATCGCCGAGAAGGCACCGGCGCCCTGCTCCAGCTGTGGCTACTTCCTCCCGATGGCAGGTGCACTCCGGTCTTTTTTCGGCGTGTGCGCCAACGCCTGGTCTCCCTCCGACGGTCGCGTCGTGAGCCTTGACCACGGCTGCGGCGCCCACTCCGAGGTGGACATGGAGCCCGCCGAGTCCCTGGCCGCCGCCCCCCACCCCATCGTCGACGACGCCGCCTACGACCTCGTCTGACCCCGCCGGGATCCCCCGCAAAACAACGGTTGCTCGACAACCCGCGTGGTGATGACCCGCGGGTTGTCGAGCAACCGTTGTTTTGCTTGTCCCCAAGGCGAGTGATGCCTCCACCGTTGTCCACAGGAGTAGACGTGGGGGCTGCGGTGGCCCCGGCGTCCGGAGCAGCCTGCCGGCATGGACGCTCGGGTTTCAGCGCTCTTCGGTGCCCAGCACGGTGTGGCGGGCTGGTGCCAGCTCAACCGGCTGGGGGTGACAGCCGATGACGTGGCTGGATGGGTCAGAGCCGGCGAGGTGGTGCGACTTCGACGCGGGGCGTATGCCGCCGCGCCGGTGTGGGCGGGCGCCGACCGCGACGAGCGGTACCGCCTCACGGTGCGCGGAGTCATCCTGTCGCGCGGCTCGGTCGAGACGGCCAGTCGTCACAGCGCGCTGGCACTGCGGCGGCTCCCCCTGTGGGATGTCGACCGTGAGCTGGTGGTCCTGACCGCGGACGTTGCCGAGACGGCGACGAGGTCGGGCCTGCGGGTCGCGCCGATGCGCGGTCTGGCTGCACCGGACGAGGTCGACGGCCTGCCGTGCGAGGCCCTGCCCGACTCCTTGGTGACGACTGCCTCGTTCTGCGTGACCGCGGGCGTGGTCGCGGCCGACGCCGCGCTGCACCAACGCCTGTGCGCGCGGGAGGACATCGAGGAAGCCCTCCTCCGGCTCGCACCCGGGCTCCGAGGTCGTCGGAGGGCGCGGACCATGGTGAAGAACCTCGATCCGGCGGCGGAGTCGCCGGGGGAGAGCCTGACGCGGCTGCTGCTGGGAGCGTTGGGGCTGCCCGTGCGATCCCAGGTGGAGCTCCGCGACTCTTCAGGGCGGTTCGTGGGCCGAGTGGACTTCCTCGTGGCCGGCCGGGTGGTCGTGGAGTTCGACGGAGCGGTCAAGTACGCCGGAGCCGACGGTCGCGACGCCCTGGTCGCTGAGAAGCGGCGGGAGGACGAGCTGCGCGCGCTCGGGTATGCCGTGGTCAGGCTGACGTGGGATGACCTGCGCCGGCCGGAGCTGGTCCGCGTCAGGGTGCGGGCAGCGCTGTCCCGGGCTGCGGCCTGAACTCCGGCGGAGCGCGTCAGACGGCCTGGGGCCGGTCCCCGCGCCTCGCGAAACAACGGTTGCGCGGCATACCGCGGGTTGTTGTCCCGCGGGAAGTCGAGCAACCGTTGTTTTGCGGGGGAGGGGGGTAGGTCAGAGGGCGCCGGCGGCGTTGCCTCTGCCGCGGCGCATGTAGGCGTAGCCGAGCGACCCCAGCGCCAGCCCGGCGACGCAGCACCAGGGCCACCAGTCGCGGTCGCCGGTGTGCAGCGACGGCACGACGAGGGTGACCACGAGCGCCACCGCCCACAGGGCCAGGCCGCCGAGCACGATGCGGCTCGAGCTCCAGGCCAGCGGCTCGAGCTCGGTTCCCCCGTGCTCGTCGGCGGTGCCTTCGGACCCCGCATCGCCACCGAGGCGCGCCTGCTGGAGGGGCTCCTGCACCCCGTCCCGGGCCGGGCCCCCACCCGTGCGCTGCGACTCGGTCACGTCGTCAGCGTAGCCTTCACCACCGCGATTCACGCAGGCCCTACCCTGTGCGCCATGGCCAAGCCCTCATCGGCGCCCACGACGGCGCAACGACCCACCGCCCCGGCGAAGACCGGCGGCGGCATCGACGGGTTCTTCCGGATCACCGAACGCGGGTCGACCGTCGGTCGGGAGGTCCGTGGTGGACTCGTGACCTTCTTCACCATGGCGTACATCGTGGTGCTGAACCCGCTCATCATCGGCACCCAGGCCGACGGCACCGGCAAGTTTCTCGGTGGGCAGGACGTCCCCCACGCGATCCAGCTGGTGGCGGCCGGGACCGCCCTCATCGCGGGCGTGATGACGATCCTGATGGGTGTGGTCGCGAACTTCCCGCTCGCGCTCGCCACGGGCCTCGGCCTCAACGCCTTCGTCACGTTCGGCATCGCCAAGCTGCCCCAGATGACCTGGGCCGACGCGATGGGCCTGATCGTCATCGAGGGCGTCATCATCACGATCCTGGTGCTGACCGGCTTCCGGCAGGCCGTCTTCCGGGCGATCCCGGGCGAGCTCAAGACCGCGATCTCGGTCGGCATCGGCCTGTTCATCACGATCATCGGCCTCGTCGACGCCGGCTTCATCCGCCGCCCGGCGACGGGTCCGGTGCCGGTCGAGCTCGGCATCGGCGGCTTCCTCAACGGCTGGCCGCTGCTCGTCTTCGTCATCGGCCTCATCGCGATCGTCATCATGATGGTCAAGCACGTGAAGGGCGCCATCCTCTTCGGCATCATCGGCGCCACGGTCCTGGCTGTCGTCGTCGAGGCCATCGGCTCGATCGGCGGCCAGACCGACGCGACCGGCAAGGTGGTCAACCCGGCCGGCTGGGGCCTGAACGTGCCCGCCCTGCCCAAGCAGGTGGTCGACGTCCCCGACTTCTCCCTGCTGGGCCACTTCAACCTGCTCGGCTCGTTCGGCAAGATCGGCATCGTCTCGGCGACCCTGCTCGTCTTCACGCTGCTGCTCGCCGACTTCTTCGACACCATGGGCACGATGGTCGCCATCGGCGCCGAGGCCAAGCTGCTCGACAAGAACGGCAACCCCCCGAGCTCGGACAAGATCCTGCTCGTCGACAGCCTCGCGGCCGTCGCCGGTGGCGCCGGCTCCGTCTCGTCGAACACGTCCTACATCGAGTCGGCCTCGGGTGTCGGCGAGGGCGCGCGCACCGGCCTGGCGTCGGTCGTCACCGGCGTCCTCTTCCTGCTGGCGACGTTCCTGGCCCCGCTGGTCAAGATCGTCCCCTACGAGGCCGCGACTCCGGCGCTCGTCGTCGTCGGCTTCCTGATGATGCAGCAGGTCCGCGGCATCGACTGGGAGGACCTCGAGATCGCGATCCCGGCATTCCTCACCATCGTCCTCATGCCGTTCACCTACTCGATCACGGCCGGAATCGGTGCCGGCTTCGTCCTCTACACGATCATCAAGGTCGTCCGGGGCAAGGCCGGCATGATCCACCCGCTGCTGTGGGCGGTGTCGGCGCTGTTCGTCGTCTACTTCGCCATCGACCCGGTGAAGTCCCTGCTCGGCGTGGGCTGAGGGCGGCGCACCACCGCGACCACCACGTATGCCGCGTGGCCCCGACCGGGGGCCACGCGGCATACGTGCGTCCGGGCCCGACGACCACCCCGATGACTCCGATGACTGCGAGGGAAATAGTTAGCCGAGGTAATGAGTTATGCTAACTACCTGACCGAGGAGAGACCCATGACCACACCGCCCGCGCGCCGGAGCCGCGCCGCCACCGGTCTGTCACCCTCCGCCGTCTCCGCCCTCGCCGGCGAGCTCAGGCTCGCGTGCATGCGCATCTCGCGCCGCGTGCGGTACGAGAGCACGGACCTCGTCGCGCCGCACCAGTTCTCGGTGATGTGCCGGCTGCAGGACGCGCCCCGCACCCCGGGCGAGCTCGCGGAGATCGAGCGGGTGAGCGCGCCGAGCATGACCCGCACCGTGGCGGGACTCGTCGAGCGGGGGCTCGTCGAGCGCACCGACGACCCCTCCGACCGCCGGCAGGTGATCCTGTCGCTGACGGGGGACGGGGGATCCCTGCTCAGGGAGATCCGGCGCCGGCGCGACGCCTGGATGTCCGTGCGTGTCGGCCACCTCACCCCCGAGGAACAGGAGGTCCTGCAGCGGGCCGCCGCGATCCTCACGAGGGTGGCCAGCGAGTGAGTCCCACCTTCGCCTCGCTCAGCGTCCGCAACTACCGGATCTACGCCACCGGCGCCTTCGTCTCCAACATCGGCACGTGGATGGGCCGGGTCGCCCAGGACTGGCTGGTGCTGACCGAGCTGACCAGGCACTCGTCGTCGGCGCTGGGCATCGTCACCGGGCTGCAGTTCCTGCCGTTCCTGCTGCTCGCCCCGTGGACCGGGGTCGTGGCGGACCGGGTCTCCAAGCGGCGGCTGCTCGCCGTCACCCAGACCGCCCTCGCCCTCTCCTCGCTCGGGCTCGGCGTCGTCACCGTCACGGGGCACGCCCAGCTGTGGATGGTCTACGTCGCGGCGCTGTGGACGGGCGTGGCGACAGCCTTCGACAACCCGGCCCGGCAGACGTTCGTCTCGGAGATGGTCCCGCGCGACCGCATCACCAACGCGGTGTCGCTCAACAGTGCGTCGTTCAACGCCGGCCGGCTGATCGGCCCGGGCGTCGCCGGCCTGACCATCGCGGCCTTCGGCACCGGCTGGACCCTGCTCGTCAACACGCTGACCTTCGTCGCCGTGCTCCTCGCCCTCGCCGCGATGCGCGGCGGGGAGCTCAAGCCCGCGCCGCGGTTGGCGCGCGGCAAGGGGGCCATCAAGGAGGGCGTGCGCTACGTCCGCAACCGGCCCGACATCCAGCTCGTCATGCTGCTGGTCTTCGTGCTCGGGACCTTCGGGATGAACTTCCAGGTGACAACTGCCCTGATGGCCACCAACGAGTTCCACAAGGGACCCGAGGAGTACGGCCTGCTCGGCTCGATCATGGCGATCGGCTCGCTGACGGCCGCCCTGCTGTCGGCCCGCCGCGCCCGGGCCCGGCTGCGGACCCTGCTCGTGGCCCTCGTCGGCTTCACGGTGTCCACGGCCCTGGCCTCGCTCGCGCCCACGTACGGCCTGTTCGCGCTCGCCCTCGTCCCGACCGGCCTGGCCGCCCTGACGGCCCTCACCACCGCGAACGCCATGGTGCAGACCCGCGTCGACCCGGCCATGAGGGGCCGCGTGATGGCGTTGTACATGGCGATCTTCATGGGTGGGACCCCGCTCGGGGCCCCGCTCATCGGCTGGATCGGTGACGCCTGGGGCGCCCGCTGGACCATCGCCATCGGCACGATCGCGGTCGGGGTCACGCTCGTCGCGGTGTCGTACTGGCTCGCCAAGCACGAGAATGTCCAGGTGACCTACGAGTCGAAGGGCCGTCCGCGACTGCGGATCCGCACCGCCGCGCCGGTCTCCGAACCGATGCCCGAGGCCGTCCGGTGACGCCGACGTTCCGCAGACGGGTGACCATCGCGGTGCTCGTCATCGTCGTCGCCGCGGCCGTGGTCGCCAGCTTCCTGCGCTGACCCGCACGACGAACGGCCCACTACCCTCGAGGAGTGGTGGGCCGTTCGCCGGTGCACCGTGGGGGATGGGTGCACCTCAGGAGGCGTGCGGGCTCTGGCTGCTCGCCCGGCCCCGGGGCCGGGGCGGTGTCAGCGGTGCAGCGTGCACAGCACCGTGACGCCGAGAGCGCCGAGCACCGGGTCGTAGCCGGTGGGGCACTTCCCGTTCGTGGGGTTGACCTGCAGGGGCAGGGCCGGGGTCGAGGACGGCGACGGCGAGGACGACGCCGTGGTCGTGGGGCTGGGGGTGCTGCCCGTAACGCCACCGACGACCCTTCCGACGACACCGGTGACACCACCGACGACCTGGCCGACCGGGCCGGACGAGCTGGTGGTGGTGGGCGTCGGCACCGCACCTCCGCCTGCGCCGGTGCCGCCGGTGCCACCCGTGCCGCCGGACGAACCGGTACGGCCCGAGGAGCCCTTCGCGGGCTTGCCGCCGGACGTTCGCGCCGGCGCCGGCTCGCGCACCGCAGCGGGGTCGTACTGGGCCATGGTCTGCGGGTCGCCCGAGGGCAGGTACGGCGCCGCGTCGGCCTGCCCCGGTGCCAGGCCGGAGTCCGGGACGACGGTGTAGCCGTTGCGGTAGGCGTCGGCGATCGCGAGGACCTCGTTCGCGTAGGCGTCGCTGTGGTTGTAGCGCAGGACGGCGTTGCGGGCGCCGGCCGGGGTGCTGAGGTCGCCTGGACCGGAGCACAGGTAGACGGCGGTCGCGGTGGCCGCGTCGTCGAGGTTCTGCGGGTCCTTGCGCCCGTCCTGGTTGGCGTCGACGCCGACGACGCGCCAGGTGCCGGGGATGAACTGCATCGGGCCGACCGCCCGGTCCCAGGTGGTGTCGCGGTCGAGCGTGCCGCCGTCGGTGTCGTGGATGACCGCGGTGCCGTTGGCCCCGTTGAGCGGGATGCCGTAGATCCCGGGGCGGACGGTGCCGGTCGAGTCGGTGCCGTTGCCGCCGTAGCGCCCGTGGTCGGACTCGACCTTGCCGATGGCGCCGACGAGTGCCCAGTCGATGCGGCACTGCGCGTCCGCGGCGTCGACGATGCGGGCCGCGCGCTGGTAGGCCGAGAGGGCGGCGGCCGGGATGCCCTTCACCGTCAGGCTCGGCGGCAGGCTGCCGGCCGGTGCGGTGGACGACCCGCCGCCGAACGGCGTGGCCTGCTGCTCCGGCGGTGCGGGGAGGATGGGGAGCGTCGGAGCCGCCGGCTGCTCGACGGGGGCCTTCGGGACGGTGACGACCGGTCCGGAGTCGCTCGCGATCTCGGTGAGGGGGTGGCCACCGGTCAGGGTGAGCCCGATCCCGCTGCCGACGAGCACCACGGCGGGCAGGCCGCCGGCCAGCGCCCGCCACGGCAGGTTGAGGGTTCGGTGCGGATCCTGCCCTGCGCGGCTCATGTCTCGGCTCCTCGACGTCGTCGTCCCACCCCGGTGGTCACGAGGTACAACGAGCCTCGGCGGCCGAGGTTACGCGGGCTCGGGTGAGCCCGCTGGTGACAGACGTGTGCCCCGCGCACGGGGCGCGGGGCACACTCCCTGAGGAGGGGTCGAGGGGGCTCGGCTCAGCCGACGACGTGCTCGATGCAGGCGATGAGGGCGCTGACGTCCTCGGGGTCGACCGCCGGGAACGTCGCGACCCGCAGCTGGTTCCGCCCGAGCTTGCGGTACGGCTCCACGTCGACCACCCCGTTGGCGCGCAGGGTCTTGGCGACCACCGCGGCGTCGACATCGTCGGAGAAGTCGATCGTGGCCACGACCTGTGAGCGCGCTGCGGGGTCGGCGACGTACGGCGTCGTGTAGGAGGTGCGCTCGGCCCAGTCGTACAGCCGGCCGGAGGAGTCGGCCGTGCGGGCGACGGCCCAGTCGAGGCCACCCTGCTCGTTGAGCCAGTCCACCTGCGACCGCAGCAGCGCCAGCGTGGACAGTGCCGGGGTGTTGTACGTCTGGTTGAGGCGGCTGTTCGACACCGCCGTCGGCAGGCTGAAGAAGTCGGGGACCCAGCGGCCGGTCGCCTCGATCTCCTCGACGCGGGCCAGCGCGGCGGGCGAGAACGCCGCCAGCCAGAGGCCGCCATCGGAGGCGAAGCACTTCTGCGGCCCGAAGTAGTAGACGTCGGCCTCGGCCACGTCGACCGGCAGGCCGCCGGCGCCGGACGTGGCGTCGATGAGCACGAGCGCGCCCTCGTCGGCACCCTCGACCCGCGTGACCGGGGCCATGACGCCGGTCGAGGTCTCGTTGTGCGGCCAGGCGTAGACGTCGACGCCCTCCTCGGCCCGCGGCGAGGCGAGCGTTCCCGGGTCGGCCTTGATGACGGTGGAGTCGCCGAGGAACGGCGCCTTCTGCGTCACGGAGGCGAACTTGCTGGAGAACTCGCCGAACGACAGGTGCTGGGCGCGCTCGCGGACGAGGCCGAACGCGGCGATGTCCCAGAACGCGGTGGAGCCGCCGTTGCCGAGGACGATCTCGTAGCCCTCGGGCAGCGAGAAGAGCTCGCCGAGGCCCTCACGGACCGCGCCGACGAGGCCCCGGACGGGGGCCTGGCGGTGGGAGGTGCCGAGGAGGGTGGTGCCGAGGCTGGCGAGGTACTCCACCTGCTCGGGACGGACCTTCGAGGGGCCGGAGCCGAACCGGCCGTCCTTGGGGAGGATGTCGGCGGGGATGGTCTGCGTGGGCGCTGCCGCGGTGTCTGTCACCCGGCCAGTGTCGCACCGTGTCCCGAGGCGTGGGACGTGAGGTCCGCCACCCGGACGCCCCGGCCGGCCGGGGCGCAGACGGAGGTATGCCGCGTGGCCGGCCGGCCACGCGGCATACCTCGTGCTCGTGGTGCGTCCCCGGTGTCGCCGTCGCCGCCGTCGCCGCCGTCGCCGGCGGCACGCCGGGCGCGCCTGCTGGGCTCAGCCCTTGTAGCCGGCGACCGACTCCAGGCCGCGCGGGCCCTCGCCGACGTAGCGCGCGGACGGCCGGATGAGCCGGCCGGTCTTCTTCTGCTCGAGGATGTGCGCCGCCCAGCCGGCGGTGCGGGCCGAGGCGAACAGGGGGGTCATCATGTTGCCGGGGACCTCCGCGAAGTCGAGCAGGACCGCGGCCCAGTAGTCGACGTTGGTCTCCATCTTGCGCTCGGGGTGGCGCTCGGCGAGGGCGGCGATGGCGGCCTTCTCCAGCTCGAGGGCGACCTCGTAGCGAGGCGCGCCGAGGCGCTGGCAGGTGTCGCGCAGGACGGCCGCACGCGGGTCGTAGGCCCGGTAGACGCGGTGGCCGAAGCCCATCAGCCGCTCGCCGCGGTCGAGGACGCCCTGGACGTACGCCGTGGCGTCACCGGTGCGCTCCACGCCCTCGATCATGTGCTGGGCGCGCGAGGGGGCGCCGCCGTGGAGCGGCCCGGAGAGCGCGCCGATCGCGCCGGAGAGGCAGGCGGCGACGTCGGCCCCGGTGGAGGCGATGACGCGGGCGGTGAAGGTCGAGGCGTTCATGCCGTGCTCGGCGGCGGAGATGAAGTACGCGTCGATCGCCTCGACGTGCTTGGGGTCGGGCTCGCCGCGCCAGCGGATCATGAACCGCTCGACGATGGTCCGGCCCTCGTCGACCCGGCTCTGCGGCACCATCGGGGTGTCCTGGCCGTGGGCCGACTGCGCGATGAACGACAGCGTCATGACCGAGGCGCGGGCCAGCTGCTCCCGGGCCTCCTCGTCGCTGACGTCGAGCAGCGGCCTGAAGCCCCACACGGGCGCCAGCTGGGCCAGCGCCGACTGGGCGTCGACGCGGATGTCGCCGGTGTGCACGGGCAGCGGGAACGGCTCGGCCGGCGGCAGGCCCGGGTCGAACTCGTTGTCGACGAGCAGCCCCCAGACCTGGCCGAAGCTCACCCGACCCACGAGGTCCTTGATGTCCACGCCGCGGTACCGGAGCGCACCCCCCTCCTTGTCGGGTTCGGCGATCGCGGACTCGAAGGCGATGACGCCCTCGAGGCCGGGCTTGAAGTCACTGTCGGACATCGGCGTCCTCTCGTCGGCGGCACTGCGGTCGAGCCACATTCTGCACTGTCCGGCTCACGGGTCCCTACTCATGGGTCACCATGAGGGAATGCTGCGACCCGAAGCCGACCTCGACGGCGAGGAGCTCACCGGCGACCTCTCCGGCTCCTCCGCCGGCAACGCCCGGTTCCTGGAGTGCACGTTCCAGCGGTGCGACCTCACCGAGCTCTCCGCGCCGCGGGCGCGCTTCGCGGACACCGCCCTGCGTGCCGTGCACGGGGCGGGCGTCGACCTCGCCGAGTCGACCTGGCTGGACTGCGTGGTGCAGGGCGCGCGGCTGGGCGCCGTGCAGCTGTTCGGGGCGGAGCTGCGCCGGGTGCGGTTCGAGGGGTGCAAGATCGAGTACCTCAACCTGCGGGGCGCACGGCTGGCCGAGTGCGCGTTCGTGGACTGCCAGCTCGTCGAGCCCGACTTCGCCGAGGCGACGCTGGAGAAGGTCCACTTCGCGGGGTCGCGGCTGGTCTCCCCGGACTTCGGGCGGGCCCGGATGAAGGACGTCGACCTCTCCGGTGCCGACCTGGCCGGCCCGCGGGGGCTGGCGGGCCTGCGGGGCGCGACGGTGTCGCGGCTGCAGCTCATCGACCTCGCACCGGCGCTCGCCGGCGAGCTGGGGATCGGCGTGGCGGACTAGCGCCGGCCCCGGACCGAACCGCCGCCGGAGCCGTCGGACCCGCTGCCCGACGCGCCGCCGGACCCGCCGGTGACGCGCCGGTCCCGCACGGCGAGCGTGGGCTTCCCCTCGTCGCGCATCTCGAACAGCTCGGTCGCCTTGATGAGGGCGGTGAGCTTGGCGTAGCCGTAGTTGCGCGCGTCGAACGAGGACTGGTTCGCGATGAGGTTGCCGACCGCGCCGACGCCGGCCCAGCCGTCGTCGTCGGCGGCGTTCTGCACTGCCCGGCGCAGCAGGGCGACCAGCTTGGTGTCCTGCTTGAGCTCCTGGGTCGTGGCCCGCAGCCGGGTCGTGGGCGTCTCCTCGGTGTCCGGCTCCTCCTGGGCGTCGCGGAGCTGGTCGAGGACGAGGAACCGGGTGCAGGCGTTCTGGAACGGCATCGGCGTCTTGCGGTCGCCGAACCCGTAGACGGCGGCGCCCTTCTCGCGCAGGTGCATCACGAGCGGGGTGAAGTCGGCGTCGGAGGAGGCGATGGCGAACGCCTCCGGGGCGTCGGTGTAGAGCAGGGTCATCGCGTCGATGACCAGGGCCATGTCGCTGGCGTTCTTGCCCTTGGTCTGGTCGAACTGCTGCACCGGGCGGATCGCGTTGTCGCTGAGGACCGCCGTCCACCCGGCGAGCTCGGGCTTGGTCCAGTTGCCGTAGGCGCGGCGGATGTTGGTCTCGCCGAAGTTGGACAGCTCGTTGAGGATCAGGTCGATCCGCTTGGCCGAGGCGTTGTCGGCGTCGATGAGCAGGGCGATCCGGGTCTTGGGGTCCACGCACGCCACCGTACGGAGTCGGTGCGGGACGCGCCCGCCGATCGGCATACGCTCCTGCCGTGCCGCTGCTCCTGGACCTGACCCCGCTGCGGGCCAGCCCGGCATACCGGCGCCTCTACACCGGCTTCACGCTGTCCAACGTCGGCTCCCAGCTGGCCGTCGTCGCGGTGGGGCTGCAGGTGTACGACCTCACCCGGTCCACCGCCGCGGTCGGTGTCGTCGGGCTGTCCGCGCTCGTCCCGCTCGTCGTCATGGGGCTCTACGGGGGCGCCCTGATCGACCACTTCGACCGGCGCCGGGTCGGCCTGGTCGCGCAGTCGGTGGCGTTCCTCACCAGCGTGGCGTGCGCGCTGCAGGCGTGGCTCGGCAACACCCACGTGGGCGTGCTCTACGCCCTCGTCGCCGTGTGGAACGGCGCCTTCGCCGTGACCTCGCCGGCCAGGACCTCGATCTACCCGAGGATCCTCGAGCGCGACCTGCTGCCGGCCGCCAACGCGCTCTCCGTCTTCGCCATGAACGCCTCCCTCACCGTCGGCCCGCTCCTGGCCGGCGTGCTGGTGGACTGGGGCGGCTTCCGGACGGCGTACACCGTCGACGCGGTGATCACGACCGCGGCCCTCTGGGGGCTGTCGACGCTGCCGCCGCTCCCGCCCGACCACGGGGAGTCCGGGCCGTCCACGACCCGGCCGGGGCTGCGTTCGGTGCTGGACGGCTTCGCGTTCCTCGCAACCCGGCCCAACGTGCGGATGACCTTCGTCGCGGACATCGCGGCGATGTTCCTCGCCCAGCCCCGGGTGCTGTTCCCGGCCGCCGGCGCGGTCATCTTCGGTGGCGGCGCCCGGACTGTGGGCGCGCTCTCCGCGGCGGCCGCGGTCGGGGGCATCCTCGCGATGTTCTTCTCCGGGCGGCTGGGTCACGTCCGGCGGCAGGGGGCGGCCATCCTCGTGGCCATCGTGGGCTGGGGTGCGGCGATCGCCGGGTTCGGCGTGTCGATGCTCGCCGCCGGGGGCGCCCTGTCGCGCAGCGATGCCCTGTATGCCGGGCTGGTCGCCATGGCGGTGGCCGGCGCCTCGGACTCGGTGAGCGCCGTGTTCCGCACGACCATCCTGCAGGCGGCGACCCCCGACCACCTGCGCGGGCGGCTCCAGGGCGTCTTCATCGTCGTCGTGGCCGGCGGGCCGCGGCTGGGGGAGCTGGCCGGTGGCGTCGTGGCCTCCCGGATCGGGGAGGGTCGGATGGCGCTCTTCGGAGGCGTCGCCTGCGTGCTGGCGATGGGGGTGCTGGCGCGGCTGCAACCCGGCTTCGTCCGCTACGACGCGCACCGACCGACACCGTGACGCGGGTGGGCGGGCGCGCGGTGACGGGTTGCGGGTGCTACGTCACTGATCACTCCTGTGGTCAGGGACGTAGGGCGGCTGGTCAGTGACGTGGGGCGGCCCAGGGATGGGGTCGGCGATGCTACGTCTCTGATCGAGCTCGCTGATCAGTGACGTAGCACGCGCCGGGGTCTCCCGGGCCGGGTGCCGACCGCCAGCGCGGTGCAGCTCGGGGCGACGGGATGCCGCCACTGCGGCATGCTCGAGGGCACGGACGGTCGAGGGGCACGAGCAGTCGAGGGCAGGAGTGGGACGTGGCGACGGTGAGTCGACGGTGCAAGGCACCCGGCAGCGCGGTGTGGCAGGTGCTGGCCGACCCGTGGATGTACCCGAGCTGGGTGGTGGGGGCCTCGCGCCTCCGGGACGTCGAGGGCATCTGGCCGCAGGCGGGCGCGCGGATCCACCACTCGGTGGGGGCGTGGCCGCTCCTGCTCGACGACCACACCGAGGTCATCGAGTCCCACGAGCCGACCGAGCTCACCCTGCAGGCCAAGGGCCGCCCCCTCGGCGAGGCGCTGGTCGTGATGCGCGTCGACGACGACGGCCAGGGGAGCCTCGTCACCATGGACGAGACGATCGTCCGCGGTCCCGGTGCCTCCCTGCCCGACAGCGTGGTCGACCCGTTGATCACCTGGCGCAACACCGAGGCGCTGCGCCGCCTCGTCCTCATCGCCGAGGGGCGCGCCGGGCAGCGGTAGCGGGCTGCCCGCAGCGGCCGCCGAAGTCTGGGACTTCGGCACTGAGGGCGGTGGTTCGGCCCGAAGTCTGGGACTTCGGTGGCAGCCTGGGACTTCGGTGACGGGTGACAGGTGACGGGTCGCGGAGCCCTCAGCGGTAGAGCCAGTGCAGCGCCGCCAGCTCGAGCCGGTGCCGCGGCCTGCCCCACCAGGCCGAGTCGGTCAGCGCGGCCCGGGCGGCGAGGTAGCCGCAGGCGCCGTGGACGCCACCGCCGGGGTGCGCCGACGCGCTGCCCAGGTAGAGCCCGTCCACCGGCGTGCGGGGTCCGCCCAGGCCCGGGACCGGTCGGAACACCAGCTGCTGGAAGAGCTGGTTGGTGCCGCCCCCCACGGCACCCCCGACGAGGTTGGGGTCGGCGCCCTGCAGGTCCGAGGGGAGCTGCACCCAGCGTTCGACCAGGTGTGCGCGCCACCCGGGGGCGAACGCGTCGAGCATCTCGTCCATCCGCCCGGCGAGCAGCTCGGCGCTGGAGTCGTCGCTGACGCCCCTCGGCAGGTGCGAGTACATCCACACCGTCTCGGTACCGGCGGGCGAGCGGCTGGGGTCCGTGGTCGTCATCTGCCCCAACAGGGCGAACGGCTTCTCGGGAACTCTGCTGCCGGCGAGGTCGGCCTCCCAGTGCATGAGGCCCTGCCGGTCGTGCCCGACGTGGACCACGCCCGTGCCCCGCGCCGACTCCGCGGTCCACGGCAGGGGCGCCGACAGCCGCAGGTTGACCTTGACCGTCGGCAGGTCCCACTCGAAGTGCTCGAGGTCCTGCTTCAGCTTGGCCGGGACGCTGCTCGAGGGCAGCAGCGAGCCGTACAGGGCCGGGGCGGTGGTGTCCGCGATGACGGCCCGCCGGGCCCGCACTCGTCGGCCGTCCGCCGTCTCGACGCCGACGGCGCGCCCGCCCGACGTGACGACCCGGCTCACCGTGACGCCGGTGTCCACCCGCGCCCCGGCGGTCTCGGCCTTGCTGCGCATTGCCTCGGCCAGCCGCCCCGTACCCCCCTGCGGGGAGGGGAAGCCCACGTCCTGCGCCAGCATCGCCATGAGCAGCCCGAACAGCCCGCTGCCCGGCGCCTCCGACGGGATGTCGGCGTGCGCTGCGTTGCCCGCCAGCAGCATCCGCGCCCGCTCGCCCTCGAACCGCTCCACGGCGAGCCGGTTCAGCGGCAGGAGGAGCTCGCGGGCCAGGCGCAGGACGTCCCGAGCCCCCACCGAGCGCACGAGCCGTCCGCCCGCGCGCACCGGGGGCCACCGGGTGAGGAGGGCGTCGATGAGCGGGTCGCGGATCTCGTGCCAGAAGCCGACGAGGTCGTGCCACGCCTGCTCGTCGCCGGGGTGGTCGACGGCCAATCCCCTCGCCGTGACCGCGGGGTCACGGTGGATCAGGGCCCCGACGGGGTCGTCCGGCGTGCCGGCGTGCGCCACCACCCGGTCGACCCGGCTCCACCGGAGCCCGTGCGCCTCCAGGTCCAGGCCCCGGATCACCGGCGAGATCGCAGCGAGCGGGTGGCACGAGCTGAACTCGTCCATGACCCAGCCGTCCCGCTCCAGCGAGGCGACCGCACCCCCGACCGTGTCGCGGCGCTCGAGGACCAGGACGTCCCACCCCGCGTCGGCGAGGACCGAGGCGGCCACGAGGCCGTGGTGCCCTGCTCCGATGACGACTGCGTCGACGCTCTCCACACGAGCACCCTTCCAGCGTCCGGGCGGCGGGACCACCCGAAGCATGGCAGCGGCCGAGGTCCTGGCCGCGATCGAGTCCGAGGCGTCCGCGCTCCGAGGCGTCCACACGCCGAGGGGTCCACACGCCGAGGGGTCCGCACCCCGAGGTGTCCGCGCGGGGTAGTGCGTCCGCCCTAGGACGCCCGGCGCGGGTCCTCGGCGTGCATCGCCCACCGCACGACGGCCGTGGCCGCCCCACCCAGGGGCCGGCCCACGAGGTGCTCGGTGACCGGGAGCCAGGGCAGCCGGAGCGGCCGGCGCGCCCAGCGGGGGAGCATGGCGACCGCGCCGGCGGCGAGCGCCGAGTAGCCGGGGCGGGCAGCCGCCGGGAGCGGTGGGTTCACGAGCAGGAAACGGGCGGCCTCGCGGGCTGCCGGGGTCCCGGCCAGCTCGGGCCGGAAGCCCTCGATCGTGTCGCGCAGCCCGGCCACGGTGGTGGGCGGGTCGACCACCCCGAGCAGCCGCGCCACGACGGCCGCCTGCTCGACGTAGGTGTCGGCCTCGGCGTCGGAGAGCGGCTCGCGGGCGTACCGCTGGAACGAGGTGAGGAAGCTGTCGGCCTCGGTGACGTGCACCCACAGCAGCAGGTGGGGGTCGCTCGCGGCATACGGCCGTCCGTCGGGGGCGGTCCCACGCACCCGTTCGTGGATGGACCGGACGCGCGCGATCACCTCCTCGGCGTGGTCGACGGTCCCGAAGGTGGTCGTGGCGAGGAACTCGCTGGTGCGCTGCAACCGGCCCCACGGGTCGCCCTTGTAGCCGGAGTGGGCTGCGACGCCCGCCATCGCCAGCGGGTGCAAGGACTGCAGGAGCAGCGCCCGGATGCCTCCCGGGAACATCGCGGCGTCGGCGTGCACCCGCCAGATCGGGTCCTGCGGGCCGAACCACCGCTCGCCCTCGGACTGCCAGATCCGGGCCGCCTTGGTCTGGGCGTCCTCGCCGGCGACGCGCGAGCGCAGCGCCCGGCCGAGCCCACGGCGGGCGCCGGACGTGATCGGCTCGAGCAACGTCATCGGCCGGCTCCCTTCGAGGCGCCGCGGCGGCGGACGGACCGGGGCAGTGCCCTGACCCGCTCGGCGGCCGTCGGCAGGTCGGCGGGGCGGACCCGCGTCGACAGGTCGCTGTGGTTGATGAGCTGGGCGAGCGGCGTGGTCGTGGCGGGGTGGGCGGCGACCGGCTCGTCGCCGGTGAAGACCACCCAGACCGGCTCCCCGTGGTCGGCCGCCGGGTCGAACGTCTTCAGCACGGCGCCCTCGCGCAGGGTCGCGGCGTGCTCGACGGCCCGCCGCCGCGCCCGCTGCCGGTCGAGCACGGTCTGGGCCGCCTTCATCGCGGGCTCCTTGGCCTGCTGCGCCAGGACCACGACGTGCGGGCCGTACTTCACGCCCCACTTCACGACCCGGCCGACGGCTCGACCCCTGTCCGGCATGCTGCCTCCCGACGCTGTCCTGGCTGCCAGCGTAAGCCGGGTCCGGCGACCCTGCCGGTGGCGGGCAGGGTGACGACCGCGACGCTGGGCCGGCGGGGAGGGGTGGCGACGGCGCCCCGCGTCTACGCTGCCGCCATGGACGACGTGCGGCGCGTGGACTATGTCGGGCAGGGCATCTCGGAGGACGAGGTCGCCCCGACCCCGTGGCAGCAGGCCCGCCGCTGGGTGGACGACGCGTTGAGCCGGGCCGACGCCCAGCCCGACGTCCCCGAGCCGCTGGCCCTGTCCGTCGCCACCGTCGACGCCGACGGGCTGCCCAACGTGCGGACCGTGCTCATGCGGTTCTTCGACGAGCGGGGCCCCGGCTTCGTCACCAACACCGAGTCGTCCAAGGGGCTCGAGATCGCCGCCACGGGCGGCATCGCCGTCGCGCTGACCTGGCCGGCGATGTACCGCGCCATCCGCTTCCGCGGCACGGCGCAGCCGCTCGACCGCGAGGAGGTGGCGGGCTACTTCGGGTCGCGCCCGTGGGCCTCGCGCATCTCCGCCTGGGCCTCCCAGCAGTCCCAGCCGGTGGAGGGCCGGGCGGCGCTCGAGGCGGCCTACGAGCGGTATGCCGCTCAGTGGCCGGACCGCGGGAACCCCGACGACGTGCCGGTGCCCGACTTCTGGGGCGGGTACCGGGTCACCGCGGACGAGGTCGAGTTCTGGGGCGGACGCCGCAACCGGCTGCACGACCGGCTCGTCTTCAGCCGGGTCGTTGAGGGCGGCCTCGACGACGAGGGCGCCTGGCGCCTCTGGCGCCGCCAGCCCTGATGTCGCGGGGCCCGGCGCCCCCAGCCCTGATGTCGCGGGGCCTGGCGCCGCCACCCCTGACCTCGCGAGCCCTGACGGCACCAGGCCCGACCTCGCCCGGTCCGCGCCTCGGCCCTCACTGTCCGTATGCCGGGACGCACCTCCCGGTGGGTGCGGCGCGTCCCCACACTGGTGACGCACGTCACAACGCGAGCGCCATCGTCGTCGTCCGCGGTCCGTCCCGACCGTCGACCGCCAGGAGACCCATGGCCGCCGTCCATCCCGTCGTCGCCGACGTCACCGCCCGGGTGACCGAACGCAGCCGTGCCAGCCGCACGGCATACCTGCAGCGCATCTCCCGCGCCGCCTCCGAGCTGAGCCTGCGCCCCGCGCGCACCGACCTCGGCTGCTCGAACCTCGCCCACGCCGTCGCGGCCTGTGGAGGCGCTGACCGCGCCGTCCTGTCGGCCGAGACGGGGGTGGGCGTCGGGATCGTCACGTCCTACAACGACATGCTGTCGGCGCACGCGCCGTTCGAGCACTACCCGCAGGAGATCAAGGCGACCGCGCGAGAGCTGGGCGCTGTCGCCCGGGTCGCGGGCGGGGTGCCGGCGATGTGCGACGGCATCACGCAGGGACGGGCGGGCATGGAGCTCAGCCTGTTCAGTCGCGACGTCATCGCGATGTCGACGGCCGTGTCCCTGTCGCACGACGTCTTCGACGCGGCCCTGCTGCTCGGCGTCTGCGACAAGATCGTCCCCGGCCTCGTCATGGGCGCGCTGTCGTTCGGCCACCTGCCCACCGCGCTCGTCCCCGCCGGGCCGATGGCCAGCGGCCGCTCGAACGCGGAGAAGGCGGAGACGCGCAAGGCGTACGCCGCCGGCGAGGCCGGTCGCGACGAGCTGCTCGCCAGCGAGGTCGCCTCGTACCACTCGCCCGGCACGTGCACGTTCTACGGCACGGCCAACTCCAACCAGATGCTCATGGACGTCATGGGCCTGCACCTGCCGGGCGCGGCGTTCGTCCACCCCGACGACCCGGTGCGCGTCGCCCTGACGGCGGCCACCACCCGCCGCGTCGTCGAGATCGCGGCGAGCGAGGACCGGTACGGCGTGGGCCAGGTCGTGGACGAGAAGTCCGTCGTCAACGGCGTGGTCGCCCTGCTCGCGACCGGCGGCTCGACCAACCACACCATGCACCTCGTCGCGATGGCCGCGGCCGCCGGGATCGACCTGCGCTGGGAGGACTTCGACGACCTGTCGACCGCCGTGCCGCTCGTTGCCCGGATCTACCCCAACGGCACCGCCGACGTGAACCACTTCCACGCCGCCGGCGGGACGCCGTTCCTCGTCCGCACGCTGCTCGACGCGGGCCTGCTGCACGAGGACGTGCTGACCCTCGACGGGCCCGGGCTGCGCCGGTACACGCGGCGACCGGTGCTCGCCGCCGACGGCACGCTCGAGTTCGTGGAGGTGGCCGAGGAGTCGCTCGACCTCGACGTCCTGCGACCGGCCGACGACCCGTTCGCCCCCGACGGCGGGCTGCGGCTGCTGCGCGGCACCCTCGGCCAGGCCGTCATCAAGACGTCCTCGCTCGCCGAGGAGCACCGGGTCGTCGAGGCGCCGGCCCGGGTGTTCACCGACCAGGTCGGGTTCCTCCAGGCCTTCTCGCGGCGCGAGCTCGACCGCGACGTCGTCGTCGTCCTGCGCGAGCAGGGCCCGTCGGCCAACGGGATGCCCGAGCTGCACGCCCTCACCCCCTCGCTCGGGGTGCTCCAGAAGCGCGGGTATGCCGTGGCGCTGGTCACCGACGGCCGGATGAGCGGCGCGTCGGGCTCGATCCCGGCGGCCATCCACGTGACCCCGGAGTCGGTGCACGCCGGCCCGATCGCCAAGCTGCGCGACGGGGACGTCGTCCGGGTCGACGCGGTCACCGGCCGGCTCGACGTCCTCGTCGACGAGGCCGAGTTCGCCGACCGCCTGCCCGCGGCCCGCGTCACGGAGGAGGGTGTCGGCACCGGGCGCGAGCTGTTCGGTGCGATGCGCTCGGCCGTCGGTCGTGCCGACGAGGGCGCCCACGTCTTCGGCGCCCTGACCACCGTCCCCGAACCCGTCGTCCCGCACCTGCCGCAGGAGGAGTCCCGATGACCGCCGTCACGACCAAGCCCGTCATCTCCGGCGAGGCCGACATCCTCGGCCTCGCGCCCGTCATCCCGGTGGTCGTCGTCGACGAGGTCGCCCAGGCGGTGCCGCTCGCCCGCGCCCTGCTCCGCGGCGGCATCCCCGTCATCGAGCTCACCCTGCGCAGCGAGGCCGGGCTCGGTGCGATCGAGGCCGTGGCCTCCGAGGTCGAGGGCATCGTGGTCGGCGCGGGCACGGTCGTCACGCCCGCGCAGGTGCAGCAGGTGGTCGACGCCGGCGCCCAGTTCATCGTCACGCCGGGCTCCCCGCCGCGGCTGGTCGAGGCTGCGCTTGCGTCCGGACTGCCGCTGCTCGCCGGGGCCGGCACGCTCACCGAGATGCTCACGCTCGCGGAGGCGGGGCTGCAGGTGCAGAAGTTCTTCCCGGCCGAGGCCAGCGGGGGCCGTCCCTACCTGTCCGCGGTGGCCGGCCCGTGCCCGCAGCTGCGGTTCTGCCCCACCGGCGGCATCACGCCGCAGACGGCGGCCGACTGGCTGGCGCTGCCCAACGTGGGCTGCGTCGGCGGGTCGTGGCTCACCCCCAAGGAGGCCGTGGCGCAGGGCGACTGGGCCCGTATCGAGCGGCTCGCCCGTGATGCCGCGGCCCTGCCTCGCTGACGCCGGCGGGCGGCGTCCCGGGCAGGCCCGCGGTGTGGTCGGCTGCCGCCCCACCGCCGGTCAGCCGTGGAAGGGGCGCACGGACAGCAGATGCACGTCGGTGTTGCTGCACGCCTCGACGCGGTACGGCGCGTACTGTGCCGCCGTCTCCCCGGGCAGGTAGACCCGGAAGCCCCCCGCCGTCACCAGGTGGCAGCGCGAGCCGTAGTTCGCGGCCTGGGTCACCTTGACCAGGGCGGTCGCCGAGCTGCCCGGAGCGAGGCGGACCAGTGGGGTGGACTGCGTCCGGTCCCGGTCGGCTGCCGCGCCGACCTGGGCGCCGGTGCCCGGTGCCGTGAGTGACACCCCCGGGTAGCCCTGGAGGGTGCAGGGGCGCGTGCCGGTGTCGGTCGTGACCAGCTCGACGACGAAGCTGCCCGCCGCCCCTCCGCCGGGCTGGGTGACGGCCCGGGTGCGGGTCGTGGACGCGGTGCACCGCGTCGCGGCGGCTCCCCGGCCGCTGCTGGTCGAGCCCGACGACCCGCTCGACGTCGCGCCGGACGAGGAGCTGCTCGAGCTCGTCGACGGACCGCTACCGCCGGTGGAGGTCGGGGACCCGGTCGCGCCCGAGCCGGCGGAGGTGCTGGTGCCCCCGCCGCCGGCGCCGCTGCACCCGGCGAGGGCCCATCCGGTCGCCGCGACCAGCGTCAGCGCGGCGAGCTGCCGGCCTGTGGTGTGTCCCATCCCCGCCATGACGTGCCTCCTGTCGGTCCCCTCACTGCTGTGGACGTCGGAGGCGAGCTCGGGGTTGTCCGGCGACCGGAAGCGGGCACGGAACAGCCCGTGGGCCTTGCCGACCGAATCGAGCGGCGGCGTGCACAGGGGACGACCTGCGCGGCCCACGGGCTGCGGTGGTACTGCTGGGATTGCGCTCTCGCGCCCTCGAAGCAGCCGAGGGTGCGCTAGCGCGCAGCCACCTCACGCGTCCTATGGGAAATCACTTCCTGGACCACCTCCTTTCCGTGTGCTCAGAACGCTATGCCGAGTGGTCGGGCTCTGCAACGGCTTTCCCCCAGAGCGAACACCGGAACACGTCGGAGCCGCACTCCTCGGTCGCCGGCGGAAGCGGCGGGGACGGTCGCGCGGCCCTCAGACCTCCCGGTGGACCTTGTACGAGGCGGCCTGACGGCGGGGCTTGATGACGAGCAGGTCGATGTTGACGTGGGCCGGCCGGTCGACCATCCACACGATCGCCTCCGCGACGTCCGCGGCCACCAGCGGGTCGGGCACCCCGGCGTACACAGCATCGGCACGCTCCTGGTCGCCCCCGAACCGGGTGAGCGAGAACTCCTCGGTGCGCACCATGCCCGGCGCGATCTCGGTGACCCGGACGGGCTGGTCGACGAGCTCGAGCCGCAGGGTCTCGGTGAGGGCGGCCACCGCGTGCTTGGCGGCGGTGTAGCCCGAACCGCCCTCGTACACGGTGCGTCCGGCGATGGAGCCGACGTTGACGATCGTGCCGGCACCGGACGCGACCAGCGCGGGCAGCAGGGCCTGGGTGACCTGCAGGGTGCCGATGACGTTCGCCTCGTACATCCCACGCCAGTCCTCGACGTCGGTCTTCGCCGCGGGCGCCAGGCCCAGGGCGCCGCCGGCGTTGTTGACGAGCACGTCGAGCCGCGGCCCGACGGTCTCGGCGAGGCGGGCGACGTCGGCGGCGGAGGACACGTCGCAGGCGACGGCGCGGCCGCCGATCTCGCGGGCGAGGGCCTCGATGCGGTCGGCCCGGCGCGCGGCCACGACCACCTCGAACGCGGCGGCGGCCAGCTGGCGCGCGGTCTCGGCGCCGATGCCGCTGGAGCCGCCGGTGACGACCGCCAGTCGCCGTCCCGCGACCTCCGAGCCCGGTGCTGTGCCACCCGTGCCCGTGCCCTCGCCGGTCGCGTCCCTGCTGTCGCCCGTCACGTCGTTCCTCTCCTCGTCGGTCATGTCAGTACGTCGGTCATGTCAGTGCTCCCGCCGGCCGGACGGCCGCGGGGTCGACCGAGATCCAGGTCGCCTCCGCCCGCGCCAGCACGCGCCCGTCCGGGGCGTGCAGGGCGGTGCCGCTGAAGGTCTTGCGTCCCTCGGCCCCCCGCTGCCACGCCATCACGACGTGCGGCACCCCGGGCTCGGGCAGCTCGTCGACGACCGCGGTCACCGTCCCGAGCACCATGGGGCGGCCCGCGAACCCGGACGACCAGCCTCCGGGGCAGTCGAGTGCCGCCCAGACCGTCTCGACGTCGACGTCCTCGCCCGGTCTCCAAGCCGCGGCATACGCGCCGTCCCGTCCCTCGACCCGCCCGGGCCGCAGCCGCAGGCCGTCACCGGGCTCGCGCCCGGTCCCGCACGCGAAGCAGGTGGGGAAGGGGTGGTCGACGTCGCCCTCGTACCGCTCGCCGGCCGCGAGCGCCTCCTCGTACGCCACGGGTGCCGGTGCGCCCTCGGCACCCGGGCGGGTGGCGGCCACGGCCTCGAGGACCAGGTGGTCGCCGTCGGTGACGCGGACGGTCCCGTCGTCCTCGGCCACGGTGAGGGGCCGGTCCAGCGGGGGAGGGGTGCGCAGTCGTACCGTCACGGCAGGATGGTCCGCGGTGGTCGCGACCAGGCGCGCGGCGTGGCCGCTGGTCCAGCCGCCGTTGCCGGACTCGGGCGGCCCGCAGAAGCGGGCGGGGATCACGAACTCCATGGCCCGAACGTACTCGGGCAGCACGAGCCCGCAGGGAGGGGGACAGGATGGGGGTGATGGGGACGCCGCCGACGAACACCGAGGCCGGGAACGGCTTCCGTCTGCGCAGCATCGCCCTGCCGGCCTACGGGCCCACGGTCGTCGCGGCCGTCGGCGCCGGCGCCACGCTGCCGGTGGTCGCCCTCGCGGCCCTCGACCTCGGGGCCACGCCCTCGGTCGCCGCGCTCACGACCGGGGCCGCGCTCGTGGCCGAGCTGTTCTTCGCCGTGCCGGCCGGCGCGATGGTCCACCGGGTCGGCGAGCGGCGGGCGCTGCTGTTCGCCGGCGCCGTCGACGCGCTGGCCTCGCTCGTCGCCCTTCTCGCCCCGAGCGTCGCGGTGCTGTTCGCGGCCGTCTTCGCCATGGGCTTCACCTCCTCGGTGTTCCTCGTGGCCCGGCAGGCCTACCTCATCGACGCCGTCCCCTACGCGATGCGGGCGCGGGCGATGTCGACCCTGGGCGGGGTCAACCGGATCGGCCTGTTCGTGGGCCCGTTCGTCGGTGCCCCCGTCATCCACGCGTGGGGCGCCCAGGCGGCGTTCGGGGTCGCCGTGGTGTCTGGGCTGGCCGCGAGCCTGCTGGTGTGGCGGGCACCCGACATCACCGCCCGCCACGAGGAACGCGAGCGCGCCCAGGCGCCGACCGGCACCCCTCGACTCCTGTGGGCGCACCGGCGCACATACGCCACGCTGGGCCTCGGCATCCTCGTCATCGGGGCCGCCCGGTCCGCCCGCGTCGTCCTCGTGCCGCTGTGGGCGGCGCACGTCGGCCTGTCGGCCTCCGCGACCGCAGTGATCTTCGGGGTCACCGGCGGGGTCGAGATGCTGCTGTTCTACCCGGCCGGGTCGGTGATGGACCGGTTCGGCCGGTTCTGGGTCGCCGTCCCCTGCGTGGTCCTGCTCGGGGTGGGGACCCTCCTGCTGCCGCTCACCCACACGGCATACACCGTCCTGGGGGCCTCGATGCTCGCGGCGGTCGGCAACGGGCTCGGGTCCGGCATCGTCATGACCCTCGGCGCCGACACGGCGCCCAGCGTCGGGCGCTCGCAGTTCCTCGGCGGCTGGCGGTTCATGTCGGTCGTCGGCGGCAGCGGCGCCCCGCTGCTCATCAGCGCCGTCACCGCCCAGCTGGGGCTGGCCGCCGCGTGCCTGGGGATCGGGGGCCTGACCCTGCTCGGGACCGGGTGGCTGGGGTACTGGGTGGCCAGGTTCGATCCCGTCCGCGGTGGCGCCCGGACGCGGTGACGCCCGCAGGTGGCAGGCTGGGGGCCGTGACGGACCTGATCGACACCACCGAGATGTACCTCAAGACGATCTTCGAGCTCGAGGAAGAGGGCATCCCGCCGCTGCGGGCGCGCATCGCCGAGCGGCTCGCGCACTCGGGGCCGACCGTGTCGCAGACCGTCGCCCGGATGGAGCGCGACGGCCTGCTCACCCTCGCCGGCGACCGGCACCTCCAGCTCACCGAGGAGGGTCGCAAGCTGGCCACGCGCGTGATGCGCAAGCACCGGCTCGCCGAGCGGCTGCTCATCGACGTCATCGGCCTGGAGTGGGAGTACGTCCACGACGAGGCCTGCCGGTGGGAGCACGTCATGTCCGAGCGGGTGGAGCGCAAGATCCTCGCCCTGCTGAAGGACCACCACGACTCGCCCTACGGCAACCCGATCCCGGGCCTCGAGGAGCTCGGCGAGGCGGAGGCCACCGAGGACTTCCGCTCGGGCCTGCACACCCTCACCGAGCTGGCGGGGCCCGAGCCCGAGACCGTCCTCGTCCGGCGGATCGGCGAGCCCGTCCAGGTGGACCACGAGGCGCTCAGCCTGCTCACCGTGGCCCGGCTGCTGCCGGGGGAGCGGGTCCGCGTGCACCGCGCGGACGGGCGGGTGGTCGCGGTCCGCGAGGGGGCCCCGGAGTCCACCGGCGTGTCCCTGCCCGACGACGTGGCCCAGCACGTCTTCGGGGCGCTCATCTGAGCACTGCCTGGACGTCGTCCGGAGCCTTGCTGGGGGCCCGCTGAGCACGCCTCGGGACCTGCGGTTGGCATCGTGTGGCAGTTTCTTGGACCGACCGTGACCGGAGCGTGACTTTCGGGAGAGGGTTGTGTACGGTTTCCCACGGTTCCTCAGCCCCCCGAGGATCCGGCCCGGAGTGGACACGCCTAGTCCTGCCACCACACCCGGGTCAGCAACGAAAACCGCTTGGCAGGAGCGGGGGACCCACTTGTGGGCCGTCTCCGGACGGTCCTTGGGGTGAAGCCCTCGGGAGCACGGCCGTGAGGTCGGGCGAACGAGGGCCGGGTGATCTACCTCCACCCGAACCCGACAGCTCACCTCGTAGGCGCTGGAGGTTCTACCTGTGGCTTCTTCCACTTCTGGCCGTCATCGCGCGCCGGGTCGTTTCAACCCCGTCTCCGAGCTGTCCGGCATCGTGGCCACCGCCGCGCAGCCGGCCGTCAAGACCTCCGCCGTGATCGCGGCGTCGGGAGGTCTCGTCGCCTCGTTCGCCCTTCCCGCCTCGGCCGCGCCGGCCGCGAGCGCGAAGGCGCCCGACCAGGCGGCTGCAGCCGCACCGGTCGCCGTCAAGGCTCCCGAGGTGGCTGCTCCCGAGGCCACCGACGCGTTCGGCGTCATCGGCTTCACCGCCACGGCAAAGCCCAAGCCGAAGCCCGCTCCGCAGCCCGTAGCGGTGCCGGTTCGTGCGACTGACACGCAGGCCGCCAGCCGGTCGTCCGTGCGCACGCCGCTCGCGACCAAGAGCTACACCAACCTCAAGCCCGCGGCCGGTGGCGTCCTCGCGATCGCCGCGCAGTACCAGGGCCTGCCGTACAAGTACGGCGGCACCAGCCCGTCCACCGGGTTCGACTGCTCCGGCTTCACCCAGTACGTCTTCCGCCAGGTGGGCATCTCCCTGCCGCGCACCGCGGAGGACCAGCGCCAGGCCGTGACGCCGGTCTCCAACCCCCAGCCGGGCGACCTCGTGTTCTTCGGTTCGCCGGCCTACCACGTCGGCATCTACGCCGGCGGCGGCATGATGTGGGACAGCCCCCGCAGCGGCGAGACCGTGCAGAAGCGCGCCATCTGGTCCGGCAACGTGTCCTACGGCCGCCCGTGACCTGAGGCTTCCGAGCCCCCCGGCGAGGGCCCCGACCGCACCCGCGGCCGGGGCCTTCGCCGTGGGCGCATGCTTACATGGACCCATGACTGCTGTGGAGATCGACGTCTGGGCCGATGTGGTCTGCCCGTGGTGCTACATCGGCAAGCGCCGGCTCGAGCAGGCGGTGGCGGAGAGTGCCCACCCAGCGGAGGTCACGGTGACCTACCACGCGTACGAGCTCGACCCGGGTGCGCCGGTGGGCGACGGGACGCTCGTGCTCCCGTGGCTCGCGGAGCGGTACGGCACCGACCTCGACGGCGCTCGCGAGATGGCGGAGCGGCCGGCCATGCTGGGACGCCCCGACGGCATCGAGATCAACGTCGACGAGCAGCGCCGCGCGAACTCCTTCGACGCCCACCGCATCATCGCCCTCGGCCTCGCCCAGGGCGGCCATGCGCTGCAGGCCGCGGTGCTCGAGCGGCTCTACAGCGCCCACTTCACCGAGGGCCGGCAGATCGACGACATCGAGACGCTGCAGCGGCTGGGTGCCGAGGCAGGGCTGGACGGCCGGCGCCTGTCCGCGGTGCTGGCGAGCCGTGAGTATGCCGACCACGTGCGTCAGGACGAGCGGGCGGCCACCGAGATCGGCATCACCGGCGTGCCGTTCTTCATGGCCAACCGCAAGGTCGCGCTCTCCGGCGCGCACTCCGTCGAGGTCATCGGCCAGCTCATCGCGGCTGCCACCGACGGGTCGTCGGAGGCCATGAGCCAGGGCGCCTGACGCCCGGGCGCACCCTGTGAGTTCGCGCCGTCGGCGGCGCACCGGATGCGGTACGCCGGAGGGGCGCCTCAGGGGTTGATGGCGAGGAACACGAACGCCGCGAGCAGCACCAGGTGCACCCCGCCCTGCAGCCGCGTCGCCCGGCCCGGCACCACCGTGAGCACGCTGACCACCACGGTCAGGGCCAGCAGCACCATCTGCGTCGAGCCGAGCCCCAGGACGAGCGGGCCCTCGAGCCAGATGGAGGCCACCGCGATGACCGGGATGGTCAGGCCGATGCTCGCCATGGCCGAACCGAGCGCGAGGTTGAGGCTGGTCTGGATCTGGTTGCGCCGGGCCGCCCGCACCGCCGCGAGGGTCTCCGGCAGCAGGACGAGCAGCGCGATGACGACACCGACGAACGACTGCGGGAAGCCGGCCGCTGCGACACCGGACTCGATCGCCGGCGACTCGACCTTGGCCAGGCCGACGACGGCGACCAGGGAGGCGAGCAGCAGGCCCAGGGAGGTGAGCGCCTCGCGGTCGGTGGGCGGGTCGGCGTGGTCCTCGTCGAGCGGTTCGCCGTCCTTGCCCACGGGCAGGAAGAAGTCGCGGTGCCGACGGGTCTGCGTCGAGACGAACATGCCGTAGAGCGCCAACGAGACGACCGCCGCGAAGGCGAGCTGGCCGCTGGTGAACTCAGGGCCGGGCTCGCTGGTCGTGAACGTCGGCACCACCATCGTCATCACGGCCAGCGTCGTCACCGTGGCCAGCGCCGCCCCCGCACCCTCGGCGTTGAACGCGATGAGCCGGTACTTCAGCGCACCGGCGAACAGCGAGAGCCCGACGATCCCGTTGCAGGTGATCATCGCGGCGGCGAAGACCGTGTCGCGGGCCAGCGTCTGGGTGTCCTTGCCCCCGCTCACCGTGAGCGTGACGATGAGCGCCACCTCGATGACCGTGACCGCGACGGCCAGCACCAGCGAGCCGAACGGCTCACCGACCCGGTGGGCGACCACCTCGGCGTGGTGCACCGCCGCGAGGACGGCGAGGACGAGGACGACCGCCACGACGATGACCGGAAGGGCACCGAGGTGCCGGCCCCAGCTGAGGGCCAGCGCCACGAGCGCCAAGGGTGGCGCGAGAGTGGTCCAGGTGAGCAGGGGACTGGTCGTTCTCGCGGCCACGCCCCATTGTCGCAGGTTTGGTCCCCTTGTCCGACCTGGAGGCGCCCGTGGGGCGAGCGCAGGGCGAGTGCGCAGGCAGGAGTCGACCGCCCCCACAGGCAGCAGTCGACCGCCCCCGCAGGCAGAGGTCGCCGCTGCCGGATCGCGCCCCGGCGGCTAGCGTCCGGGGAATGACGTTCTCGATCGTGGCCCAGGACGGCGACTCCTTCGGTGTCGCCGTGGCCAGCAAGTTCCCGTTCGTGGGTGCCGTCGTGCCGGCCGCCCGGCTCGAGGTCGGCGCGGTGGCGACCCAGGCAATGGCGCGCGTGTCCTACCGAGACACCGCCCTCCAGGCGATGGCCTCCGGCGGCGATGCGGCGGCGGCCATCGCGGCCTGCACGACCCCGGACGAGGAGCGCGAGCACCGCCAGCTCGGCGTCGTGGGCCGCGACTCCCAGGGGACGTGGACGGGGCCGTCGTGCCTGCCGTGGGCGGGTGGCGTGAGCGGGCGGGACGACACGGGCGCGTACGCCATCCAGGGCAACATCCTCGTCGGGCCACAGGTGGTCGAGGCGATGGAGCGCGCCTGGCTGGGCTCGGCCGGGCGCCCGTTCACCGACCGGCTCGTCGCCGCGCTGCTCGCGGGGGACGACGCCGGCGGCGACTCCCGTGGTCGCCAGGGCGCTGCGTTGTATGCCGTGTGCCCCGGAGCCGGGTACGACCAGTACGGCCTGCTCGCGGACGTGCGGGTCGACGACCACCCCGACGCGCCCCGCGAGCTGGCGCGCCTGGTCGGGCTGAACGACCTGCTCTTCGGCTCCCCCGAGGACGTGCAGCCGCTCGAGGGCGCGCTGGCCGACGAGGTGCTCGCCCGGCTCGAGTCGATCGGGTTCACCGGCACGTCCGCTGCGCAGGCGCTGGCCGTGTGGGCGTCGGAGGAGAACTACGAGACCCGTCTCAGCCCCGCCGGCATCGACACCAAGGTGCTCGGCGCCCTGCGCGCCGCGACGGACGAGATTCGGCTCGAGGCGCTCGGTGACGACGAGCACGCCGAGGACGAGGCCGAGGACCACCCCGACGAGGAGGAGTAGGTCGCGCGGCTCCGCGACGCCGGCCGGCCGGGGCGTGGGGGTGAGGCCGGGACCGCGGCTCAGGCCCAGGCCTCAGGCCTCAGGCCTCAGACCTCGGGCAGCGGGGCCGCGGACCTCGGGCAGCGGGGCCTCAGGCCTCGGGCAGCGGGGCCTCGGGCTCGGCGGTCGGGTCGGGGCGGGTCGCCTGCTCGCGCTTGCGCTGCAGCTCCTGCTCACGGGCCAGCCTGGCCGCCCGCTCGCGCTCGACCGCCTCGCGCTCGGCCCGCTCGCGTTCGGCGCGCTGCCGCTTGGCCTCCGCCATCTGCGCCTCGGCCCGCTCGCGGACCTTGCGGAGGAACTCGGCGTCGTCGTCCGGGTTCGTCGCGACGGCGCGGCCCGGCCGTTCGTACTCGGGGTAGGCGGTGCCCCGGTTCCCCTTGTAGGGCAGGCCGCCTCGCGGCGCCGCCTCCGGCCGGCCGGCCACCAGCCAGGCGACCGCCCCGACGACCGACGTGATGAGGACGACGAAGATCCAGGTGCCCTTCGACAGGTTCCTGATGCGGCTCTCGTCGGTCATGATCACGTCGAGCAGGCAGTACACCCACAGTGCCGTGCCCAGGATCCCCAACCCCAGTTCAGCGCGAATCACGCCGCGATGGTGACACACCGGCATACCGCCGGGAGGCGAAACCGGACATCTCGCTCGCGCCGCCACCCGAACGGCGGAGACGCCTCCCGCACCCGCCGAATCTTGGCCCAATCTTCGTCCTGCTGGTGAAGGTTCACTCACAGTCCGAAGGTTGGCCCAAGATTCGCGAAGGAGGGGCAGGGCCTCGGGTATGCCGGGGGCGGCCCGCAGCGGGGTGTCCTCAGGTGGTGCGGCGCAGGATGCGGGCCTCCCAGGCACGTAGCGGTGCGACGACCGAGTCAGGCTCCTGTGCGAAGTTGCCCAGGACCAGCTCGGCACCGGCCCAGTCCGCGACCCCGGCCACCTCCGCGTCGCCCACCGTCAGCTCGTCGGCCGAGAAGTTCGCCAGCACCAGCAGCTCGGTGCCCTCGAAGGTGCGGGTGAACGCGTACAGCGTCGGGTGCTGAGGGGCCAGCATGGTGAAGTGGCCGTGCGCGACGGCCGGCTCGGAGCGGCGCAGCGCGATGAGCCGCCGGTAGTGGTGGAACACCGACCCGTCGTCGGCGACAGCCGCCTCGGCGTTGATCTCGGGGTAGTTCGGGTTGACCCGCGCCCACGGTGTGCCGGTCGTGAACCCCGCGTGGTCGGAGGCGTCCCACTGCATCGGCGACCGGGCGTTGTCGCGGCTGCCGAGACGCAGGTTGTGCAGCACCCACTCGGGGTCGGCGCCCGCCTCCACCGCGGTCCGGTAGTAGTTGACCGACTCCACGTCCTGGAAGTCCTCGGGCCCGGCGAACGGCACGTTGGTCATGCCGAGCTCCTCGCCCTGGTAGACGTACGGCGTCCCGCGGTGCAGGTGCAGCACCGTGCCCAGCAGCTTGGCCGAGGCGACCCGGTGCTCGGGGGCGTCCGACCCGAACCGGGAGACCGCGCGCGGCTGGTCGTGGTTGTTCCAGTAGAGCGAGTTCCACCCGACGTCGGCCAGGCCCTCCTGCCACCGCCCGAACGAGGCCTTGAGGTCGCGCAGGTCCAGCGGCTTGCGGTCCCACTTGTGCTCGCCGTGGTCGAGGTCGACGTGCTCGAACTGGAAGACCATGTCGACCTCGTGCCGCGCCGGGTCGGTGAACAGCACCGCCTCGTCGACGGTGACCATCGGCATCTCGCCCACGGTGAGGTACGTCTGCGACCGGCCCTCGAACACCTCGCGGTACATCTCCTGGAGGAACTCGTGGATCAGCGGGCCGCAGATGAACTGCGGCGTCCCGTCGCCGAGAGCGGTCCCGGCGGCCGGCCTGCCGTCGGCCAGCGAGCCGTGCGGTCCGACGCGCTTGGAGATCATGTTGATGACGTCCATGCGGAAGCCGTCGACCCCGCGGTCGAGCCACCAGCGCATCATCGCGTAGACGGCCCCTCGGACCTCCGGGTTCTCCCAGTTGAGGTCGGGCTGCTTGCGGCTGAACAGGTGCAGGTAGTACTCGCCCGTCGCCTCGTCCAGCTCCCAGGCCGGGCCGCTGAAGAAGGACTGCCAGTTGGTGGGCTCGGCCCCCTGGGTGCCGGCCTCGTGCCCGTGCCGCGGCGGCCGCCACCAGTACCAGTCGCGCTTCGGGTTGTCCTTCGACGACCGCGACTCCACGAACCACGGGTGCTCGTCGGACGTGTGGTTGACGACCAGGTCCATGACGACCCGTATGCCGCGCGCGTGCGCCTGCTCGATCAGCCGGTCCACGTCGGCGAGGCTGCCGAAGGTCGGGTCGACGTCCTCGTAGTCGCTGATGTCGTAGCCGTTGTCGTCCTGCGGGCTGCGGTAGATCGGCGAGAGCCACAGCACATCGATGCCGAGCGTGTGCAGGTAGTCGAGCCGGTCGATGATGCCGGGGACGTCGCCGATGCCGTCGCCGTCGGTGTCCTGGAAGCTGCGCGGGTAGATCTGGTAGACGACTGCCTCGCGGAACCACTGGTCATCGGTCACGGGTCGCAAGTCTCAGGCCACCCCGGCGCCCCGTCAACAGCGGGTCACCCGGTGGTCAGTAGCAGCCCGTGACCGTCGCGGCGAGCATGTCGAGATCCTGCTTGAGGGTCGTCGTGACCTTGCGCCCGTTGACGACGAAGGCGAAGGTCTTGACCCGTCCGTCCATCCCCACGACCCAGCCGGCGAGCGCCGCCGCGTCGTCGAGCGTGCCGGTCTTCGCGTGGACCAGCCCGGCCGCGCAGCTCGACGTGGGGGCGGTGAAGCGCCCGTATGCCGCCTGCAGCGTCCCCGTGCGCCCGGCGACCGGCAGCCCGCTGTCCGACCGCAGCAGGCCGAGCCGGGTGGCGTTGGCAGGCTCGAAGACGTTGCTGACGATGCGGGCCAGCTGCAGGCTCGTCAGCCGGTCGCTGCGACAGCCCCGAGCCGTCGTACAGCGCCGTGATGCTCAGGCCCTCCTGGCCCATCCGGTACGCCTGGCGCTGCGGGCCGCGGACCAGGTGTTGCCGTACCCCAGCTGGATGCCGACGAGCCGGTGCAGCGCCTCGGCGTGCTCGTTGTCCGAGTCCAGCATCATGGTCGAGACGATCTGGCCGACCGTCAGCCCCGCGGACGAGGCGAGGACCGGGGCGTTTGCAGGGGTCTTCGCCCGGCTGACCGAGCTGACGGTGAGGCCGTACCCCTTCAGCTTGCCCGCGAACAGCTTCGCGGCGTCGATGCTCGTGTCGGCGTTCTGCCGGCCGTCGACGTCCAGGGCGCGCAGCCACGTGGTGTCGGTGGGGATGTAGGTCGACCGCCACCCCGTGGCCAGGCTCGGCGCGGCGAACAGGGAGTCGTCGGCATACACCCGCACCGTCGTGCGGCCGGCGGCCTTCATGGCGGACGCGGTGGTCCGCGCCAGGCTGGTGAGCTGGCTCGAGGAGAAGGCCGGGTCGCCCGAGCCCACGAGGAAGACCTGGTCGGCCGCGGTGCCCCGCGTGACCCGGGTGGTGAACCGGTGACCGGAGCCGAAGACGGCCAGGGCGTCGGTCGCCGTGACGAGCTTGGTGGTCGAGGCCGGCATGAGCCCGGTGTTGCCGTTCCTGCTCCACACGACCCGGCCGCTCGCCGCGTCGACCACGGCCCCGCTGAACGCCGTCCCGAACCGGCTGGTGGTCGCACGGGCGCCGAGCAGCTGGGAGATGCGGGGGTCCGCGTCCGGGGCCCTGGTGTACGTGCGGGCACCGGTCGCCCGGGGGGTGGGGTCGACGGGGACGGCGCCGGCGGTGGCCGGCGCGAGCGCCCCGGCCGCGGCGGCCGCGATACCTGCGGCAACGAGCCGCACGATGCCCCGTCGACGAGCGGCGGCGGGGCCCAGGGCGTGGCGGTCGGACATGACGCGGTCCTTCGTGCAGAAGACTGAGGTGGCTCGCACGGAAGGTAGCGCCGAAGGCGCCCGGTTGTGGTTGTCTGGGCCGGTATTCACAGGATCGAGGGCCGATCGGCTGAGCCGGGTCCACCGCGACCGCGTCGCCCGACGGGCGCTGCGACCGATGCACGAGGATGGGCGCGATGAGCGCAGACCCGACCGGAGGACCCGACGGGCGCGAGGTCGCAGCCCCCGACTGGCGTCCGCGCGCCCACTTCGCGCCGCGGCGGCACTGGATCAACGACCCGAACGGCCTGGTGCACCACGCCGGGACCTGGCACCTGTTCTTCCAGCACAACCCCGAGGGCCCGGACTGGGGGAACATGAGCTGGGGCCACGCCACGAGTACCGACCTCGTGCACTGGACCGAGCACCCGGTCGCCCTCAGCCACGACCTCGACACCGGTGAGCAGGTGTACTCCGGTTCGGTGGTCGTCGACCACGCGAACACGTCCGGCCTGGGCCGCGAGGGCGACGCGTTCCCACCCTTCGTCGCGATCTGGACGAGCGCGCGCGACGGCCACCAGGCGCAGTCCCTCGCGTGCTCGCGCGACGGCGGGTCGACGTGGGTGCGTTGCGAGCCCAGCCCGGTGCTCGACCGCGGGTCCGCCGACTTCCGCGACCCCAAGGTGTCGTGGTGCGAGCCGGACGACGGGGGCGACGGGTTCTGGCTGCTGGTCGCCGTGGAGGCCGTCCAGCGGCTCGTCGTGTTCTACCGCTCGAGCGACCTCTGGGACTGGGAGCTGCTCAGCGAGCTCGGCCCGCTCCCGGCGCCGTCGGGGATCTGGGAGTGCCCGGACCTCGTGCCGCTGCCCGTCGAGGGGGAGCCGGGGGAGGTCGTGCACGTCCTCGTCCTGAGCGGCAACGACGGGACGGCGCCCGGGTGCGGCACCTGGTATGCCGCCGGCCGGTTCGACGGGGTGCGCTTCACACCCGAGCCAGCCGGCTTCCGGCGGCTCGACCACGGCCCGGACGACTACGCCGCCGTCACCTGGAACGGCGCCCCCGACGGCCGCCGCGTGCTCATCGGCTGGATGGCGAACTGGGCCTACGCCCGCGACCTGCCGACCGGCTCGTGGCGAGGCGCGATGACCCTGCCGCGGGAGCTGTCGGTGCGACGTCGGGACGGTGGCGTGGTCCTCGTGCAGCGACCGGTCGAGGAGGCGAGGTCCGCGCCGGGGCTGCGGTGGCGCGCGGTCGAGCTCGACGTCCGTGCGGAGGCGTCGGGCGTGGTGCAGCTGCAGGGTGGCGGCGCCGGTGACGGGGCGCGGCTGGTGTACGACCGCGACACCGGGCTGCTCTCCCTGCTGCGCGGACCCCGGGCGGGAGGCGCGGAACCGTTCCACCCGGCATACCCGTGCCGGTCCTCGTGCCCCGTCCCCGTCGGCGACGGCGTGGTCCGGGTGGAGGTGGCGGTGGACGCCTGCAGTGTCGAGGTCTTTGCGGAGAGGGGCGAGGTGGTGTTCACCGCCCTGGTCTTCCCGGGTGCGATGGCTCACTGACCAGGCCCGGATGGCTCGGCTGGGGGATGACGACTGGTCACCCGCGCGTCCTACCGTGAGATGTGGCGTCGGGGCAGAACGGGGTGGAGGACCGGGCGCTCGCCGAGGAGATCGTCCTGCTCGGCGAGCTGATGGCTGCTGCCGCGCAGGAGGAGCAGCACCTGACGCAGGAGCAGGTGGACGAGGTGCTGGGGCTGGCGCCAGGGTCTCGCGACCCGCAGCTCCGTCGGCAGCTCCCGAGGTCGTGCTGATCGCGGGGGATGCCACCTCGCCCAGCCGCTTCGGGGCCTCAGCCCCCTCGGGCCTCAGCCACCTCGACGAGGCTGGTGGGCCAGCACCTCGGCGCCATCGATCCGGCGTCCCACGACGTCGCCGGCCACCTCGGTCAGCTTGCGGCGGTGCGCCCGGCTGTAGTCGCGCAGCTGCGCGAAGGCGGCATCCATGTCGAAGCCCCCACGCTCGGCGAGCACGCCCTTGGCCTGCTCGACGACGATGCGGCTCGTCAGGGCGTTCTGGAGCTGCTCCGCCAGCAGCGAGGCGCGCTGGGAGGCTCGCTGCTGCAGGATGCCGATGGTCGCGATGTCCGCGAGGGACTGGGCGATGCGCTGCTCCGACTCGCTGAGGGGTGGCCGGGCACCGGTGTTGAAGAGGTTCAGCCCCCCGATCGTCTCCTCACGCAGGCGGAGCGGGACGGCGTGGACCGACTCGAACCCAACGCTCTTCGCCGCCTGGGCGAACTGCGGCCACCGGTCCCTGGTGGCGGCGATGTCGGGCACCGTGATCGGGCGCCGCTCGCGTACGCACAGGGGACAGGGGCCCTCCTCGGTCTGGATCTGCAGCAGCTCCAGCAGGCGGGTCTCCTCGCTCGAGGACGCGACGAGGCTCAGCGCGCCGTCCTGGGTCAGAGGCGCACGACCATCTTGCCGGTGTTGTCGCCCCGCAGGACGCCGAGGAAGGCGTCGACGGCGTTCACGAAACCGTCCACCGTCGTCTCGCGTAGCGACAGCGAACCGTCGGCGAGCCACGCGGCGGCGCGCTCGGCATACTCGCCGGCGAGGTCGTAGTGGTCGCCCACGAGGAAGCCCTCGATCCGGCCGCGGGTCTGGATGAGGCGGGCGAGGTTGCGCGGCCCGGGAGCCGGCTCGGTGTCGTTGTAGACCGAGATCATCCCGCAGACGGCGATGCGACCGCCCAGGCGCAGCGAGCCGATCGCGGCCTCGAGGTGCTCCCCGCCCACGTTGTCGAAGTAGACGTCGATGCCGTCGGGGGCGAGCTCGCGCAGCGCCTGCGAGGGCCGCTGCTCGCGGTAGTCGAAGGCTGCGTCGAAGCCGAGGTCCTCGGTGAGGTGCTTCACCTTCTCGGGCGAGCCGGCGCTGCCGATGACCTTGCCGGCGCCGAGTGCCTTGGCGATCTGGCCGACGGCGCCCCCGACCGCACCGGCCGCGCCGGACACGAACACGACGTCGCCCTCCTTGAGCTCGGCGATGCGCTTCAGGCCCGCGTATGCCGTGAGCCCGGTCATGCCCAGGACCCCGAGGTAGGAGGAGGCGGGGGCGGCGTCGGTGTCGACGACGCGGGCGCCCGTGGCGTCGAGCACCGCGACCTCGCGCCAGCCGAGGCCGTGGAGCACGTGGTCACCGGGCGCGAACCCCTCGGCGCGCGACTCCTCGACCACACCGACGGCCCCGCCGGTCATGGCCTCGCCGACCTCGTACGGCGCGGCATACGACTTGGCGGCACTCATCCGGCCACGCATGTAGGGGTCGACCGACAGCACCTCGTTGCGCACGCGGATCTGGCCGTCGGCCAGCTCGGGCACCGCGGACTCGGCGAGCTCGAAGTTCTCGGGCGTCGGCCAGCCGGTCGGGCGGGAGGCGAGCCGCCACTCGCGGGGTGCGGCGGTGGGCGTCGGGGCGTCGGTCATGGGGGACCTCCTGAGTGGGGGGCTGAGGGGACTGCGCTGCCGTCAGGTGCCAACAGCACGACCACCCCCCGGTATGCCGTGACCCTCCTCACCCGGGCCGGCGCGGCTCGCGCAGCCGGGCCGGCGCGGCTCAGTCGGGCGGGGCGAGCGGGGGTCGGGCTGCCGCGATCAGACGGGTGAGGCCGTCGCGCAGGGTCTCGAGCTCGGAGACGTCCATGCCGAGCCGGTCGAGGATGGCCGGCGGGACGTCGAGGGCCTGCTGCCGGGCGGCGGCGCCCTTCGCGGTCAGGGTGACGGCGAGCGCGCGGTCGTCGTGCGGGTCGCGGTCGCGCGTGACCATGCCGCTCAGCTCGAGCCGCTTCAGCAGGGGCGAGAGCGTCGCCGGCTCCAGGCTGAGCCGGCGCGCGAGGTCGGAGACCTTGAGCGGTGACTGCTCCCAGAGCGCAAGCATCACGAGGTACTGGGGGTGGGTGAGCCCCATCGGCTCGAGCAGCGGCCGGTAGAGCCCGATGACGTTGCGGGAGGCGACGGCGAGCGCGAAGCACACCTGGCGGTCGAGGGCGAGGAGGTCGTCGTTGCTGGGGGCCGGCTTCACGATTTCAGTCTAGGCGGTCGCACGGTTTACGCTAGGCCACTAACTGTTAGTGCACTAACGAATGGGACTGCGATGGCACGCAAGGACGAGCGCGAGGGTCTGTCCGTCGGGTACCGCTTCCTCTGGCGGATCCGCTACCTCGGGTGGCACGTGTACGGGCCCGCCCAGCTGGACGGTGCGAGCGACCCGCACGAGCGGCTGCGCCGGGAGCGGCAGCGCAAGGTCGAGGCTGCGCGCGCCGCTCGGCTCGCCAGGGGCTGACCGAGGCACGACGTCCCCCGCGGCCGGACTGCGGTCGCGCATGTGCCAAGGCCCCCGACCGGTGGTCGAGGGCCTTGACGTGGTCCGCGGGGGCGGCTGGGTCAGCCGACAGCGGGAGCGGCTGCTGCGCCGCGTCCGATGCGGACCTCCTGCTCGGCCGGCACGTGGCGTTCGTGCCTCAGGCCGAGGAGGCTGAGAAGGAACATGAGCGCTGCGCCGACGAAGCTGGCGATCGCGCCCCAGAGGGCGATGGTGCCCATGGTGCCGAAGGCGTAGGCGTTGAGGAGCAGGCCGCGAAGGGTGTTGCCCATGAAGAGCGTCTGGCGCAGCTGGCCGAGCTCGGCGACCTTGGCCTGGTCGGCCTTGGGGTCCTTCGTGAGCGCCATGAACTCGCCGCTGACCTCTTCGTAGGTCTTGCCCTGGCTGGCCTTGTTCATGTGGACCAGGATGTAGTGGTCGGCGTACGCCTTCGCCTGGGCGCCCGTGGTCATCGGCTGGCCTGCGTACTGCTGCAGGTAGGGCTTGATGGCCGGGTCCTCGATGGCCTTGCCGGACGGCATCGTGATCTTCTGGTCCGCCAGCTGGCTGTGCACGTTGTCCTGCACGAAGTTGCTCGCCCACACCAGGAGCCCGCCTGCGACCAGGAGGACTGCCGTGATGATGAAGCCGCCGGTGGTGAGTAGTGCGTCGAGGGTCCTGCGTCGCATGCTGATCAACTCCCGCTGTTCTCAGGGCTGTTGGCCCTGTTCCTTTGCCTTTGTCGGCACCCCTACCTTCTCGGCTGCAGCGGCTGGCGCAGAGGGACCTTGGTCCCCTGAGGCGCAGATCACAGGCGAGGCGCGGGAGTCCGAGACCGGAGCGTCGACGACGTCGACAACGTACGACGAAATTGGTTGCGGCCCAGAGAAATCCGACGATCACGGCGGGATCTGCGGTCGCCCCGTTCGTGTTCGTCGCCGCGCGGACGCAACACGGCTCGGCGACCCCGACGAGCGCTGGGTCCGCCGGCACAGCCACGATGCAGGTCAGCCCGCGCCGCGGCCGGAGAGGGTCAGCTGCCGTCGGTGGTGCTCGTAGTGCTGGGTGGGGTAGTGGTAGACCTCGCGCAGCGTCATGACGTCGTGGAAGTAGGGGTCCCAGCCGGTCGGGAAGTGCATCCCGCGGCGGAGGGACGCGGCGGACTCGCGGCGCAGGGAGTGCTGGAGCCGCGCCGTGGTGTGGTCCATGAGCCGGGCCATTCCGGCATACCCGAGGACGCGGGCGCCGCCCAGGGAGCCCACGTAGTTGACGACGTGGAAGGGGCGCGTGCCCGCGTCGAGGGCCGCGGAGAACCGCCTGGACGCCCCGTCGGGCAGCCGGCCGAACGCGCGGACGAGAGGTCGCAGGTTCCGCACGAGGAGGTACCCGAAGAGCATGTGGAAGAGCAGCTGCTCATTGGTCCACCTCGTGCCGTCGGTGGGGGCACGCAGCTCCGCGACGGTCGCGGTGTCGAGCAGGTGGCGGAAGTCGGCGCGCACCCGGTCGAGCTCGGCACTGATCTCCTCGACGTCCACAGCTGCCTCCCTCCGTGTCGGCGGTCCACCCCAGCCGCCCAGGGTGCGCTCCCTGTCAGTCTCCTCCCGACGTCCACCCCGGGAGTGGTGGAGCCGGACCGGTCTGACGCCGCTCGACCGGCCCGACGCGTCTCGACCGCTCGAACCGGTCAGCTGCTGCTGGCGACGGCGAAGAGCCCCGCCACCCCGAGCAGGTAGAGGACCAGGACGGCGAGGGAGTCGACGCCCATGCGCGCGATCCGGCGCCGGGGGCGGAAGACGAGGCCGACGGCATACACCAGGGTGAGGAGCATGGCGAGGGCGGTGAGGTAGACGTCGGTGGCCTGCGCCTGCGGCAGCACCGCCTTGCCGGACAGCAGGGTCGCGACCAGGAAGAGCACGGGCAGGAACGCGTTGCCCCCGAAGATGTCGCTGACCGCGAGCTGGTAGTCCTCGTTCTTCACGGAGGTCAGGCCGGTCGAGACCTCCGGGAGGGAGGTGGCCGCGGCAAGCACGGTGGCCCCGAAGAGCACCCCGGACAGGCCGATGTGGCCGGCGATGGCGTCACCGCTGCGTTCGAGGACCACGCCGGCGACGAGGGTGACGAGCGCGGCGACGCCGAAGACGGTCGCCGCCCGGGCCGTGCTGGTGCCCTTGGTCGAGGCGTCCTGCTCGGCCTTCTGCTGGGAGTGGCCCTTGGGCTTCGCCTGGTTGTCCGGCGCCTCGCCGGAGTCGTTCCACGGCAGGGACTTCGACGCTCGTTGCAGGAGAACGAGCCCGGCGACCCACACGACGGTGATGAGCACTGAGGCGGGCGCCAGCCGGAACCGCGCGAGGCTCGAGGGCAGCTGTGACCCGGCGACGACGACGGCGAGCACCGCGACCACGAGCGCGGCCTCGAGCACGAGCACGAGCGACGCTGCCTGGTACGTCAGCGGTCGGCGGCCACGGATGCCGAAGACGTCGAGCACGACGAGCACGACGGTCTGGATCGCGATGCCGCCCAGGATGTTGCCGACGGCGACGCCGACGTTGCCGGAGAGGGAGGCGCTGGCGACGATGGCGATCTCGGGCAGGTTGGTCGCGACGGCGAGCAGGATCAGACCGCCGAGTGCGGTGCCGAGGTGCAGCCGGGTGGACAGGACGTCCGTCTGGTTCGAGAGCTGGATGCCGGCCACCCAGATGGCAGCGGCCGCCGCGGCGAAGGCGAGCAGCAGGACGGGGAGGGGCCAGGAGGACAAGGGTTTACTCCATCGGGGGGCGGGAGAGGTCCCTTTCTGGCTACCGGTGCCGGAAGCGCCTCGCAAGTTGGGGCACGCAACGGCTTCGCCGCGTCGGACGTGCACGAGACGGCGTCGTGCACGAGGCTGCTGGGTGGCGGCCACGCCGGCCCCGCGCCCCCAGCGTCCCGACCTTCGGAGGACCCATGGACCCTGTCGTCTCCCTGCAGGCCGGTCGCGTGCGCGGACGCACGAGCGGCGGGGTGAGCGCGTTCCTGGGCATCCCGTATGCCGCGGCGCCGGTGGGGCCCGCACGGTTCGAGGCGCCCCGGCCGGCGCAGCCGTGGGACGGCGTCCGCGAGGTCACGACCCTCGGGGCGACCGCGACCCAGTCGCCGTACCCGCCGCCCATCGCGGCCATCCTCGGCACCACGATCCTGCCCGGCGAGGACCACCTGCACGTCAACGTGTGGACTCCGGACCCTGCCGCGTCCGGCCTGCCGGTGATGGTGTGGGTCCACGGTGGTGCCTTCACCCGCGGCGGCAACGCCCTGGCCATCTACGACGGTTCGGCCTTCGCGCGCGACGGTGTGGTGCTCGTCTCGGTGAACTACCGGCTCGGCGTGCCCGGCTTCGCCGCGGTGGAGGGCGCGCCGTCCAACCGTGGGCTGCGCGACCAGCTGCTGGCGCTGGCGTGGGTGCAGGAGAACGTGGCGGCGTTCGGCGGGGACCCGGGCAACGTCACCGTGTTCGGGGAGTCCGCCGGCGGGATGAGCGTGGCCACCCTGCTGGCCTCGCCCGCGGCCGAAGGACTCTTCCGGCGTGCGGTCGTCCAGAGCGGCACGGCGACGGCGGTCGCCGACGAGCACGAGGCCCGGCTCGTCACCGCGGAGGTCGCCGCGGCGCTCGGGGTGCCGGCGACCGCGGAGGCGCTCGGGGCCACGGACCCGGACGCGCTGCTCGAGGCGCAGAACGCCGTGGGCCTGGCCCTGGCGCAGCAGCCCGACCCGGCTCGGTGGGGTGCCAGCGTGATCCGCAACGGGCTGGGCATCATGAGCTTCTTCCCGACGGTCGATGGTGACGTCGTGCCGGACGTGCCCGTGGCGAGGGTCGCGGCCGGGGCCGGGAGCGGGGTGGAGCTGCTCACCGGGAGCACCCGCGACGAGTTCCGCTTCTTCCTGATGCCCACCGGGCTGGCGGCGATGGTGAGCGACGCGGCGCTGCCGACGGTGCTGAGCCGTTACGGCATCGACCCCGCAGTGGTGCCTGTGTATGCCGGGTCGCGGCCGGGCGCGAGCGCCGGTGACCTCCTCGCGTCGATCCTGACCGACGCGTCCTTCCGACGCGAGACGGTGCGGCTCGCGGACGCCCACACGGCGGCCGGGGGACGGACCCACGTGTACGAGTTCGACTGGCAGTCAGGGGTTCCCGACCTGGGCGCCTGCCACGCGCTCGAGCTGCCCTTCGTCTTCGACACCTTGGCCGGCGGCGAGACCCTCACCGGTCCGGATGCCCCGCAGCAGCTGGCGGATGAGGTCCACCGGGCCTGGGTCGCGTTCGCGGTCGGCGGGGACCCGGGCTGGGAGGCGTGGGACCGGCATACCCGCCCGGTCCAGGTCTTCGACGTGCCGTCCGCGCTGGAGCACGACCCTCGCGGCGCCGAGCTGGCCGCGCTCGGCGAGCCGCCGAGCGCGCAGGGTGCCGCGGGGTAACCGTGCCGGGTGGCGGCGGATGGCTCAGGAGTTCTCGAGGAGTTGTTTGGCGGTGTCGAGGCCGGCGACCTCGCTGTCCATGGCGCTCTGGGCGGGTCGGGAGAAGGCCAGGTTCTTGAGCCCCTTGAGCTCGGCACTCAGCGTGAAGGTCACCTCGGTGGCATCCCCGGCCGGTGCGAACAGCCACTCGCCGTGCGGGCGCACGGGGCCGGTGACGACGTCGAAGGTGTAGCGGAGCGGCGGCTCGTAGGTGGTCACCTCGAGGTCAGCCGGGATCTTCTGGCCGCCGGGCCCCTTGAGGACCTGGTGGATGCGCGCACCCTGCCGCGGGGGCTCGGACTCGCTGATCTCCACGACCTGGGACCGCCACGCGGCGTCGTTCGCGTGGGTCGTGAAGAAGGCGAACACCTCCTCGACCGGACGGTCGATGACGATGGTGCGACTGGCTCTGGCCATGGCTTGCTCCTTCGCCCGGGGTCGTGGTGCCAGGGCGAGCGGCGCGATCGCCGCTCTCGGCGAGGTCGTTCACTACCGAGCTGGCTTGCCGGGACAAGTCGCGCGAACGCGTTCTCGAACCGCGTACAACTCGGCTCACCAGCCTCCGGCGGCCTTGTGCTCGGCGAGGACGGTGTCCGCCTCTTCGGCGGGCGAGAACTCGCAGGATCCCGCGTGGCCGTTCCGCAAGGTGCACATGCGTCCGCTGGGTAGGTGGACCTGCCCGCAGCCGCCCTGCAGGGCGGCGGCCTCGTCGATCGCTGAGTTGTGTACCTCAGGGACCGCTTCGGACCGGGGGCCAGAGGCGCTCGTACCGGGTGAGTTGGTGTCCATCGATGGACCAGCAATCTCCTCTCGCTGGCGAGAGGGCATGGGCCCCAAACTGAGGCTGTGTTGAGCCTACTGCCATCCCAGCCAATTGGCTTGGTCACCCAGAACATCCCTCCCGACTCACTCCCTCGGGCGGGGAAGCGGCAGGAAGCATGATCGCCGTAACCTCACCCACGGTCACCAGCAGAGCAATCAAGGAATCAGGAGTGTGCTGTCGGACCATGACCGAGTGGCGTCTCCTGACCAACCGCGCTCGGGTACTTCTCTGCACTCTTCTGCCCGGCCGCGGTGCGCGCGGCCATCAGGCCACCTCGGTTCGTTGAGCCCGAAGGCCCGGGTCGTACACCGACAGGCGATACAGACGAATTGGCCACCGCGTGAGGGGCACAATGGAGGGACTGGTGCGGCTCTTCCCCGCGCAGCAGAGGTGTGACATGTCAGCGAATGCGAGCCCGAACTCGGGCCCTACCCCGCTCCCGGACTGGGCGCTGGGGCAGGCGATGAATAACCTGGACGCCGAGGACAGCCGAGGTCGCGACGAGCGGGCGCGTGCACTCGTGCACGATTTCGAGGACGAGCGCCACGACGACGACGACCCCGATCAAGGTGGCGAGGCCTAGGCCCGCGCGCCTGCGCGCACGGTGCTGTGAAGGGTGCTCATGTCCATGCCGTCAGCTTCGTAGACCCCTTGGCGATGCTCCAGACTCCCCGTGTCTCGGCGCGCCCCTGTTGGGAGTGATGAGTGAGGAGCACCTGAAGAGTGCGAGAAAAGCCGTCGGCTTTGCCACCTGCCACCGCCACCTGGCGCCATGACGGCCCCAAGACCACAGGGTCGGGGGCGCTGCACGTACCTCCGCGCGGTGGTGCGGCCATCACCCTCAGCTCGAACGACCTGCTCGAACGACCTGCTCGAACACGGCGAGGTGGTCCCGGACCATGCGGTCGGACGAGAAGCGGGTGAGCGCCTCCTGACGGCACTCCCGTCGGTCGAGTTGTGACGCTTGGGCGACCGCTGAGACCGCCGCCTCGACGTCGGTGACGAGAAACCCAGTCCGGCCGTGTCGGAGCAGTTCTGGCATCGAACCGAGGGGAGAGGCGATGACCGGTGTGCCAGTTGTCAGCGACTCCACCACGGAGAGGCCGAAGGGCTCCGCGAAGTCGATGAGGTGCAGCAGGGCGAGTGCGCCGCCCAGCAGGGCGTCACGTTCCTTGGGTCCTACCGGCCCGACGTAGGTCACCGAGCTTCCGTCCACATGCGGCGCAACCGCCTCACGGAAGTAGTCTTCGTCCTGGACGATGCCCGCGATGACGAGTGGAAGCCCCGCGCGGCGAGCCACCTCGACGCATACGTGGGTGCCCTTGTCAGGGTGGATTCGGCCGAGAAAGAGCACGTAGCTGCCCGGTTCGGGAACGAAGGTGAACGCTGCGGTGTCGATGCCATGGTGGATCGTGGCGGCGTAGTGCAGGTCGGGGTGCCGGTCAGCCTCGCTGATGGCTACGTAGTGGGCGACGTCGTCGTACTCCCGGTAGACGGGGAGGATGCGGGTCGAGGAGAACCCGTGGATGGTTGTCACCACGGGGGTTCCCACCAAGCGGCTGTAGGTCAACGGCATGAAGTCGAAGTGGTTGGCGATGACGTCGAACTCGTGGGCCCGCTCGAACGCGGCTGCGTTGTGGATCCCTTCCCAGGCCTTGGCGTCCAGGCCCGGCGACTCCTCGTACCCGTGCGGTGCCGTGGCGTGCAGTCGAGCGGAGGTCGTCGAGTCTGCCGTGGCGAAGAGAGTGACGTCGTGTCCCCGCTCGACGAACCCCTCGGTGAGGACGGAGGCGATCTGTTCCCACGGTCCGTAGCCGACCGGGGGCAGGCTGTGGGCGATCGAGGCAATGACGCCGATCCTCATGGGACTCCGTCAGGTCGGTTCGGGCGCGCCAGGGGCCGCGGGGCACGGTTGGGGGAGGTGGGGGCGGTACCGGGGCGAGTCATCACCCTAGTCGCCGTTCGTCGACCAACCCGCCCACGAGGGTCCCGAGGGATGGTTCTCCCAGGGGTGGAAGCCCGCAGGGTGTTACCGTCGAAGTCTCGCCGTCTCGCCAGGGAACGAGACGCGTCGCGACGATGACGTCTCGACATGCCTGCGTGCGACCACGTCGTGCAGGCGCCCGCGCACCGTGCGTGCAGGTCGCCACCCCTGCGGGTGGCTGTGCTCCACGTCGGCTGTCGACGCGGGGCGACCGAGGAAGGCTCGCCATGTCCGTGTCCTATGGAGTCCTGAGCACCTACCCGCCGACTACCTGTGGGCTGGCAACCTTCAGCCGCTCCCTTGCGCACTCGCTCACGGGCCGAGGCGGTGGTGCTGGCGCCGTGGGAGTCGTGCAGGTCGTGGATGTCCCCGAGCCCCTCCCGCTGCCTGAGGTGGTCCATCAGTGGGTGCGTGGCAGCGCGGGCGGTGCGGAGTCCGCCGTCGCCGTTCTCGACACGTTCGACATTGTCGTGGTTCAGCACGAGTACGGGATCTTCGGCGGCCAGGACGGGATCGACATCCTCGACGTCACGCGTCAGATGGTGACGCCCATGGTTCTGGTCGTCCACACCGTCCTCGTCGCGCCGTCGCACAGGCAGCGCGAGATCGTGCGGGAGCTCGCCGAGCGCAGCGCCGTCGTCGTCACCATGACTCGTACCGCCCGTGACCGGCTGGTCGCACACTACGGCCTGGAAGGCGGCCGGATCCGCGTCGTGCCCCATGGGGCGCCGCCTGGCGCGGTGCGGACGCAAGCCCACGATCCCCGGCCCGCCAACCGTCGTCCCGTCGTGCTCACCTGGGGCCTGCTCGGCGCGGGCAAAGGCATCGAGTGGGGCATCGAGGCGCTGGCCCAGCTAAGGGACCTCGCGCCCCTCTACCGCGTCGTCGGCCAGACGCACCCCAAGGTGATCGAGCACGAGGGGGAGCGCTACCGAGACGGCCTCGTCGCACGGGCCCACGCATTCGGCGTCAGCGACCTCGTCGAGTTCGACGCGCGATATCTCACCGCGGACGTGCTGGGCCTCGCCGTGGCGGCCGCGGATGTCGTGCTGCTGCCCTACGACTCCACGGAGCAGGTGACCTCGGGGGTCCTCGCCGAGGCGGTCGCAGCAGGCAGGCCGGTGGTGTCCACCGCGTTTCCCCACGCCGTGGAACTGCTCGGTCGCGGGGCCGGGCTGCTCGTCGACCGGCACGACCCGAGCGCGATAGCTCGGGGACTGCGGAGCGTGCTGACCGAGCCCGGGCTGGCGGCCGCGATGTCGGCAGAGGCCGAGCGGATCGCGCCCCAGATGCAATGGCCTGCGGTCGCGCAGCAGTACCACGCGCTTGCCCGCGAGGTCCTCGCCTCGTCTTCCCCGGTGAGGGTCTGACATGGCGACCGTCGCGACGGCTTCATCGGCAACCGACGCCCCCGCCGTGCCTTTGGAGCTGGCGCCGGTCTCCTTCCGACACCTCCTGCACCTCTCCGATGAAGTCGGAGTGTTCGAGCACGCCGAGCTGACCGCTCCGCGCCGCGGGCACGGCTACTGCCTCGATGACGTCGCTCGCGCCTTCATCGTCACGGTTCGTCAGCCCGACCACACGGCCGAGCTCGCCGCGCTCGCTTCGACCTGCTTGAACTTCGTGCTCGACGCCCAAGGTGAGGGTGGGATGTTCCGCAACCGCCGAGCCGTCGACCGGTCGTGGTCCGATGAGCCGACGGTCGAGGACTGCTGGGGGCGTGCCCTCTGGGCGCTGGGTACCGGCGTCGCACGGGCCCCAGCGGTCGTCGACTGGAGGGCGGACCAGGCTTTCACCGCGGGAGCCGCCGTCCGCTCACCATGGCCGAGGTCCATGGCGTTCGCTGGTCTGGGGGCGGCGGAGGTCCTGACCGTGCGGCCACGCGACGAGGTGGCCAAGTCGTTGCTGGCGGATGCAGCAACCCTCATTGCACGCACCACCCCTCTTCTCGGGAGGAAAGACACCATCGTGGGCGGCTGGTACTGGCCGGAGTCGCGGCTCACCTACGCCAACGCGGCCCTCGCCGAGACCCTCGTCGCGGCAGGCTCCCTGCTCGGGGTGTGGAAGTGGCTGACGGAGGGCCTACGGATGCTGACGTGGCTGCTGGACGTCGAAACGGCGGGCGGCCACCTGTCGGTCTCCCCTGCCGGCGGATGGGGTCCCGGCGACCCCCGACCCCAGTTCGACCAGCAGCCTATCGAGGTCTCGGCGCTCGCCGATGCGTGCGCACGGGCCTTCGACGTCACCGCGGACCCGCGCTGGAGCGCGGGGGTTTCTCGGTGCGCTGCATGGTTCGAGGGCGCGAACGACTCGCGGACCCCCCTGCACGACCCCATCAGCGGGGGCGGTTGCGACGGCCTCGAACCGGGCGGTCGCAACGAGAACCAGGGCGCCGAGTCGACCATCGCGCTGATCTCCACGTTCCAGCAGGCGCAGCGGCTGGGGGCGGGCAGTGCCTCGGCTCTCGCGCCCGCTTTCGCGTCGTCGTAGGCGGCGGCGTGACCTCGGTGAGCGGCCGGTATACCGAACCTCGCGCGCCACTTGGCGACCGCGCATGGGTGCATCGGGGCGCCCTGGCGCTGCGGCCGGATCCGAGCCGGGTGCTGGGGAGGCTGTTCCTACCAGGCCAAGAGTTGCTGTCCACCGGCAACTCGCGGGCCGACGCGGTTATTGCCCGGGTGCTGTCGCTCGACGAGGACGAAGCCGCACGGGTGCTCGCCGACACCGTTGCGGCGTTCGCGCCGCGGCATCACGACCTGATCGGGATGTTCCGCGAGCACTTCGGTCTCGTGGCCCACCGCATCGACGGTGCCAGTGACCTCTCCACCACCCGACGGAACCTCCTCGGTGCCTATTTCACCCAGGAGTACGCCCTCGAGGCGGCTGCCCTGTTCAATCCGTCGCTGGTGGCGCACCCAGACCAGAGCGGCCTCGCCGACGGCGAGCTGCGTTTCGTCATGAGCTTGCGTGCAGTGGGTGAGGGTCACATCTCCAGCATCGAGTTTCGCACCGGTGTTCTGGGCGGTTCGGGATCGGGTGCCGATGACGAGGCTGTTAGCGGTGCCGGCGACACGCGCGAGGTGCGGCTCGACCCTCCGGACCCGCATCCGGGTACGGGAGTGGTGACCCCCGGCTCCATGTCGAGCGACCGCAGGGCGGCCCCGTTCTCGGCACCGATTCCGGCACCGCCCGACGCGACGTACCGATTGCGCTTCGACGCGGGGCGACCCCTCTCTTCCCGCGTGGTGTTCCCCACGGTCCCCGCTGAGGCGAACGGTATGGAGGACGCGCGGTTCGTCCGCTTCACCGATCGCGGGCGGGTGACCTACCACGCGACGTACACAGCGTTCGACGGCTCGAACGTCGCCCCAAGACTGCTCACGACCGAGGACTTCGTTACGTTCGAGAGCAGACACCAGATCGGGCCGTCCGCCCTCGACAAAGGAATGGCCCTCTTCCCTCGGCGGGTGGGCGGAGACTACCTCGCGCTGACCCGCTGGGACCGCGAGACGCTGGGGCTCACCCGGTCCGACGACGCCGTCATGTGGGCAGCATCGAGGACTCTCATTCGCCCGGAGCGGCCATGGGAGCTCGTGCAGCTTGGCCAGTGCGGTTCGCCCGTCGAAACAGAGGCCGGCTGGCTGGTGATCACCCATGGCGTGGGGGCCATGCGCACTTACGGGCTAGGCGCCATACTGCTCGATCTCGAGGACCCATCACGGGTCCTCGGGTCGCTGGCCAAGCCCCTGCTCACCGCCACCCAGCAGGAGCGTGACGGCTATGTTCCCAACGTCGTCTACTCGTGCGGCGGCCTTGTTCACGACGGACAGCTGGTGCTGCCGTACGGCTGCAGTGACGCCGAGGTGCGTTTTGCATTCGTGGACCTCGAGCCCCTTCTCGAGCGGCTGCAGCGCACGAGCCGGTAGTGGCGGCGACCGACCCTCGGCGCCGACGCGATTGTCAGCTGCGGGGAGCGACGTGAGCACGCGCGCTGAAGAGAGCGTCAAGGATCAGCCGAAACAACTGTCAAGGATCAGCCGGAACACCGTCAGGCATCACCCGAAGGCCAACCGTCAAGCATCAGCCGAACTCATACATTCGTGGCTGTGCCCTCGGGCAGATTCGAACTGCCGACACCCGCTTTAGGAGCGAGACGAGGGGTGGCCCGGTTCGCGAATTCCATTGCGCCGCAATGGCTATGCAGTGGTTGCATGCCGGGTGGTTCTGGCTGTTTCGGACCCTGTGGGTACCTCTGAGGTACCTATCACGCGCGCCCGCAGCCGACCGACCGGTTGGTCGAACGGGGCCAGCCTGCGGCCCTGTCGGTGCGGTCTGCCAATGTCATCGGAACCAAGGCGTGGGACTGGTGCGTCTGAGCGCCGAGCGAGCAGGGTCGACGAAGGAGCAGGGCGGTGCGGGAGAGCAAGTGGCTCGGGTGGACGAGTTTGGGGATCAGCGTTGTGTCCCTTGTAGTGGCGCTGGCGGTGGGTGTGCTGCAGGGGTGGGGTGGATTGGCGGGTGCGACCACGCAGACAGCCGCTCAATTTTCGGGGGTCTGCCTCGACTGGGCGGGCTACGTTCGGCAGGAACAGGCCGATCCCGCGTGGGGCAACCTGACTCCAGCAATTGTGGATTCTCGGATCGATCGAAGCGGCCAGGTGCTGTTCAGTCGTGTGATGGAGGAGTTTCAGCCGACAAGGTCGACGAGGAGCGCAGTCCAGCCGAGGAGCATTGGGGAGTTGTGTGGCTCCGCGCACGAGTTCCGCGTGGCGTTGACGTCGGACGAGCCGATGTCCTTTCCACCCGCTCGCTAACCACGTGGGGCACGGCCACACTGAGCCGCCGACCCGATAGCGGAGCAGGGGAGCCGGCCGGAGCGATCGAGTCAAGGGTGGCCGCAGGCCATCACGGAGTGACGCGTAGCGCCCTTGATGCGATCCGGAGGCGGGCGGAGAGTGGAGCGCAGGGTCGACGGCGGACGCCCGGGGAGTTAGAGGCCCTCGAAGAAGTCCTCATCCAGCTTCATGAGGGTCGCAACATAGCCCGGTTGGACGCCGACGCCGTGCTTCAGCATGAGCGTCGCGAGCTCATCTCCGTCTATAGGAATGATCCGTACACCAACGCGGTCGGCATATGTAAGGGCTTCGGAGGTGAAGCGGCACGTAGTAATGAAGACGCCGCGGTCCGCCTGCTGCCCTTGGAGAGCACCAACAAATGCCTGCATGGTTGGTCGGCCGATTGTCCGATCTCGGTCGTAGCGCTTTGCCTGGACGTAGATACGGTCCAGGCCAAGTGGGTCCTGGCTGATCACGCCGTCGATGCCCGCATCTCCCGTGGCCGCGGTGGACTCGATCTGCCCCGAGGCGCCGTATTTCATGGCTCCGAGCAATCGGAGGACCAAGCTCTCAAAGGCAATGGGGGTCAGCTGCATAACCCGGTCGAGGAGCTCGCCGGCCAAGGCTCCGTGCACTGTGGCAACGGTGTCGCTGATGACTTCTTCCGGGCTGCGGTGGGCGTCGGCCACGCCGCCGACTGGCTCAACGCGGACGAGGCTCGATCCGACCCGCTTCTGAGAAGCCCTGCTTCGGTTGCGGAATTCCTGAAACTCGCCGAACTGGGCAAGGTCTGCGTTGGAGATCGGGCCGTTCACTGCGGCCAGAAGCTGGCGACCCCGCTCCGTGATCTCGGACGTGCCTCTCTTTGGCCGGCGTATGGCACCGGCCTGAACCAGGTAGGTCACGGACCATCCGACCCTGTTCACGTAGACGGCCTGGCCGCTCTCGATAGTGGTGGCCCGGTCGGCATCCGTCAGACCCATCCTGTCGGCGACCAGCTCGGCAAGCTCGCGGAACACGGTCGGCCCGCGCTCGGTCAGGATCTCGAGCGTGGGCCGCATCATGTCCTCGTACGTAGGCACTGCCACTGGACCGTCTCCGGGTAGGCGTCATTTTCTGTGGTTCGGGAGCCTATCGACCAAGTGGTCGGTAGACCGTTCTTTCGGGTGGGGTGCGGTGGGGTGCGCGCAGGGCGCGAAGCGCCCGGAGCGCGGGGCCCCATCGCGGGGCCCCGCGCGTCGCGGCGGAGCCGCGCTTGAACCAGTAAAGAAACTCCTCACGCGCTGCAGGCTGGGACGGTCCTCGAAGAAAGTGGATTCTTTCACTGCTGCGATGTGGCCTCGTCGAACTGTGCCCGAGCTGAGCGGAGGGCAGCATCCGCAGAGCCAAGATCGGAGCGGAAGGTGTCCTCCGCTGTCCTGAGGGATCTTGAAAGCGTCTGCTGTGCGCTCAGGCTCGGCAGGTACACCACGATTCGGTCCACGTGTTCGGGCGTCAGCTCGATCAGACCAGTGCTACCGGTGTACAGGCGCTGGATCTGATCCTGGCCGAAACCTGAGCGAAGGTAATCCGCAAGGTAGTAGGGGTCCACGACTTCCTGGTCTAGCCGAAGGATGGTGATATGGCCATCGGCGACGGCCTCATGGTCAAGGTCCCACACAGCCGCTTTCCCGAGGGTGCCGTCGCCGGTTGAGCTCAGGAGGACGTCTCCCTTCTGCAGCTTGACCTCGTCCGGCAGTTCATCGAAAACCTGCTTCTCCACCCAGTCGGCGCCCTCGAGGGTGACCTGCCCATAGCGTGTGACGGAACTGCCTGCCTTCACGACGACGGCATATCCCTCGGGCTCATCCACGTAAGTGGACGCTTGCGGGGACCGTCCTCTGCGCGTCTCCACTTGGTTAAGGTCAACCAACGCCGTTCCTCCGGAAGCGGATAGAGCGGCTGACTTCGAGCGAACCTCGGGACTCCAATACTTACAGTCCCATCGCGTGGTCCCGTCAGCGGCGACGACGTCAGCAGCAACATCGAACGCGCGCCATGATGGACCCGACCGCTCAGTGCCCAGGGCAGGGTTCAGGAGACCCTCGCCCAGCGACGCACGCACCTCCGCGAAGTCAAACCCGCGAATCGATTCACCGGTGCCGTGGTATCCCAGCGAATCCAGCCGCCCGAAGGTAACGGGGTAAGACTCGAGGAGATCGGCGTCCTCGTCCTCCCGTCGGCGTAGGAGAAGGATGCTGCTTCGCACGTTGATCTTGTTTGGCTTGAACGTCACCTCGGGCAGCTGTAGTACAGCGAGCAGCTCCGCGTGTCGCATAACCCAACGGCGAAGCTCGACGCCCGTGTCAGTGTTGAGCAGACCCTCATCGATGACGGTGCAGATTAGACCGCCGGGGTTGGCTGCCATGACCATACGTTGAAGGAACAGATGCTGACCCCTGCCGCCGGGCACTGGGTACTTCTCAGCATCGGCTCGGCTCAATGAGTCGCCCTCAGTAGTGCCGAAAGGTGGATTCGTCATGATGAGGTCGTACTGAGCCGCTCCCATCGGCCAAACAGCGGCGTTCGGCAAGATGGAGTTTTCACACAGGATGTTGTTGTGGCCATCGCCGGCGATGATCATGTTCATCTTTGCTGCCGAGGCGACGCCCTCGTTTGCGTCACTTCCGTGGAAGACCTCGCGCATCAGCTTGGCTGCGAGATCGTCTCGGTTCGCTTTTGTGATCTTGCGCGATTGCTTCAGCACGTCGAGCTGTGCCAAGGATTCCTTGAGCATATAGACGAGGAACCCACCGGTGCCACACGCCGGGTCGAGGACGCGCACTTCGCTCCCCGAACGCAGTGCAGACACCACCGATTCGCGGCCGACCAACTCGGCCATCACGTCAATCACAGGGCGCGGGGTGAAGTACTGACCGAGCTTCTTGCCCTTTAGGGTTGCGCGGACGAAGTACTCGAACGCAGTGCCCTTGACGTCATGGTCGCTGTCGGTAAACGAGACCTTCGCGAGCTCGCCCACGATGTACCTGAAGGTTGCCGGGTTCTTGAGGTGCAGGTCCTCGCCTAGTACGTCGCCGTAGCCCTTAGCCTTTATCTGCGACAACATCTGATTTATTGCTGACTTGACCTGATCGGCCTGGGCGGGCGGCCTTTCCGCGAGGTCCCAAAAGCGATATGAATATGGAAGTTCAAAGTCGCCCGCGTCTTCTTTTTCTTCGAGCAGCTTCAAGAACAGGATCTTTGAGAAGTCCGCGAACGCGGTCTCTTCGTTCTTTTCAATGTTTCGGATCTTATTGTGGCATCGGGCAAATAGCTCGTTCAGCTGCTTCAGTGGCAAGGAGGGCCGGAATGGGAGGCTTTCGTCGCCCCTTCCAAGCGGCACATCGGTAGCGTCCTTACGGGTGCGGAGCACCTTTACGACATCCTTGACTTGGTCCCTGCTGGGGACCTTGTCGGCGAGCTTTCCGTTCCAGTGCAGCGCCTCTCCCGTGTGCGTGTTGAAGACTTGAACGACCTTGCCGTTTGTGACAACAAAAAACGGGGCCTTCACCGCACGTGCGTAGTCGCGTGCCTGCTTTGCATCTGCTTTCGTGAGGTTACGGCCGTTGCGCTTGGCTTCGATCACGAAATATGGAGTCTGGTTGCCGCACGTGACGAGCAAGTCGACATAACCCTTGGTGTAGCGGTCAGGATTCTCCACCGGGGTCTCGAAATCGATGTCGGTCTCCGGGTCGTATCCCCTCCGCCTGAGGTAGGGGAGGATGCGCTTGATGACGGTTTCCGTCTCGGTGCGAACGCTGCTCAAGGGGGTTGGGCTCCTAGTACGTCGGTGCGGCAACCCTAGTGCGGGAGGGGCGTTCAACCGTGCGGCGACACCCCAAGCATGGTCTCGGTAGGTCGCTGCGCGCGCTGTACCCCACTTCGCCCCGTGGGGGTGTCCCCACGGACTAGTCGTGCAGCGCGGCCTCAAGCCACTCGCTGAGGGCGGCGCGTTCTGCGGCTTCGTCAAGGACAAGGCCCAGTCGTGAGGCTCGTCCAAAGAGCCACTCCCCGAAAGCGTCAGCAATTTCTCGTTTGCTTAGACCAGGCTGGATGTGCTGTGAGAAATAGAGACTTTTGAAGAGGTAGTCCAGGCTCACGCGCGAGGGGGCAAAATCTCCGCCAGCGCTTGAGTCTCGGGCGTATCTTGTGAGCTTATTCAAATCGCTGACCCCGACGATAGGCTCAGAGAGCTGGATGGTAGCCCAAACACCAGGTTCGAGGGCTGTTTCGACCGCCTTAAGGATCTTCGACAGTTTCTCTGATGTGACCGCCGGGACACGCGAATCACTTTGCCTGAGTCTATGCAAGAGGGGCGGGACGCCCTCAGGCGGGGTGCCAATCGCCGCTGTACCGTCCGGATTGTCTGCATAGGCCATGCTGCGCGAGACATTGGCCGGGATGACCGTTCCTGGCGGAACGTCTATCACTTGCACGTCGGGCGCCGCGGTCTTGAGTAGTTCTTTGAAGGAGCCAAAACCACCCCACGTCGCCGTAACCTCTCTGCCAAAGTTCGCCTGCACTTGCCAGGCAACCTGCGCCAAGGAGGCAGGGCGGGTTAGTTCGGCAACCACACGCTGGGTCTCTGCCAAGAGCGCCTCACGAACGTTGGACCGGTCTTTCACGAGCACGGTTGCCGCAGGGGTTGGATCGTGTTCGCCGGCCGCCTCGGTCGGTTCTTCGACATCCTTCAGCGCAAGTTCATCAAGTTCGTTGCGGAGGTCTTGGGCGAGATCATCAACGGTCGCGAGGAGGTCTGCCATTCGCTTCGCAAGCTGAGTTACGAGGACCGGCATTGAACTGCCTGGCTTATAGGTGTCCTCGTGAGTCAGCTCCCCCCAGCTGTCTTGAAGAAGCGTCCTAACCTGAAGCTCGCCTCGCGCGGGCCGCCATTCATGGCGAGCGGGGATCAATGTGTGCAGATTGATGTGGTAAGCGCGATAACCTGATGGCTTTGAGTGCCGGCGCTCCGAGTCGGGGTCTATGCAGAGCCCAGTCGGGAGTTCCGTTGCGTCGACGGGCTCCAGTCCGATGATGATGTTCCGAAAAGTCTCTACGTCGACCAGGTTGTTGCAGGTTACGCGTACCCCCACCAGGTCATCGACGGCTGCAGCAATATCGTCCAGGGTTGTGATCTGATCAGAGTATTTGGGCGCGAGCATCTTGTTCCAGAGGCGCGTGGGGTTCTTGATTCGGGAATGGGAAACCCTGATTCTAAGCCGATCAACGTCGCTTAGCTCTTGATCAAGCGTCTCGTTTAAAATGCGGGTGAACGTCGCGCGAGCAGGTTCCAGCAGACTGGCTGTTACTTTCGAATACCAGTCATTAAAGTCGTCGAATGTGAATTCGAACGGCCCGTCTGGGGAGCTGATCTTTGTTGCTTTACGTGGAGCCACTGAGTCCCCCGCCTCCTAGATTGACGAAGGCTAGCGCGCTAGCGCCCTCGGCGCGGCAGAATCTCCTAGTTTGCCCGCGTACTGGCGCTCCGGCGTGACCTAGGTGATGTTCGAGCCAAGCAGCCGCTGGCGGAAGCCCCCCTCGACTAGCGACGAGAACGCGACCATGACATCCCTGGGCACCGTCTGGGGCTCCGCGTAACCCTTGTCGGCGTAGATCCATATGCGCTGGGTGTCACCAACGAGCATGTTCAGCACCTTGTCCGAATCGCCGATGGTTGCGATGTAGTCCTGAAGCGACTGCTGCCTCGACGAGCAGACCACGTCGAGCTCCGGCCAAAGCTGGCGGCAGGTCGCGTAGGCGCGGCGCTGTTGGTAAGGCCGGCTGATGATCGTTGCCGACTCGGGGTGGATACCTTCCCGGTCGAGCAGCTGGCGCGTCAGGGCGAAGTTCTCGCCGGTGTTCGTGGCCCGAGTCTCTATGATGATTGCATCGTCGGGTACGCCAAGCTCCACAGCACGTTCGGCGTAGTGGACTGCCTCGCCGCGGGGGAAGACCTCAACGGTGGTAGGAGCGTTGGCGCCCGTGAAGACGATCAGAGGGAAGCGGCCCTGGTGGTACAGGTCGGCCGCGTGCTCCGCTACTCCGATGTCATGGCTACCCAGGCCGATGGCGATGTCCGTGTTGCGCGGCTCGTGGTGCATCTGGTGGTAGTCCCAAAGGATCTGGGCATCGTCCATCACGCTCACGGGTCCTCCTCACTCGGGCATGTCGTACGTGTAGGTCCAAGAGAAGCGTGAGGCCGCGTGGACGCCCGTCGCGTACTCCACGGCATACCCGTCCTTGGTGCGCGTGATGCGCTCAAGGATCATCACGGGCTCACCCGCGGGCAGCTGCAGCGTCGTCATCTCGTCGGGCGTGGGCATTCGGGCGTGGAATGTCTCCGTGACTTCGTGCGGCTCCAGCCCTTGCAAGGTCAGGACGGCGAACCCGCCACCGCGACCAGCCGGTCCAGGGCTCGGGTCCACTAGGGGAGTCCCCTCGACGTCTTGGGGGCGGTAGTAGCTCGTCAGGGTGTGCGTCGGTTTCCCGTGCAGCTTGACCAACCTGGCCCTGGCGTAGACCTGGCCGTCTGGGTCGATGCCCAACACCTCGGCCGCTCGTGCCGGCGCTTGCACGAGTTCGACGGTCTGGGTCTGGTCGGTCCGCTGCCATGACTCACCGGAGGCCTCGCGGTCAGCGATGAAGGCGACGCTGTCACCGAACTTCCACTTGCTCTTGGAGTAACGCTCCGCGCCGAGCCGCCGCATGGGTGGCCGCTCACGAACGACAGTCCCGCGTCGACGCACCGGGGTCACCAGACCTTCGGCCTCAAGGAGCGCGACGGCGTTTCGGACGGTCTTCACGTTGACGCCGAACTCGACGGCAAGGTCGGCCTGCTTGGGCAGCGTGCTGCCAGGGGCGTAGTCACCGCGCTCGATGCCGCCACGCAGCTGCGCAGCGAGATCCCGGTACCCGAGTCCCATGGTCGCCTGCCTCCCTCCGCGTGCTCTTAGTGGCAATAACGGTAGTGGTACTCAGCGCTAGGTACGAAGTTGGTAAATAGAACCGGATCTAAATTCGGACATCTGGTACGTTCTGCATTAGAACCACCTCTAAGTGGTTCACCGTCAACTGAGGAGAGCGTGATGGCGATCAAGCAGCGGATGCCGGTTCGGTTCGAGGACGTGTTCCCGGCGGGGGCGTTCTTTCGTGGGGAGGTCACGGCGGTGGAGGACTTCGACCTGATCCAGCGGGCGAAGGCCGAGGGCAGGGAGCCGGGGGATGTGCAGGTCCGGGACAAGGAGACCGGTCTGCGGGTGTGGGAGTTCCGAGTAGTCGACCTGGACGAGGAGGCGCCGAAGGGTCAGGGCGACATCGTCGTGAAGATCGCCTCGGAGCAGCAGCCGGTGCCCCCGCCGCGGGTTGACGGTTTGCCGATGCGGCCGGTCGAGCTGGTGGGGCTGACCCTGACGGGGTGGATCGATGACCGGGGGAGCCGGGCGAAGCTGGCGTGGTCGTTCCGGGCGGAGGGCATGCGCGCCCCGGGTGCAAAGCAGTCCAACGGGTCATCGACGGGCAAGCCGCCCTCGTCGGGTGCTGAGAAGGGTGGCGCGTGATGCGCCCCGTCGAGGCGGTGGCGTGGGCGGACGCGTTCGACGTCGACGTGAAGGACCTGCCTGCGGTGCTGAACCACGAGGTGGCCCGGGTCGACGGGGTCCGTACCGAGCTGGCGAAGCTGGTCCGGGAGTTCGCGGGCGCCCCGGATGACGAGGTGCGCCGCGGCATGTTCCGGGCGTACTCCTCCCTGGGTGCCGCGGAGTCGCGGGTCATGGCGGCTGCCGCGGACGCGCGCCGGTCGGCTTAGAGGCTTGCGATGAGTTCGCCCAAGGGGCCGATGTTCGGCAGCGATGAGCCGATTCCGATGCTGCTGGAAGCCGTGGTGCGACTGGTCGGGTTCGTGGTCCGGTCCGCGTTCCGCCTTACTCGCTTCGCGATCCGCCGCCCCAAAGTCGCCTCGGCCGCCGCATCGGTGGTGGCGCTTGACCGGTACGCCGGACACGTCGCGGTCCTGATGCTCGTCCTGATGCTCGTTGTCGGGGTTGGGGTGTGGCGGGTCGCGCGGCCCGAGTCTTATGCCGCCCAGGTCCGTCCACGGTTACGTGCGGCGTGGATCCGGGTGACCTACCCGCGTAAGTGGCGGGGCATCGCCTCCCGCGTCGGGCTCGTCGTCCACGACCACACCGGCCACGACGCCCGCTGGGTCCACGGCGCGCTCAAGGACGTGCAGGTCACCCCGGCCGGGGTCGTCCGGCTCCGGATCGTCATCCCGACCGGGCTCACCCTCGACGACTACGCCCGCCGGGCAGACGCGTTGGCCGTCGCGTTCGGGGTCCGCGAAGCACGGGTGACCCGGGCCGGGACGGGATCGGTCTGGGTCGAGCTGCACCGCACCGACGTCCTCAAGACCACCATCGCCCCACTGCCTCTCCCGGCCGGTGACCAGGTGAACCTTGCCGGGGTCCCCGTGGGGCGACACGAGGACGGCACACCGTGGCGGTTCACCCTGCACGGCACCCACGTCCTGATCGCGGGCGCGACCGGGGCAGGGAAGGGCTCGGTGTTGTGGTCGCTGCTGCGCGGGCTGTCGCCGGCCATCAACGACGGCTGGGTGCAGGTGTGGGCCATCGACCCCAAGGGCGGGATGGAGCTGCGCCCCGGCCGGCGGTTGTTCTCGCGGTTCGAGGACTCCACCCCGGAGGCGATGTGCGACCTGCTCGAGGACCTGGTGGCGGTGATGGACCGCCGGGCGAAGAACCTCGCCGCCCGGGGGGTCCGCAAGCACGAGCCGTGGGTGCGGGACCCTCACGTCCTCGCGGTGATCGACGAGCTCGCCACCCTGACCGCGTTCGCCGAACGCGACACTGTCCGCCGGATCGACCGTGCCCTCGGGCTGCTGCTGACCAAGGGGCGGGCTGTGGGGATCACCGTCGTGGCGGCGGTGCAGGACCCGGGTAAGGATGTCGTCGGCTGGCGCGACCTGTTCCCGACCCGGGTCGCGATGCGGCTGGACAACCCGATCCAGGTCGACATGGTCCTTGGCGAAGGAGCCCGCGACCTGGGCGCCACCGCCGACCACATCAGCGAACTCACCCCCGGGGTCGCGTTCGTCCGGGTCGAGGGTACCCGCGCCATCCGCCGCGTCCGGGCCTCGTACCTGACCGACGATGACATCGCCGACGTTGCCCGCACCGTCACCGCGTCACCGGCCCTGTCGGCCCCGCGACCGCCGAAGCCGGTCGACCCGCTCGACGCGTTCAGTCCCGACCGGGCCCCAGCGTCGCCCGAGCCCGCTGTGCCTGCCCAGTCCACGTCAGCGCCGCGGCAGCGGAGGCCACGCAAGCCACGTGCTCGCGCAGCCGCAGCCACCACGACCAGCGAAGCGAAGGGGATGTCATGAGCAGCACCAAGACGACCACCGAAGCCGTCCTCGCCGCGCGACCGGACCTGCGCCGCGTCCTTGCCCGGATCGGGCAGGAGGGCAAATGCGTCGGGTCGCCCCACCCGCAGGCATGGTTCGTCAGCGGCTCGGGGTACTTAAACGCCCGGAACCGTGCCCGAACCCTCTGCGAGAGGTGCCCGGTGCTGGCCGAGTGCCGCGACTACGCCCTGGCGGCAGGGGAGGAGTACGGCGTCTGGGGTGGCCTGTGCGAGGTCGACCGGGCCGTCCTGCGGCAGGGCGCCACCGCCAGGGAGCGGGACCTGCTCAAGACCCGCCAGCACCCCTTCGACCTGTTCACCCTCCAGGACGCGGGCTGAGGCCCCACCCCATGACCGTGGTCGACGCGGCCGCCACCCCGCACCGGTTCGCCGGGTACGGCGAGGAGGCCGTGCTCGACCTCGACCTGGACTCACCCGCGGTCGCCGCGCAGGTGGTCAAGCGGCTCCTGGCGCCGGACTTCGAGGCCTTCAGCGACCAGCTGTCGCGGGTTGGGTTTTGCGCCAACCCGATCCACCTCACCGGGTCCTCGACCACCCTCGACGCCACCACCGGGGAGGTCCTGTCGACCTACTGTTCCGCCCAGGAACAGGGCGGGGTCACGCTGATCCGTTGCGGCAACCGGCGTGCGTCGGAGTGCCCGTCCTGTTCGCGGATCTACGCCGCGGACGTGTTCCACCTCATCCGCGCCGGGGTCGCTGGCGGCAAAGGTGTCCCGGACGCCATCAGTGAGAACCCGCTGGTGTTCGCCACCTTGACCGCGCCCTCGTTCGGGCACGTGCACGGGACCCGCGACAACAGTCCCCGCTGCCGCCCCCACGCCAAAACCCCGCGCTGCCCCCACGGGCGCCCCACCACGTGCATGGCCGTCCACACGAACGAGGACGCGCAGCTGGGGCAGCCGCTGTGCTGGGAGTGCTACGACTACGCCTCCCACGTGGTGTGGCAGTGGTGGGCCCCGGAGTTGTGGCGGCGTTTCACCATCGCGCTACGACGTGCCCTGGCCCAGCACCTCGGCGTCCGCGAGACCAAGCTCAACACCCGGGCGTCGCTGCAGTACGCCAAGGTCGGGGAGTACCAGCGCCGCGGGCTGATCCACTTCCACGCCCTGATCCGCCTCGATGGGCCCAAGGTCGACGGAGCGTTCGGCCCCGCACCCGCCGACGTCGACGCCGACCAGTTGGCCAGCCTCATCCGCGAGGCAGCGGCGTCCGTGCGATTCACGGCCCCACCCGTGTTGGCCGGGGACGTCGAGCGTGTCCTGGCGTTTGGGGCCCAGGTCGATGCACGGCACGTCCGCACCGGCCACCGCACCGACGACCCCGCCCAGCCCCTCGCGCCCGAGCAGGTCGCCGGCTACCTCGCCAAGTACTCGACCAAGTCCGCCACGGACACCACCGAGCAGGGCAACGCGCACCTGCGCCGGATCAAGACCGTGGCCGACGAGTTCGCCCGCGTCGTCGAGGACGAGTGGAACCACGCCGGACGCCCCGTCGAGCTGCGTGACTGGCCCTACGGGCTGCTAGGCAAGTGGGTCCACGACCTCGGTTTCCGCGGGCACTTCGCCTCCAAGTCCCGCCGCTACTCCGTCACCCTCGGCCAGCTACGCCGAGCCCGCCGCCGCGCCCAGGTCCTCATCGCCGACGCAGGTCGCCGTGGCCAGACCATCGACCTCGCCGCCATGGAAGCCCAGCTCCTCGCTGACGACGAGGCCGAAACCACGCTCATCGTCGGCAGCTGGTCCTTCGCCGGAATCGGCTGGGACACGCCCGGAGATGTGGCCCTCGCCAAGGCGGCCGCGGCCCGGGCTCGTGAGCATGCGCAGGACAAGGCGAGGCGCAAGACGGGGAGTTCGCAGTGACCACAACAGATTCCAAGAGAGGGGAATGGTCATGAGTGTGGAAGTGGAGGGGGTGCAGGCGCCGGTCCTGCTGACCCCCACAGAGGCGGCCGAGTGGTGTCACATCAGCGTCGGGACGCTGAACCATCTGAGGTTGCACGGTCGGTTCGCGCCCGCTGTGAGGATCGGCAAGCGGTGCTTCTGGATGCCGAAGGATCTGCTCGACTGGCTCGAGGCGAACAAGGAGTCGACGTGATCCTCAAGCGCCCCAACGGGAAGTGGCGGGTCAAGGTGAAGTTCCGCGGTGTGATCGTGGCAGACCGAACCTTCGAGCGGCGTGGTGATGCCGTGCGTTGGGAGATGGAGCAGAAGCGGCTGCTGCAGTCCGGTGAGTTCGTGGCGCCAGCGGCGGGCCGCATCACCGTGACCGAGCTGGCCGACGAGTACCGGGACTCGCGCATGGGCCAGGTGTCGGTGCGGGCGTGGGAGTCCGACGAGAGCGCCTTGCGTGTGCACATCGTTCCCGCGTTCCGGTACAAGCCCATCTCGTCGGTGTCGTCGGTCGAGATCGAGCGGTTCCTGACCGATCTCGCGGTGAGTCGGTCAGTGCGAACGGCCGCTCGCGTCAGGACCACGCTGCGGGGACTCTTCCGGTACGCGGTGCGCACCCGCCGGCTGGCGAAGTCTCCCGCCGAAGACGTGGCGCTTCCTCGGCCCGACTCCAGGACTGGCAAGGTCGTCGAGATCCACCCCTTCCCGGTCGAGGTGTTGTCATCGGTCGTGGAGGCGCAACGGGAGCACTCCGAGCGGTACGCCGACATCACCCTCGTCCTGGCGCTGACCGGTGTGCGGCTCGGGGAACTCCGCGGCCTTCGCGTTCGGGACGTGGTCGACGTGCCGTATCCGGCCTTGGTGGTGAAGCGTTCGATACCGCAGTCGGGTCGTACCAGCGCACCGATCGAACGGGCCACGACGAAGAGTGGTCGGTCACGGCTGGTGCCGCTGTCCGCGCCCGTGCAGCCCGTGGTCGCGAGGTGGGTCGAGGGCCGCGAGCCTGACGACCTGCTGTTCCCGGCTCCTGAGGGCGGCTACCTCCGGGCCCAGAACTGGCGACGTGCGGTCCACTGGAACGAGACATCGCTGGGACGTCGCCCGCACGACCTCCGCCACACGGCGGCCAGCCTGTGGATCGCGGCGGGGATCGACATCAAGACGGTCTCCGCGTGGCTGGGTCACTCCACCGCCAAGCTGACGCTGGACACCTACGGCCACCTGATGGGGACGGACGCCGACAGGGCAGCTCTGGAGCGGGTCAACCGCGCACTAGGGGGCCTCACGGGGGCCGGGACTGATGTTTCAGGGAAACAGAGCGGGAGCGACGACGGCAGTGCAAGCCTCTGACCTGCGGTTTTGTGGTTGTGCCCTCGGGCAGATTCGAACTGCCGACACCCGCTTTAGGAGAGCGGTGCTCTATCCCCTGAGCTACGAGGGCGGGGCATGGCTGCAACCATCGCCGAAGCCTGGCCGACCGTGCGTGGCACACAGTAGTCGATCGGACCGCGTGGGCGGGCGGCGCGCCATCGCCGTCCCTCGTACGTCCGGAATCGACCAGCCGCGCCCGGGGGGCGCGCCCCGCCCGGCACACCCCTGCACGAGACCGGACCTTCGCCCCTGTGGCCGCCCGCGTCGCGGCGGAAGGTGGAAACACCTGACGGTAAAGGAGGCAGGGGATGCGTCGCTTTGCGCGCTCGTGGCTGGCGCTGCTCGTCACCGCGCTGCTCGCCGCCGGCCTGCTCTCCGCGTGCCGGGACGAAGCGCCGACCCAGTCGGGCCGTTGGCATCCGGCCGCGTGCTGGTTCCACAGTGACACCGAGCTGCGCATCACCTGTGGGTACGTCACGGTGCCGCTGCACCACGACCAGCCACGAGGCCGGTCGATCCAGCTGGCCGTCGAGGTGATCCACACGCCGAACCCGCATCCCAAGCCGGACCCGGTGATGGTCCTGGTCGGTGGCCCCGGGGGCACCCTGGTCGGTACCGGGAGGTCGATGCTCACGGGCTACGCACCGACCCACCTGCTCTCCGGCCCCCATGCCGACCGGGACCTCGTCGTGCTCGACCAACGTGGCGTGGGCCGCTCTCGTCCCTCGCTGGACTGCGACCCCATCGTCGACCTCGACTCCGGCCTGGCATGTCGTGACAAGCTCACCGCCCGCGGGATCGACCTCACCGCCTTCACCACCGAGGAGGACGCGGCCGACGTCGTCGACCTCGGACCAGCGCTCGGCTACCGGACGGTCAACCTGTTCGGCTACTCCTACGGGTCCCTGCTGGCGCTGATGGCCATGCGCGCGCACCCGGACGGTGTCCGCATCGTCATCCTCGCCTCACCCCTACCGCCGCAGGTCAGCTACCGAACCGACATGCCCGACAACACTGCCCGGGCGCTCCAGGCGCTCTTCGCCGACTGCGCGGCCCACCCTCGATGCGCGGCGGCCTACCCCCAGCCGGCACGAGACCTGCGCACCGCCGTGGACCTGCTCGACGCCCACCCGCGGGAGCTCGTGGTGCACGTCGACGGCGCCGACCACAGGGTGCGGTTCGACAGCCACCTGCTCATCCGTCTGCTCACGGGTGCGGTCACCATCGGAACGCTCGCCGTCCTGCCCAGGGCGATTCATCACGCGGCCACCGGCGGCGACCTGGCCGACTGGGCACAGATCTACACCGAGGGCATCGCCGCAACGGGAGGCCTCGGCCTCACCTGGGGGATGTCCCAGTCGGTCAGCTGCGCCGACGAGGCACCCTTCGTCGACCGGCAGCGGGCGCAGGCCATCGACGCTGCGCACCCGGAACAGCGCCACCTGTTCACGCCGCCCGCCTGGTGGTTCGACCTGTGTGCCCGCTGGCCCCACGGGCCCGTCAGCCAGGCTGCACACACTCCGGTGCGCAGCGACGTCCCCACCCTGATCGTCACCGGACGGTACGACTCGGCCAACCCGCCGGCATACGGCCGCCTCATCGACAGCACGCTGACCCACGGCCACTTCGTCGAGTTCCCCCAGCAGGGCCACATCCCCGAAGACGCCTGCGTGCGGTCCGTGGAGTCGCGCTTCCTCCAGCAGCCGCTGCAGGAACCGGACACGTCCTGCACCGGGCGAGTGCCCCCCATCCCCTGGAAGACCGGGTAGACGGGGCCAGGAGGGGTCCGCGAGGCGGATGACCCCTCATCATCCGTTCGGTTGAAATGTCCACATCCGGGCTGGTCAGGGGGCCCACTCCACGCATACTGGACACCGCCTCGCGCGAGCCCCGGTCCCAGCCCCGCCGCGAGCACGCGCACCTCCCAGCCACGCCACACCTGCCCCCCGAAGGATCGCTCGATGCGCACCTCCCTCCGCGCACTCGCCGCTGCGCTCGCGCCGGTCGCGCTGGTGGCGGCGGCCACGGTCGCCGCCCCACAGGCCGCCAGCGGCGCGACCGCGACCTACAAGCTCGCGTACGCCAGCCTGCCCAACGGCAGCAAGCCGGTCCTGCGCTGGAACCCCTGCCAGAAGGCCGTCACCTGGAAGGTCAACCTCGCCTCCGTGCCGACCGCCTCGCGGGCCACCGTGCTGAGCGAGACGAAGTCGGCCGTCGCGCGGATCTCGCAGGCCACCCGGATCCCGTTCTCCTACAAGGGGACCACGAGCGAGATCCCGCAGCCGGGCTCGGCCGCCAGGCAGTCGGCCGAGATCGTCATCGCCTGGACGACCCCGAGCCGGACCCGCTACAGCCTCTGGGGCGCCACCGCGGGACAGGGTGGTTTCAGCTACGCCTGGGCTTCCCGGTGGGTCAACGGCCGGACGAGCTACACGTATGCCGCCCAGCGCGGCTTCGTCGTCCTCGACACCCCGCAGTCGTTCTCGCAGCTGCGCGGCGGCTACGGCGCCGGCCTGCGTCGCACCAACCTGCTCATGCACGAGCTCGGCCACGCCATGGGGCTGCAGCACGTGGGCGACACCCGCCAGCAGATGTACCCGACGCTGCGCAGCACGTCTCCGTACGCGTACGCCTCGGGCGACCTCGCCGGTCTGGCCAGGGTCGGCCGGGGTGCCGGCTGCCTGAGCACCGTCGGGCTGCCGTACCGCGACCTCAGCTAGTCGCCCCCTCGACCCGTTGCCCGTCCGCCGCCACCGGTGGGCGGGCAACGTGCGTCCCGGGTGCGGTTAGCACACGGGCCGGCGCGAGTCGACACTTTACGAGCGCTTTACCTTCCGAAGGGCTTGTCTTTACCTGAACGGTGGAGCTCGTCGTGGCCTGAGGGCCGATGTGCGGGCGCCCGCGCGGCGACGACGATGGTTCTCGGCTCCTCTCGGGGGAGGGGAGCCGGGTCCGCGCCCTGCGACAGTCCTCCAGCTGGGGCCGGGCCAGTGACCGGCCCGGTGGCGCCACCCCTGAGGCGCCACCGGGTCCTCTCCCCACCGGCCCGAAGGAAGTGCTGCCGTGACCGTCGCCCGCTCGACCCGCCGCGTGGTCCTCGGCGTCTCCTGCGCCGTCGTCCTCGGGGTGGGCGTCGTGCTGGCGACATCGCACCACGGGAGTGCGGCGCCGAGCCCTCACGCCGGGACCCTCCGCGTCGTCACGCCCGGTCACGGTGTCGAGGCGGCCACGCCGGTGCGGGACGCGCCCTGGGCCGCCGCCGACGGCGTCCGGGCGCTGGCACCGGGGGAGCTGCGCACGGTCGAGGTGACGGTGACGAACCCCGGCCCCACGGCATACCGGGTGCTCCAGCTGACGGCGACGCCCCGTGACGGCGGACCGGGCTGCCGCGCGGACCGCTCGCTCGTCGTCAGCTCCTACCGCTCCGACCGGACGGGCGCCCCGAGCTACGAGGTGCCGCGCCGGTCCACGATCCGCATCCCCGTGACGGTGATGCGACTGGCCCTCCCGGGCCAGGACAGCTGCCGGGACGCGACGTTCCCGCTGGCCCTCACGGGGGTCGTCAGTGCGGGAGGCGCGGTCACGAACGCCGGTTGACGGGGGTCCCGGGAGGGTGGAGGCCCTGGGCAGGGCGCAGGGCCTGTGCCCAGGGCCTCCGCTCGTGCCCGTCGCGCGGTCGGCGCTGTCCGGGGCGGGCGGCATACTGACGCGGTGTCCGAAGCCGTGCCCACCGCCACCGACCTCCACGCCGTCCAGCGGCGCACCGTTACCACCCTCGTGGGCACCCAGGTCCTCGTCGGGGTCGGGGTCTCGGCGGGTGCCGCCGTCGGCGCCCTGCTCGCCGAGCAGACGAGCGGGTCGGCCGACCTCGCCGGGCTCGGTGGCACCTTCCAGGTCCTCGGGGGTGCGCTCGTCGCGATCCCGATGGCTCACGTCATGGCGGCGCGTGGTCGTCGGTGGGGCATGCTCACCGGCTACGCGCTCGGCATCCTCGGCGCCGTGCTGATCATCGTCGCGGCGGCGGTGGGCAGCTTCACGCTGCTGCTGGTCGGGGCGACGCTCTTCGGCGGGGCCAACGCCGCCAACAGCCAGGCCCGCTACGTCGCCGCCGACCTCGCCGACGACAACCGGCGCGGGCGGGACCTCTCGATCGTGGTCTGGGCCACGACCATCGGCGCGGTGTTCGGGCCCAACCTCGCCGGGCCCGGGGAGCCGGTCGCGCGGCTGCTGCACATCCCCGCGCTCGCCGGCCCGTACGTCTTCTCCCTCGCCGGCCTCCTGCTCGGCGCCGTCGTGATCCTGCTGCGGCTGCGACCCGACCCGCTGCTCCTGGCCCGCCGGGTCGAGGCCGCCCACGCCGCCGAACCGCTCGAGCGCCAGCACGGCTCGGTCTGGCGTGGCCTGCGCACCCTCGGCGCCTACCCCGGGGCGCTGCTCGGCGTCATCACGATGGCGGTGGGCCACACCGTGATGGTGAGCGTCATGGTGATGACGCCCCTGCACATGCACCACGGCGGAGCCGACCTGCAGGTCATCGGCCTGGTCATCAGCGCCCACATCCTCGGCATGTTCGCGTTCTCCCCGCTCGTGGGCGTCGCCGTCGACCGCTGGGGCGGCCGCACCGCGGCACTCGCCGGTGCCGCCGTCCTCGTCGCCGCGGGCGTGCTCGCCGCGCAGGCGCCGACGGGCTGGTCGCCGGGGCTCGCCGTGGGGCTGTTCCTGCTCGGGCTCGGCTGGTCGTTCACGCTGGTCAGCGGCTCCACCCTGGTGGTGCGGGCGGTGCCGCTCAGCGAGCGCGCGGGTGCCCAGGGGGCCTCCGACCTCGCCATGGGGCTGGCCGCCGGCGGCGGGGGAGCGCTCGCCGGCGTCGTCGTCGGACAGCTCGGGTATGCCGTGCTCGGCACCCTCGCGGCGTGCCTCGCCGGGGTCGTCGGCGTGGCCGCCCTGCTCATCCGGCCCACGGAGCTGAACCGGGTCTCGCCCCCACCCGCGTTGCCCGGCGAAGTGGACAGCGAGGTTGGTTAGCCTGCACGGGTGAGCCACCCCACCGAGCAGCCGGACGCCGATCCCCGCGACGCCGACCCCCGCGGCGAGCGGGTCGCGGCCGCGGTCCGCACCTGGCAGCGGCACCTCGTCGACCTCGGTGGCCGCAACACCCTGCTCTGGTACCGCGACCTGCCCAGCGGCACCCTCGACCTCACCACGGCGCACCCCGGCGGGCTGGCGATGCTCCTCGCCGGCCGGCCCACCCGGCTCTCGGACCTGGTGCGCGAGCCCGTCGCCCTCGACGAGGCGCGCCGCCGGGCGCGGACGATCCGGGCCAAGACGCTCGAGCTCGCCGAGGAGCGGGGCATCGCCGCCGGGTTCATCTCCATCGGCATGGCGTCGTGGACGGTGCGGGGCGCGAGCCGGGCACCGGCTGCCCCGGTGCTCCTGCGCTCCTGCGTGCTCAAGCCGACCGGCGCGGCGCGGGAGGACTTCGACCTCGACCTCGGCCCCGACGTCGAGGTCAACCCGGTCCTGGAGCACTACCTGCGCTCCGAGCAGGGCCTGGAGCTGGACACGGGCGCCCTGGAGGACCTCGCGACGGCGGGCGAAGCGTTCGACCCCTACCCGGTCTACGAGGAGCTCGGCCGGCTCTGCGCCGGCGTGCCCGACTTCTCGATCAGCCCGCGCCTGGTCGTCGGGACCTTCTCCTACGCCAAGCTGCCCATGGTGGCCGACCTGGCGGCGCAGGGCAGCTCGCTCGTCGACCACGACGTGGTGGCGGCCCTCGCCGGCGACCCGGGCGCGCTGCGTACCGTCCGCGGCGCCGTCCCCGACGCTCCCGCCGACGCGGACCCGTCCCACGAGCTGCTCATCCTCGACGCCGACTCCACCCAGCAGGCGGCCATCGACGCGGTCCGCTCCGGCGCCCACCTCGTCATCAAGGGCCCGCCCGGCACCGGCAAGTCCCAGACCATCGCCAACCTCATCGCCTCGCTGGCCGGCGAGGGCAAGCGGGTGCTGTTCGTCGCCGAGAAGCGCGCCGCCATCGACGCCGTCCTCACCCGGCTCGACGGCGTGGGGCTGTCCGACCTGGTCCTCGACGCGTACGACGGCGCGGTCAACAAGCGGCGCCTCGCCCAGGAGCTGGGCGCCGCCCTCGACCGCTCGACCCAGATCCGCGAGCCCGACACCACCGAGCTCGAGCGCGCCCTCGTCGACCGGCGGGGCCGGCTCGTGGAGCACGCGACCGCCCTGCACGAGGTGCGCCAGCCGTGGGGGCTGTCGGTCTACCAGGCGCAGCAGGCCATCACCGAGCTCACCGACCGCGCCCACCCGCCGACGTCGCGGGTGCGCGTGCGCGGCGACCAGCTGGCCGGCCTGTCCCGGCAGCGGGTCGACGAGCTCGGGCGGCAGCTCACCGAGGCAGCCTCCCTCGGCGCGTGGTCGACCCAGGAGGGCGAGGACCCCTGGTTCGGGGCCCGGGTCCAGACGTCGCAGGACGCGGTGCGGGCCCGCGACATCACGAGCCGGCTCAGCGAGGGCGGCCTCGACGAGCTCGAGGCGACGATGCGCGAGGTGTTCGCGGAGGTGAGCCTGCCCCAGGCCCAGCGCGCGCGGGACTGGGGAGCGGTGCTCGAGTCGGTGGGCCGGGTCCGCGACACCCTCGAGGTCTTCCGGCCCGAGGTCTTCGACATCCCGTTGGGCGAGCTGGTCGCCGCCACCGGCTCGGCGCAGTACCGCCGCGACCACGGCGTCGACCTCGGCTGGTGGTCGCGCTGGCGGCTGCGGCGCCAGGCGCGTGGGCTGCTGCGCCCCGGCCCCCCGCCGGCCGACCTGCACGCCGCGCTCGCCGACGCCCAGGTGCAGCGCACCGCGTGGCAGCAGATGGCCGGCGCCGGCGGCCGACCGGAGATCCCGGTCGACCTCGACCGGGCGCGCACCGCGTACGCCGCGGTGGCGGACGACCTCGTCTGGCTCGGGGAGCGGCTGGCCACGACCGCGGACGGGGGCGACCTGCTCGACGTCGAGCTGCCCGCCCTGCGCACCCGGCTCGCCGCGCTCGCCGCGGCCCCCGAGCGCCTCGCCGTCGTGCCACAGGTGCTCGGAGCCCTCGACGCCCTGCGCGCCGCCGGCATGGGGCCCCTCGTCGACGACCTCGCCGCCCGGGGGGTCGAGGCCGACGACGTGGCCGCGGAGCTCGACTTCGTCTGGTGGACCTCGCTCTCGGAGGACCTCACGGTGCGCGACCCGCGGTACGGCGCCCACGACGGGGCGCAGCTCCAGCGGGTCGCCCGCGAGTACGTCGCGGCCGACCACGCCCACCTGCGCGCGAGCGTCGAGCGGGTCAGGGCAGGGGCGGGTCGCCGGCTGCGCGAGGTGCTGGCCGACCACCCCGAGCAGGAGTCGCTGGTCCGCGCCGAGGCTGGCAAGGCCCGTCGTCACCGCCCGTTGCGCGAGCTGCTGCCGCGCGCCGGCGAGACGCTGACCGCGGTGAAGCCCGCGTGGGCCATGTCGCCGCTCGTGGTCGCCTCGGTCCTGCCGCCCGGCCGCTGGTTCGACGTGGTGGTCTTCGACGAGGCGTCGCAGATCCCGCCCGCCCAGGCGGTCTCGGCGATCTCCCGGGCGCACCAGGTCGTCGTGGCCGGTGACGAGCGGCAGCTGCCGCCGACGTCCTTCTTCACCTCGGCCGTCGACGAGGAGGCGGCGCCGTCCCCCGAGACCGAGACGCTGACCGAGGGCTTCGAGTCGGTGCTCGACGTCCTCACCGCCGCGCTGCCGACCCGACGCCTGTCGTGGCACTACCGCTCCCTCGACGAGCGGCTCGTCGCCTTCGCGAACCGGGAGATGTACGACGGGTCGCTCGTCACCTTCCCCGGCACCGGCACCGAACCCGTCGTCCGGCTCGAGACGGTGGAGGGTGCCGGGGTGGTGCAGCCCGGCGAGGAGGCGATCGAGTCGACGCAGGCAGAGGTCGACCGGGTCGTCGAGCTGGTCCTCGAGCACGCCCGGACCCGGCCCTGGGAGTCGCTCGGCGTCATCGCCCTCGGCATCAAGCACGCCAACCGGATCGACGACGCCCTCCGTCGCGCGCTGGCGGGCGACCAGGCCGGGGGGGTCGGCGACTTCTTCGACGAGGACCGCCCCGAGCGGTTCTTCGTCAAGAACCTCGAGCGGGTCCAGGGCGACGAGCGCGACGCGATCATCCTCGCCGTCGGCTACGGCAAGACTCCGCACGGCCGCGTCCTCCACCGGTTCGGGCCGCTCAACCTCGAGGGCGGCGAGCGCCGCCTCAACGTCGCCATCACCCGCTCACGCCGCCGGATGACCGTGGTCTCCTCGCTGGTCGCCGGCGACCTGGACCCGGCCCGGCTCAAGGCCAGGGGTGCAGTGATGCTGCGGGACTTCCTCGCGTACGCCGCCGACGGCACCCTCCCCGCGACCTCGCAGGACGGGTCCCCTGCGGGGGCGGGCGCCCCTGCGCCGGCTGTGGGGACGCAGGGGGAGCCCGGGGTGCACCCCGACGCCCTCGTCGCCGACTTCGCCAGGCGGCTGCGGGCCACGGGCCTGGTCGTGCACGAGGGCTACGGCGTGACCGGTGACCCGATCGACCTCGCCATCGAGGACCCGGACCGCCCGGGCAGCGTGCTCGTCGCCGTCGAGACCGACGGTCCCGGGTATGCCGCGATCCACAGCTCCCGTGACCGCGACCGGCTGCGGGGCGAGCAGCTCGGACGGCTCGGGTGGATGCACGTGCGCGTGTGGTCGACCGACCTGTTCCGCGACCCCGCGCGCGACGTCGCTCGGGTCAACGCGGCCGTGCAGCAGGCGGCTGCGGCTCGGGCAGAGGCCGAGGCGCAGGAGGCGGGCCGGGCGGCCGGCAGCGCTGATGGTTCCGAGCCGGGCGGGTCGACGTCCGCGGAGGTGCAGGAGAACGTCGCCGAGGGGGAGCAGACGACAGCCGTGGAGTCCGCGGAGGAGGCCCCGGCTGAGGAGCGGTCGGCGCCGGAGCCGGAGGCCGACTTCGTCCCCACGCCGGACGAGGGTGCGCGCAGCCGCCGGGTCCGCGGTCGCAAGCGGAGGGCGCCCGAGCAGACCAAGGACGACACCGACGCCGGCTGGGGCGAGTACTCCGACCGATCGGCCCACGACCGCTGGCTGCAGGAGCAGCGGCCCCCGCACTGGGGCAGCGACTGAGCCGCCGACCCGCCGATGTCGGTGATGCCACGACGACGGCGCCGGACCCCTTGGGGGCCCGGCGCCGTCGTGGCGTCCGGTCGTGCGCGGAGCCGCGTCTCAGCGGCCGCCGGTTAGATGCGGCGGGTGAGTGCGTCGCGGATCTCGCGGAGCAGGACGACCTCCTCGTCGGGAGCCGCGTCCTCCTCGGCCTTGGCGTAGCGCGCCTTGACGGCCTCGTACGGCTTCACGACGAAGAAGTAGACGACGGCCGCCATGATCAGGAACGCGACCAGCGCCGTGAGGAAGGGGCCTACTGACACCAGGCCGCCGGGCTGCCACTTGTCGAAGTTGGGGGCGCCCCCGGCCTTGGCCAGGAGCTCGATGACGACCTTGGTGAAGGCCGTGACCACGGCCGCGAAGGCCGCGCCGATGATGAAGGCGACGGCAAGCTCGATGAGGTTGCCCCGCATGATGAAGTCCTTGAAACCCTTCATGGGCTCCCGACCTTTCGCTGTCGAGTGAAAGCGCTGATGAGCGCACGCTACTGACTCGGGGCCGGAATCTCGCGCCAGGAGCGCGGCGCTCGCGCGCGGCGCGGGAGGGCGACCCCGCGCGTGGCGCGCTGACGGCGACCTCGCGGCCGCCTTGTCAGCTGTTGCGCAGCACCAGCTGGAGGGCTGCCCGCCCGGAGGCGTCGAGCGGTGCGGCACTGATCGCCCGGGCCGTGGCCTCGTCGACGGCGACCACCAGGCCCGGCCCGTCGAGGGCGTACCCGCCCGAGGACCCCTGCCCCTGGATGACCGACCCGAAGTCCGTGCGCACCGGTCGCTCCACCCGGAGCACGAGCACGTCCCGGGCGACGAGGCGGTCCGCGGCGAGGAGGTCGATCCGCTCGCCGGCCGTCACCATCGAGACAGCACCGTCGTCGGCGACCGCGACGTGGATCGCGACCTCGTCGGAGGGCCTGCCCGCGAGGAGGGAGCGGGTGTCGAACCGGGAGCGCGTCACCGTCTCGCCCGGACCGATGGGGGAGGCGAGCGCACGCCCGACGACCTGGGCGAGGTCGTGGGCTGCGCCGTCGGGGACGAGCCGGGTCGGCCATGCCACGAGCCGGACCGACGCGGCCGTCACGACCTCGCCCACCCCCAGGGGGCGGACCGCGACGACGACCGGGACGACCGGCTCACCGCTGCCTCGCGCCACGGAGAGAACGCCCAGCAGTGCGGCGACCGCGCAGGCGGCCGCCAGCGAGCGGCGCACCACCCGCCGACGCCACTCGCGCCGCCGTCCCGGACCGCGCACCCAGGCGGTCAGCGAGGCCAGTGGCGGCGTCGGCACGGGGGTCGCCTCAGCCCGGCAGCGCGAACGGCAGCTCGATGCCGTCGAGCGTGCGCCGGCACGAGCAGGTCGCCTCGGCGTCGCTCTCGGCCTCGGGAAGCGCGGCGAGAGCTGACCGCAGCACGGTCTTGAGCCCCTCGACGTTCTTGGCGAACACGGCCAGCACCTCCTCGTGGGTGACGGCGTCGTCGCCGTCGACGCCCGCGTCGAGGTCGGTGACGAGGGCCACCGTGGTGAAGCACATCGCCAGCTCGCGGGCGATGGCCGCCTCCGGCATCGCGGTCATCCCCACGATCGACCACCCGGCGGCCTGGTGCCAGGCGGACTCGGCCCGGGACGAGAACCGGGGCCCGTTGACGACCACCAGCGTGCCCTCGCCGACGACCGGCAGGCCGGCGGCGGACGCGGACGCGACGGCGGCCGCCCGGCCGCGGGGGCAGTAGGGGTCGGCGAACCCGACGTGGACGACGGGCCCCTCCTCGGCATACACGGTGTGCTCGCGGCCCCACGTGCGGTCGACGACCTGGTCGGGGACGACGACGGTGCCCGGCCCGTTCTCGACCTTGAGGGACCCGACCGCGCACGGGGCGAGCACCTGGCGCACCCCCACCGAGCGCAGGGCCCAGAGGTTGGCCCGGTAGTTGACCCGGTGCGGCGCGAAGCGGTGGCCCTGGCCGTGCCGAGCGAGGAACGCGACCCGGCGCCCGTCGACCTCGCCGATGACGACGTCGTCGCTCGGGTCGCCGAACGGCGTGCTCACGTGCACACGCTCGGCCCGGTCGAAGAACTCGTAGAACCCGGAGCCGCCGATGAGCCCGAGGTCGGCCGGGCCGACGTCCGGCACGGGGGAGGAAGTCATGGCCGCCAGCCTACGCACGGGCCGGACCCGCGCCGCACCCGCGCGGACGCGCTGTGGAGGGGGAGCGGCGACGCCCGCCCCTGTGGACAGGGACGGGCGTCTCAGGCGTGCTGGTGGCTCAGGCCGCCGAGCCGTCGGCGGCCGCGGTGCTCTTCGCGGCGGCGGCCTTGCCGGAGCCCGAGGACTCCGACGTCGAGCCCGAGGACCCGGAGGACCCCGACGACGCCGAGTCGGACGACCCGGACGCGGGCACGGACGAGGACGAGCCGCTGCGGGAGTCGGTGCGGTAGAAGCCACCGCCCTTGAAGACGACCCCGACGGCGTTGAAGACCTTGCGCAGCTTCCCGTCGCACTCCGGGCAGACGGTCAGCGAGTCGTCGCTGAAGGACTGCACGATGTCGAAGCGGTGGTCGCACTCGGTGCAGGCGTAGGCGTACGTCGGCACGGTTCCTCCTGGACGGTCACAGGCCGCGCGCCCCCGCGCGGTCTGGCACTCGATACGTTCGAGTGCCAACTATAAGGCCAGTGAGGCCCTACTTCTTCCCACTGATCCGCCGGGCGGCCAGCGCACCCGCCAACCGGCGGCCCCGTTCCTGCACCCTGGAGGACGCGGGGGGCGGCTCGGGGTGGCGCCAGCCGGCCAGTCGGCCGTCCCGGCTGACCGCTCGCAGCCGCTTCTCGGCCCGCGACCGGCTCGCGGCGGTGGCGACCACGAGCAGCTGGTCCCCGGTGCGGATCACGGTGTTGCCGGCGGGCACGAATGCCTCGCCGCCGCGCACGACGAGGGTGACGTTCGCGCCCTCGGGCAGGCGCAGCTCGAACACGTCGACACCGTGCAGCCTGGACTCGGGGCCGACGGTCACCTGGATCACGTCGGCGCCCAGCTCCTCCAGCGGCGTCGCCTCGACGGCGAGGTCGAGGGTGCCGTACTCCGCCACGACCCCGAGCCGGCGCGCCACCCACGGCAGCGTCGGCCCCTGGACCAGCGTGAAGACGACGACGAGGACGAAGACCAGCTCGAAGATCCAGTCGACGCCCTTGGCCCCCATCGTCCCCGGGACGGTGGCGAGGACGACCGGCACGGCACCGCGCAGCCCGGCCCACGACAGGAAGACCTGGTCGCGCCAGCCCAGCCGGAACGGCGCCACCGAGACCAGCACGGACAGGGGGCGGGCGACGAGCAGCAGCACCAGCCCGATCACGATCGCCGGCAGGACCTGGTCGCCCATGTGCCCGGGGGCGGCGAGGAGGCCGAGCAGCACGAACAGCCCGATCTGCGCCAGCCAGCCCAGGGCGGTCGACAACCCCTGCACCGCCGGACGGTGCGGCAGCCGCAGGTTGCCCAGCAGCAGGGCCGCGAGGTAGCACGCGATGAACCCGCTCGTGTGCACGATGGCCGCCGCGGCATACGCGAGCACGGTGATGGCCACCACCCCGATGCTGAACAGGCCGGAGGAGCCGGACGCGGCGCGACGCATGAACTGCGCGCCCAGCCATCCGATCGCCAGCCCGATGGCGGCGCCGACGGCCAGCTCGAGGACGGCCACGCCGAGCAGGTGCCACCACGGGTCGGAGTCGGCCGGGTTGGCGCTGCGGGCGGCCAGCGCGGTGACGAGGATGACGACGGGGGCGTCGTTGAAGCCCGACTCCGCCTCGAGCATCCCGGTGATCCGGCGGGGCAACGGCACCCGGCGCAGCACCGAGAACACGGCCGCGGCGTCGGTCGAGGACAGGATCGCGCCGATGAGCAGCGCGGTGTTCCAGTCCAGGTGCAGGACGAACCGGACGGCCAGCGCCACCACGACCACGGAGACGAGGACCCCGACGGTCGACAGCAGCGCGGCCGGGGCGACGGACCGGCGGATCCCCTCCCACCGGGTGGAGAGGCCGCCCTCGCTGAGGATGAGGATGAGCGCGGAGTACCCGAGGACCTGGGTGAGCTCGCCGGAGTCGAACCGGATGCCGAACCCGGCCTCGCCGATCACGAGCCCGATGCCGAGGTAGAGCAGCAGCGAGGGCAGGCCCGACTTGGTCGACAGGCGCACCGCCGCCACCGACACGAGCAGGACGACCGAGCCCACCAGGAGGGCCGGGGTGAGGTCGTGCAGCGTGAACGCCGCACCGACGCTGGGCAACCCGAACGGCACGGCCAGCCCCTCCCTTCCCCTCGTCGCGGTGCGGATAGTCTCGCAGGGTGTCCCGGGTGAAACTCCTGCGCCGTGTCGCCGTCGCGCTCGCAGCCCTGCTCGTCGTCGTCATCGGCATCGTCGCGGTCCTGGCCGTCACCTGGGTGCGCCGTCCCTTTCCCGTCACCGAGGGCCAGATCCAGGTCCCGGGGCTCAGCGGCAAGGTGACGGTGCTGCGCGGCGAGCACGGGATCCCGCAGATCTACGCCGACTCCGCCGAGGACCTGTTCAAGGCGGAGGGCTTCGTCCACGCCCAGGACCGCTTCTTCGAGATGGACCTGCGCCGGCACATCACCGCCGGCCGGCTCGCCGAGCTCGTGGGGGAGGGCGGGGTCGAGACCGACCGCGTCGTGCGCACCCTGGGCTGGCGGCGCATCGCGGAGGCGGAGCTGCCCACCCTCAAGCCCGAGACCCGGCGCTACCTGCAGGCCTACGCCGACGGCGTCAACGCCTACATCCACCGGACCGGCTCGCCGTCGAAGATGTCGCTGGAGTACGTCGTCCTGGGGCAGAAGGTGCCCGACTACCGCGTCGAGGACTGGTCGCCCGCCGACTCCCTCGCCTGGCTCAAGGCGATGGCGTGGGACCTGCGTGGGGACTACTCGGCCGAGCTGATGCGGGCCCGGCTCGCCGGCTCCATGTCGATGAACCAGATCGACGAGCTCTGGCCGGCCTACCCCTACGACACCAACAAGCCGATCCTCTCCGCCCAGGACTGGTCACCGGGCGCGTCCACCCCGGCGACCTCCTCCAGCGCCGGTTCCGCCGTCCCCAACCTGCCCGCGAAGGCCGCCGCTCTCGCCGCGCCCGCGAACGCCGCGGTGCCCGCGAAGGGTGCCGCCCCAGCGGCCGCGCCGGCCGGGTCCGCGCTCCCCTCGCCGGGCAACAAGCAGGTGCAGGAGGCGTATGCCGCGGTGTCCCGCGCGCTCGCCGCGGTGCCGCAGACGGTGGGCCGGGGCGACGGCATCGGCTCCAACTCCTGGGTCGTGGCGGGCAGCCGCACCACCACCGGCAAGCCGCTGCTGGCCAACGATCCGCACCTGGGGGTCAGCGTGCCGGGCATCTGGTACCAGGTAGGGCTGCACTGCCGGTCGGTCAGCGCCAGCTGCCCGTTCGACGTGGCCGGCTACTCCTTCTCCGGCCTGCCCGGCGTGGTCATCGGCCACAACCAGTCGATCGCCTGGGGCTTCACCAACCTCGGCCCCGACGTCAGCGACTTCTTCCTCGAGCAGGTCAACGGCCGCACCTACCTGCGCGACGGCAAGCAGGTGCCCCTCACGATGCGCACCGAGACGATCAAGATCGGCGGCGGCGGTGAGCAGACCATCACGGTGCGCTCGACCGTGCACGGCCCGATCCTGTCCGACGCCGTCGACCCGGTCGCCGAGGCGGGCGACTCGCCGCCGGTCAACGGGCGGCAGAGCCCGGGGTCGTACGAGGTGGCCCTGGACTGGACCGGGCTGCAGGTGGGCCAGACCGCGGACGCGATCTTCGGCCTCAACACGGCCCAGGACTTCCAGCAGTTCCGCGCCGCCGCCAAGGAGTTCGCGGTGCCCGCGCAGAACCTCGTCTACGCCGACACCAAGGGCAACATCGGCTACCAGGCGCCGGGGGCCATCCCGATCCGCAGCCGCTACATGGAGGCCGCACCCGGGTACTGGATCCGCCCCGGCTGGGTCTCCTCCTGGGACTGGAAGGGCTACGTGCCCTTCGACGAGATGCCGTGGACGTACAACCCGAGTGAGGGCTACCTCGTCACGGCCAACCAGGCTGTGACGGCCAGCGGCACGCCCTTCCTCACCACCGAGTGGGACTACGGCTACCGCGCCCAGCGCATCCGCGACCTGCTGAGCAAGGACACCAAGGTCAGCCCGGCCGACATGGCGCGGATCCAGACGGACACCCGCAACCAGTTCGCCCCGACCCTGGTCAAGGCGCTGCTCGGCGTGGACCTGCGCAACGACGACTTCACCAAGCAGGCGCAGGACCTGCTGCGCGGGTGGAACTTCAGCCAGCCCGCAGACGACAGCGAGTCGGCCGCTGCCGCCGCCTACTACAACGCAGTCTGGTCCAAGCTGCTCGACCTGACCTTCAACGACGAGCTGCCCCGTGACCTGCAGGCCGACGGCGGCGACCAGTGGATGGCCGCCATGGGCGCGATGCTGACGCAGAAGGGCAACTCGGCCTGGTGGGACGACAAGCGCACCGCCGGTGTCACCGAGGGCAGGTCCGAGATCCTGCGGCGCGCCCTGGTCGAGGCCCGGCTCGACCTCACCAAGCAGCTCGGCAAGGACCCGTCGGACTGGAAGTGGGGCCGGCTGCACCAGCTGACGCTGCGCCACCAGGTCCTCGGCGGCGACGACGTGCCGGGCATCGTGCGCTCGATCTTCAACCTCTCCCCCCGGCAGATGCCGGGCGGCTCGGCCATCGTCGACGCCAACGGCTGGAACGCCGCCTGCACCACCTCGCAGCCGCCGGACACCTGCGTCGAGAACCAGGGGTACGACGTCGACTGGGCGCCCTCGATGCGGATGGTGGTCGACCTGTCCGACCTGGACAAGTCACGGTGGGTCAACCAGACCGGCAACAGCGGCCACGCCTGGAACCCGCACTACGACGACCAGACGAACGCCTGGGTCAAGGGCGAGCTGTTCGACTGGCCGTTCAGCCGCAAGGCCGTCACCGCAGCCGGTGGCGACGAGCTCACGCTCGTGCCGGCACCCTCCTCGAACTGACCCACGGCGAGCTGGCCCAGGGCAAACGGACCCACGGCAAACGGACCCATGGCGAGCTGACCCACGGCGGGCACCGGCCCGGTCCTCAGCCGGACAGCGGCACGAACCCCTGCTCGGCCGTGATCGCCGCCTCGATCCGGTGGTCGTGCGGCTCGGCCGGCAGCGCCTCGTCGAGCACCTCCCAGGGGTGGACCACGGCGACGGTCCGCGCGGTGGTCCGGGCCAGGGCCCGGTCGTAGCAGCCCTTGCCGCGCCCCAGCCGGGTGCCGTGCCGGTCGACAGCCTGGGCGGGCACGAAGACGACCCGCGCGGTCGCGATCGCGTCGCGACCGAGCAGCTGGACGTCACCGGCCTCGTGCCAGTCGAGGTCCCAGTCCGGCAGGGTCACGGGCACCATGACCCTGATGCCGCGGGCCGCCAGCGCGGCCACGAGCGACTCGGTGGGCGGCTCGCTGGGCATCGACTCGTAGGCCGCCACCCAGTCACCCCGGCCCAGCCCCTCGGCATACGCCACCTCGAGGGCAGCGAGCTCGAGGGACTCGGCGTCCTTCGCCCGGTCCCGCCCGGGCACACGTTCGCGCCGCAGGGCCGCCAGGCGGCGGCGTTCGGCGTCCTTCGTCGCACCAGCCATGCCCTGATCGTCGCACTAGGGTGGCTGGCATGAGCCAATCTGGTCTGGCAGCGGCCGTGGAGCGGCTGGAGCAGCGCGGGGTCGACGCCCGCGCCATCCGGGTCTTCGCCCACTACTACGAGGAGCTCGAGCAGGGTACGACCGGCCTGATCGCGGAGGCGGACATCGAGCCGCTGAGCGAGGTGACCTCGCTCGAGCAGCTCGAGGCGACCCGCGACGAGCGCCGGGACGCCCTGTCGCGCACCGCCGTCGTCAAGCTCAACGGCGGGCTCGGCACCAGCATGGGGCTGTCCGGGCCGAAGTCGCTCCTGGAGGTCCGCGACGGCCGCACCTTCCTCGACGTCATCGCCCGGCAGGTGCTGGCGCTGCGCGAGGAGTACGGCGTCGACGTGCCGCTGCTGCTCATGAACTCCTTCCGGACCCGCGACTCCTCGCTGGCGGCGCTCGCGGCCTACCCGGAGCTCGAGGTCGACGGGCTGCCGCTGGACTTCCTCCAGAACGCCGAGCCCAAGCTGCGGGCCGACGACCTGACGCCCGTCGAGTGGCCGGACGACCCTGAGCTCGAGTGGTGCCCGCCGGGGCACGGCGACGTGTACGTGGCCATGCTCGCGAGCGGGGTGCTGCAGGCGGTGCGGGAGAGGGGCTTCCGCTACGTGTTCCTGTCCAACTCCGACAACCTCGGTGCGACCTGCGACCCGACCGTGCCGGTGTGGATGGCCCGCGAGGGGATCCCGTACGTCGCCGAGGTCTGCGACCGCACGCCCAACGACCGCAAGGGCGGGCACCTGGCGATCCGCCGGTCCGACGGCCGGCTCGTGCTGCGGGAGCGGTCGATGGTCTCCGAGGAGGACGACCACTGGTTCCAGGACACCGAGCGCCACCCGCTGTTCCACGCGAACAACCTCTGGGTCGACCTCGACGCGCTCGAGGCGAAGCTCACCGAGTCCGACGGGGTGCTCGGCCTGCCGATCCTCGTCAACCGCAAGACCGTCGACCCGAGTCGCAAGGACTCGACCCCCGTCATCCAGATCGAGTCCGCGATGGGGACGGCGGTCGAGGTGTTCGGCGGGTCACGGGCGCTGCGGATCCCGCGCAGCCGCTTCCGCCCCGTCAAGACGACGAACGAGCTGCTGCTCCTGCGCTCTGACCTCTTCGGGTTCGACGAGCACTCGCGGGTCGTGGCGCAGACCGACCGGCGCGACCCCCGTGTCGACCTCGACGACCACTACACGCTCATCGGCGACTTCGACGAGCGCTTCCCGGCCGGCGCCCCGTCGCTGCGCGAGTGCACCTCGCTCGTCGTGCACGGGGACGTGACGTTCGGGTCCGGCGTGCGGTGCGTCGGGGACGTGGTCGTCGAGGCTGACGAGCCCACCACGCTGGCCGACGACACGGTGCTCGAGGGCGCAGACGCGCTCGCGGGGGCCGGGGGCGAGGGCCGCCGGTGATCTCGGTCGAGGAGCACCTGTCGCGGATCATGGGCACGGTCACGGTCATCCGGCCGTTCGAGCTCGGCGTGCTCGACGCGCAGGGCACCGTCCTCGCCGAGGACGTGGCCGCGCGCGGCTCGCTGCCCGGCTTCACCAACTCCGCGATGGACGGGTATGCCGTGCACGCCGCCGACGTGGCGTCCGCCACCGCCGAGGACCCGGTCGTGCTGCCGGTCGTCAACGACATCGCTGCGGGCAACACCCACGCCCTGTCGCTCGCCAAGGGCCAGACGATGCGGATCATGACCGGCGCGCCGATGCCGCGCGGCGCCGACGCCGTCGTCCCGGTCGAGGCGACCGACGGAGGCGTCGTCCGCGTTCAGGTGCGCCAGCGCTCGGTGGTCGGTCAGCACGTCCGCGAGGCCGGCGAGGACGTCGAGCAGGGTGACGTCGTCCTGCGGCGCGGGACGCTCCTCGGGCCGGGCCAGATCGCCCTCCTCGCGGCGGCCGGCATCGCGCGCCTGAAGGTGGTGCCGCGACCGCGGGTCGTCGTGCTCTCGACCGGCGACGAGCTCGTGCAGGTGGGGTCGACACCCGGCTTCGGCCAGGTGGTCGACTCCAACTCGGTGATGATCTCGGCGGCGGTCACGGCCGTGGGGGCGACGCCCTTCCGCGTCGGGGGAGTGAAGGACGACGCCCGCGAGCTCATGCAGACCCTCGAGGGCCAGCTCGTGCGCGCCGACGCCATCATCACGACCGGCGGCGTCTCGATGGGCGCGTTCGACACGGTCAAGGAGGTGCTCTCGCGGGTCGGCACCATGCAGTTCGACAAGGTGGCGATGCGTCCCGGCATGCCGCAGGGGTTCGGGCTGCTCGGGGACGAGCAGGTGCCGGTCTTCACGCTGCCCGGCAACCCGGTGAGCGCCCTGGTGTCGTTCCACGTCTTCGTGGCACCGGCGCTGCGCGCGATGGCCGGACGGCCCGAGCCGTCCTACCCGCCGGGCTACGTCCCCGCCGTCGCGGCGGAGCCGTTCACCTCGGTGCCGGGGAAGATGGAGTTCCTGCGGGTCGTCCTCGATGGCGACTCGGCCCGGCTTGCCGGTGGGCAGGGGTCGCACATGCTGGGGGCGCTGGCGGCGGCCGACGCCCTGGCCGTCATTCCCGAGGACGTCACCCACGTGCAGGCCGGGGGCGCGCTCGAGTGCCTGCCCCTCCTCGGCCGGGAGGGCTTGTGACGCCGGGGAAGGGCAGGTCGCAGACCGGGCTGACGCACGTGCGGGCCGACGGGTCCGCGCACATGGTCGACGTCTCCGCCAAGACGGTCACCGCCCGCTCGGCCAGTGCCGCCGGCCGGGTCCTCCTGTCGCCCGCAGCGGTGGCGGCGCTGCGCCACGGCGAGGTCCCCAAGGGCGACGCGCTCGCCGTGGCCCGGATCGCCGGGATCCAGGCAGCCAAGCGCACCCCGGAGCTGGTCCCGCTGGCCCACCCGATCGCGGTCCACGCCGTCGAGGTCGACCTCGCGGTCGCCGACGAGGGGGTCGACATCGTCGCCACCGTCCGCACGGCAGACCGCACCGGCATCGAGATGGAGGCTCTGACGGCGGTCTCGGTGGCCGCGCTCGCGCTCGTCGACATGGTCAAGGCCGTGGACAAGCACGCGCGGATCACCGACGTGCGGGTGACCGCCAAGTCCGGCGGCCGCTCCGGCGACTGGGTGGAGGAGCCGTGAGCGACCAGGCGGCCACGCCGCTCGGGCGCGCGCTGGTCATCACCTGCTCCACCAGGGCCGCGACCGGGGTGTACCCCGACCGCGGTGGTCCGCTGGTCGTCGAGGCCCTGCGGCGGTGGGGCTTCGAGGTCGCCGACCCCACGGTCGTCCCCGACGGCCCGGAGGTTGCGAAGGCGCTCGCCGCGGCGGTGTCGGCGCGTCCCGAGCTGGTGGTCACCACCGGCGGGACGGGCCTGTCGCCGACCGACGGCACGCCCGAGGCCACGCGTACCGTGATCCGGCGCGAGGTGCCCGGGATCGCGGAGGCGATCCGTGCCGCCGGCCTGGCGAAGGGCGTCCCGACGGCGATGCTGTCCCGGGGGATCGCCGGGCTCGCGGGGGAGTCGCTCGTCGTCAACCTCCCGGGCTCGACCGGCGGCGTGCGGGACGCGCTGGAGGTGCTGGAGCCCGTCGTCCGGCACGCCCTGTCGCAGGTCCGCGGCGGCGACCACTGATGTCCCACGCCGCCTGGCCCGTCGAGCTGCACGGCCAGACGCCCGGCGGGCGGCCGCTCGTGCTCGACGCCCTCCGGCGGCGGGACCGGCACGAGTGGGCCGAGGTCCGGTCGCGCAACCGGGAGTGGCTCGGTCCCTGGGAGGCCACGTCGCCGGAGGCCGAGCCCCAGCAGGTGTCGTTCCCCGGCCTCGTGCGGCACTACAACAGCGAGGCGCGGGCCAGCCGGATGGTGCCGTTCACGATCCGGCTCGAGGGGCGGCTCGTGGGTCAGGTGGTGCTGTTCGGGATCGCCTGGGGCTCACTGCTGTCCGCGTCGGCGGGCTACTGGGTGGACGAGCGGGTCGCCGGGTCGGGCATCGCGCCCACGGCCCTCGCCCTGGCCGGGGACCACGCCCTGCAGACCATGGGGCTGCACCGGCTCGAGGTGAACATCAGGCCGGAGAACGTCCGCAGCCTCGCAGTGGTGCGCAAGCTGGGCTTCCGCGACGAGGGCACGCGCGCGGCATACCTGCACATCTCGGGGGCCTGGCGCGACCACCGGACCTTCGCGCTGACCGCCGAGGACCTCGGGGGGCGCAGGTTGCTGGAGCGCTACCACGAGGGCTTTCACACTGATCACATCCGCCACATTGGCGACACACCGCCCCACCTCCACGGTGGGGAGCCGAGCGAGACCTAACGTCGTGTCCGTGCAGCCAGGCGGTCTCAGCAGTCTCATCTTCGTGGTCATCATCGGGGTCTGGGCTGCCTACTTCATCCAGTACTGGGTCCGTCGCCGTGAGCACCTCGCGACGGCCCGGTCGGTGGACCAGTTCTCGGAGTCGATGCGCATCCTCGAGCGGCGCGACCCCCAGCCGGCCTCCGTCCCCGCGGCCGACCGCACCGGGACTGCCGCGCGGACCTCAGCGCACGCGGCCTACGGCCAGATCCTGCTGAACCGGGCTGCGTCGGCGCGGGTCGCCACGGGCACGGCGACGGGAGCGGGCGCGGGTACGGGCGGTGCCGACCGCGATGCCGGCACGGGGCGCCAGACTCCTGCCGCCGACCGGGCACCGGTCGCGTCGGTGCGTCGCACCCGCAGCCTGGTGATGCTCGGCGCGCTGTCGACGGCCATCGTCGCCGTCCCGCTCGTGGCGCTGTCGCTGTTGCCGCTGTGGGCGCTGCTGGTGCCCCTGCTGTCCGTCGGCGGCTCGTTCACGTGGGTGCGTGGTTCGGTGCGGGCGGAGCAGCGGGCCCGGCGCGCGTCTCGTCGGCCGGTCGAGCGGCCGGTGCGCCGCGAGGACAGGGCGCCGCAGGTGGCGCGCGAGCGAGTCGTGCAGCCCCGGACGGCCCACGAGCACACGGCATCCGAGGCGGTCTCCGTCGACAGCGGTGCTGCCGTCCCGCCCCACGAGGGTGGATCCCAGGAGCCGGAGCTGCGGCCCAGCCGCCGCGCCGAGCCCTACGACGTGCAGGCCGCCGAGGCGGTCCAGCCCGCCGCCCGGGCGGCAGCCACGGCCGCGGTGGTCGAGGAGGTCGTCGTCCCGGCTCGACCGCTCGTCGACGAGGACGACATCCCGCTGACCTGGGACCCGGTGCCCGTGCCGCGGCCCACGTACACGATGAAGGCGCGCGTCACCCGACCGGCGCCGACCTCTGCCGACCTGGTCGGCGACGCCGACACCGAGTACGCCCCGGCCGAGGACGAGCTGCCCGTCCGTCGCGCCGCCAACGCCTGAGGCCGGCTCTCTCGTCGGGGGCACGGGCTCGGCTACCGCGACCCCCACACCGCCCGCGCGCCGGAGTCGCCGGTGAGGACCACGATGACGACCGTGCCGACGGCGCTGGCGACGACCGCCAGCCCGAGCAGCGCCTGCACCGCCCGCGAGGTCCGGGGGTTGCGCAGCAGGAACCACTGCAGCACGGTGGCGACGGCAAGGGCGGCCGCCCAGGGGAGCACCTGGTTGCCGTAGCTCTGGTGCTGCTGGATGAACGGCGGGTTCCCGAAGTGCCGGGCCAGGTCCCGGCCGGCCCTGGTGGTGACGGGCACGGCCAGGGCACCGACCACCGCGCCGAGGGGGACGAGGATCCCGAGCCGGCGCCGCGCCGCGGGCCACGCGCTGACGAGGATCCCTCCCACCGCGCTGAGCGGCAGGAGGACGACGACGAGGTGGACCAGCAAGGGGTGCGCGGGCAGGCCGTTGATCTCCATGCCCGGGGAACGTAGCGCGTCGGGAAACCGTTCACCCGCGGCCGGCTGAGCTGTGGTCAGCCGGCTCCCCGCGATGACACCGAGGGGCGGTGAACCCGCGAGGGCGCTGTCTCGTCCTTCCCAGCACAGTGATGTTACGGGGAGAATCGTGCTCGAGGGTGAAGGAGAGGCGGTGGAGTCGGACCAGCGGGAAGTCGTGCTGCGTGGCCTGCATGACCGCCATGCCGCGGAGCTGTGGCGCTTCGCCCTGCGGCTGACGCGGGACGCCCAGGTCGCGGAGGACGTGGTGCAGGAGGCGCTGTTGCGGGCCTGGAAGGACCCGAACCTGCTGGCGCGCAGCGAGCCCCAGTCCAGGGCGTGGCTGTTCACCGTCGTGCGGCACCTCGTGGTGGACCGGTGGCGCAGCGCGGCCTCCCGGCACGAGCTCTCCAGCGCGGACCTGAGCGACCCCGGGGAGGGCGACCGCACCGGGGAGGTACTGAATCGCTGGCTCGTCAGCGACGGCCTGGCCCGGCTCTCGGACGACCACCGCCGGGTCATCACCGCCGCGTACTACGAGGGAAGGAGCGTCGCGGAGATCGCCGCAGAGCTGCACGTCCCCGAGGGAACGGTGAAGTCGCGCCTGCACTACGGCCTGCGCAGCCTTCGCCTCGTCCTGCAGGAGAAGGGGGTGACCGGGGCATGACCGGCATCGACGCCTACCTCGACTGGGATGCCGCCTACGTCCTCGGGGCGCTCGACCCCGCCCAGCGTGTCGAGTACGAGCGGCACCTCACGGGGTGCGCGCGGTGCCAGAAGGCCGTGGCCGAGCTCGCGGGAATGCCGGGACTGCTGGCCCAGCTGCCGCCCGGCGAGGCGCTCGCCCTCGGCGAGGTGGAGGACGGCACCTGGCCGGCACCACCCCCTTCGCTCATGCCGCCGATCCTTCCTGACGCGCGCGTTGACGCCTCCCGTGGCCGGGCGGAGGAGCGCGTGGTGGGGCTCCCCGTGGGGCGGCCGGCGGGGCGCTTGGTGGGGCGCCCGGTGGAGCGGCCGGTAAGGCGGCGACCGCGCAGGCTCGCGCTGGCCCTCGCCGCCGCGGTGGTGGTCGGCGCGCTTGCCGGGTATGCCGTGTCGTCCGCCACCGGCGACCGCGCACCGGCGCCGGCCCCGGCGGCGACGGCCGGCGTCACCGGCGGAACGGACCGCGGTGAGGCGCCCGCTGCCGTCAGGCTGGCCTTCTCGCCGGTGGAACCGTCCCTCATGACCGCAGTGGTGGACGTGCTGCCAGTGGCCGCCGGGACCGAGCTGCGGGTGGAGTGCCAGTACGCCCGGGCGCCCGGTGGGTACGGCGACGAGGGGGTCGACTACGCCATCTGGGTCGTGGACCAGACCGGCAAGGCAACCGAGCTGCACGCCTGGACGGCCAAGCCGGACGTGGTGATGCACCCAGTAGGGCGTACCGGCCTGCCGGTGGGACGGATCGACGCGGTCGAGATCCGGCGGGTGACGGACGGCCGGACGGTGATGCGAGCACGCCTGACCTGACGGGTTCTGGGGACTGTGCATTGCCCCACCGGCCGGGGCAACGCACAGTGCTCCGCAGGCGTCTGCGGGACGTCGCCCCGTTTTCCCCCGGGCCCGGGGCTGGTGTTACAGTTTCGTCCGCATCAAGGGGCTGTGGCGCAGTTGGTAGCGCGTCTCGTTCGCAATGAGAAGGTCAGGGGTTCGAATCCCCTCAGCTCCACCACATCGATACCCTGTCTGACCTGCGGAAACGTCGCAGCATGGACAGGGTGTCTTGGCATCTGGCAGCCGGGCTCGCGGTTCGGAGGGGGCACACGGGAGCACAAATCGGGGGTCGCGACAGGCTTCCATCGCAGGTCCGGACGGTGTTCGTCTCACTTGAGCCTTGCACCGCACGTTGGGGCGTGCTGCCTCGCGTCGGTGTTGCCTCTCGTGCCCGATTAGCCGCCGTGCCTGCCGCGAAGAGGTCGATCGAGTGACAGTTGGGGTGAACGGACCAAGACCGGATCGCGGCGGAATGATGCGGCCGTCATCCGTGCGGGACCTGCCTCCGGCTCAGAAGGGCCGAACTGATCCCCCGTCGACAACGAACTCCGCTGGGCCGCCTTGGGACAGGACCGTCAGTTGAGTCACCGGCCCCTTTGCGGATGACGTGGTCAGCAGCTCCCACTGCCCAGTTCCGGTGGAAAGGGCTCCAGCCTTCATGGCGCCGCCGGGTCCGGCGGCGAGGCCCACCTGGCCGCGTATGACGTAGACCCACGCCTCTGCTCGAGCTGAGGCAGGGCCTGTGGCCTTGGTGGCGAAGGTCTGCGCTACGCCGCTACGCGGCTTGTTGGCTGTGACGTGGAGTTGCCAACCCTCCCCGGTGCGGCTCGCGGGCTCCAGACGGGCATCGACATGTCCGCCCTTGACGTTCACCACCTGCCAGTCCCGGCCGAGACTCGGTGACCTTCCGGATCGCGCCACCGTCGCTGCGCCCGCGGTCCGGGCGGCGAGGACCAGGGACGGGTTCAGGACGAGGTTGGGCGCGACCGCAGGGGCCCCGATGGTGTCGAATCGCAGCCCGCTGGATGCCTCACCGGTGCCGGCGCCAACGCGCCGAGCCTTCCAAACGCGGCGGCCACTGGGTGTCTGCAGGAGCCGGGCGACGCGGCTGACGCGGGTACCGGTACGTGACACTTCCTCGTCTCGCACGGCGGTGCCGGGCAGGTGGGGCAGGAGGGTGCCGGCGACGCCGTCGGAGGATACGTCGGTGGCTCCTTGGGGGAGTGCCGCGAAGGCGAGCTGAGCACCGGTGGAGACGAGGGGGTACCAGTAGTCGGGCAGGCTGGTGCCCAGCCGGTAGTAGACCTCCTCGTCGGGCGACGTGGGGTGGAACGTGGGGTCCTGTTCTGTGCGAAGAGATAGCCACCGGCGGTAGCGGTCGACGCGTGTGCCGTCCTCGTCGGTGGTGGTTGTCTCGACGAGCCAGCCGAGGTTGGCCATTTCGTCCCGGACCAAAAGGACGTCCTCCAGAGCTTGGCTCTGCAGGGGTGGAGGTGTGGCGGGCAGCAGGACCCGGGTGCCCACTGCTGCGTCGGTGGTGGCTGCCTCGGGTGTGAGTTCCCAGAGCCGGAAGCGTGCGGTTGGACCGTCCACGGCGGCGGCCGCGTTGACCGGCGTTTCTGAGCCGAAGGAGTCGGTGATGGTGAGGGACGTGACGATCGCTGCTCCGGAGGCGACCTGGAGCGGCACGACGAACCAGTCGTTGGCGTAGCTGTGGGCGAAGGCAACCAGGAGTTGTCGGCTGACGTCCTGTGCGGCCAGGACATCGAGATTGACGGTGCCGTCCTCGAGGGTCCAGTAGCCGCGCTCGGGCATGCCGGGGTAGGTCACGGGCGAGGGGCGCACGGTCGTGGCTGGTCCCGGCGCTGGGGCCACCGGGAGGGCGGCCCGGTCAAAGGCGTGCCAGTCCAGTCCCTCCCCGTCGTAGTCGGCGGCGGTGAGCGTCAGGGCGCTGCCTCCGAACTGGGTGGTGGCGGTGAAGTGATATCCCACGGTCGCGGTGTCCCACGCCGCAGGTGACGTCGAGCCTCCGACGGGACCCACTCGGGTGGTCATCCACGCGACCCAGGCACGCGCGGCCGGTTCGATGAGCGCGCGGCTCGTGCCGGCCCCCGTCAGCGATGGCAACGTGCCGGAGCTCCCTGTTGGGCCGACCGCGGCAGCCCAAGCGGTGTAGAGCGCCACTGGGTCGGGCAGCGCGGCGGCGACAGGGGCGGCGGCGTTTCCGGCAAGGACGTGACGGAGCGGGTAGGCACTGGCCAATCCGGCGCGGAACGACGCGACCGTGGCGGCGGGGACCTGGGCGTCGGCAACGCGTCGAATCAGCTCGCTGGCCAGCCGAATCCGTGCAGCAGTGTCGAGATGATCGCGGGGGACGGGTGGTTCGGCTTCCACATCCGGTTGCAGAGCAGTGCTGACGGCTCGGCCGTTCACGACGATCGGCGCCGTGACCACGGTTGCCGTGACCCGCACGGCGGAGCCACCGTCGTCGGCAACCAGCCCACCGGTCTGCAGCTGGCGGGCGAGGAACCACAGGGGGTCGCGCACCGGGGCGGTAACAGCAGCGAGCCTGTCTGCGTCTGTGTCCGCGGTCGAGAACGGCCGCAGGTCTCCTGTTGGGCTCATTGCGGGCTCGCGATCGTCACAATCGCCCCGGGCGCCAGTTCTGCGGCCACTGCGCGGTCGGCGGCGAGTGCCATCGTCGAAGTAACCGCACCGACCAGGCTGGCGAGGTCCCAGCCGCCGGGCTGGTGGTTGGGAGCCAATGAGGGCGGAACGGCGACCAGCACGGCCTGGGGTGGGTCAGCGTCGGGCTCGTCATAGTGCACTGCCACTGCGACGTCGTGTGTCGCGTTCGGAACGGTCTGGGTCCAGCTGTCCACAGCCAGGCCGATCACCTGGTCGGACACGGTTGTGGCACCGATCCGAACAACGACGAGGTCGACGGTCCCGGCGGCCGGGGCGGGGTCGACGCCAGCCCACAGGGCGTCCGCCTGACGTGGAACGTGTGTGGCCCGGATCCTGAGCGAGCCGGTTGCCCCGAGTGCCTCAGCGGTGTCGTAGGCGTCCACGAGCCGGCCGAGGGCCGGACGGACAAGGGCGTGGTCGAGTAGCCACTCCCGGACGTCGGGCGGCGCAGCGAGCCCGGACGTTCCTTCCCGCAGGTCTGCACGCATCCGTGTGTCGGCGGGCAGAGGCACCGGCAGCAGAAGTGGAACCGGGCAGCCGAGCAGCGTGGGCAGCAGGGCCCGGGCGGCGTCCACGGTCGCGTCTGTCCCTTCGGGGGAGTTCGCGAAAGGTATGGGCCCGAGCCTGCTTGCGAGGCGTTGACGGGTCGCGGTTGCGAGTGCGCGGAGTGCCTCGTCCGATGCCGTCCCGGCCGCCAGCGGCGGTGTGGCCTCGGCTAGCCCGACAGCGCTGGCTTGCAGGAGTATCCGCACGAGGTCGTCCCCCGAGAGCTGCTCGGCGTCCGCGAGATCGTCGTCGAGCGTCGTCAGTGCCTGCTGTGCGGTGTGGACTGCTGCGACGGCAGCCGCCTCGACCTCCGGGGTGGTTTGTGGCGGATCCGCGCCCGCGGCAGCGAGGTCGGATGCCCGCAGTGCCCGCAGACCGCCGGCGAGGGCCCGCGTGGCGGCGCAGGCCGCCAGCAGCGACTCCAGGGGGAGACCCCCGGTCGGGATGGTGGCAGAGGGAGCGAGCCGGACGGGGCCGGTGAGAGGAGTCCCGAGGTGTTGCTCGAGTGCCGGGCGCGCGGCCAGGGCGACACGGGCGGCCAGCTCGCCCCGGTCAGCCGCCACCCGGAGCCAGTCCACGGCGTCGAGGCCGAGTTCATCCGCGGTCAGGTTCACCGTCGCTAGGACGGATCCGGTTTCGGCGTCGAGGCCCACGGCTGTGAGGGTGACCCGGCTTGGGTCGGGGAGCAGGGTCGTGAGCCACGCCGCGTACGCCGGGTCGGCTGTCGCGGCGACGCTGGGCGTGCCCGTCCACGCTGGTGTCGGCGCGGGGCCGAGCAGGAGCACCCGGTGGCTGAGGTCGTATCCCGGCGTCGGTGTCCTGATGACGTCGAGCTCGTCGGGTACGGTGCCCGAGGCTGCGATCTCCAGGGCTGCGCCGGAGCGGACAAGGTTTCCGGCCGCCAGTTGATGGACGCCCTCGGCCGCGACGATGTCGGCGATCGCGTCGACACTGTCGTCGAGGTCGTCAAGCAGCCTGACTAGGACGGTGTGGTCGGCGTCCCCGATGACGGGCAGAGTGACCTGAGGGTCAAGCGGTTGCTCGGTCGGCGCCGCCCGGAAGGGGATCGTCGCGAGGTCCCAGGTCGCAGTGGGGGATGCGCCCCCGGCTCGGTATCGCTCGCGAAGGGCAAGCCCGTCGACCGTCGCGGACAGGGCCGCGGAGGTCGTGGCGACGGCCATCCGCACCCCTAGTGCGTCGCTGACACGTTTGGTCGCGGCCGCCTCGGCGGCCAGCGCCGTGAGAACGGCGGCGTCCGCCGTCTTGGCGTCGTTGGTCGCCTGCTGCTGCGTGGCTAGGGCTTTGGCGAGAGCGGTGTTCGCTGCCGTCAGCGCCTGGAGTGTGGGGTCCAGGGCAGCGTGGGCCAGGTTCGCGGGGCTGCCAGGCACATCGAGCCGGAGGCTGGCGGCGATGGCGGCGGCGTTGGCGGTGTGCCGGGCGACATCGGCCCGCGCTTTCGCCACGGCGGCGGTCCAAGCCGCCACAGCGGCCGTGTCGACCGGGTCGGGAACGACGACGTTGTCGGGAAGCATAATGATCCCCTCAGGGCACGAGAACGGTCTTGGTGCGGGTGGTGGTGGCGGGCGGTCGCGCAAGCAGTGCGTTCAGCGTGTTCTGTGCGTCCTGAGCCAGTGCCAGCTCGCTGTTGCGCAGGTCTACCTGTGCTTGGAACGGCGCCCAAGCCGATGTGGCTGCGTCGCGCTGCGTCTGCGCGCGCTGGGCCGCGGCCTGAGCGTCCGCGAGCGGCCCAGCGGCCTCGGCAGCGACCGCCTCCGCGACGGCGGCATTGGCGCGTGCCTGGGCCACGGTGTCGGCGGCGGCGCGACGGGCCGCCTCGAGCGACTCCAGCTCGGAGCCCGTCCTGAAGCGGGTGAGCTTTCGGAACGCCGCGAGGTAGCGCTGGAGTCCGGCATCGACGAGCCCTCGCTCGAACTGTTGGCCCAGGACGGCGGCCAGCGGTTGACCTTCGCGGACGGCGCCGAGGATCCAGCGTGCGCGGCGGATCCGGCGTGAGGAGAGGTCCACGGCCATGGGCAGCCGTGCCTCGGTCGCGGCATCCAGTGGCGCGAGGGTGCTCAGGCCTGCTCGTGCCGCGGCCGCGGCGGCGTGGTCCCGGCGGTCGATGGCGTCCGCGAGCCGGGCGGCCCAGGCGGCGCGGCGCTGGCCGAGGTAACCCGAGCGAAGCACCGCCGCCGTGGCTGCGTGACCGAGGGACGGCGCGAGAATGTGCCCGAACGACCGCGGCCGGCCTGTTGGACGGGGGGCGACGTCGGTGAGATAGCCGTAGGCACCGATCACGGGTGGGCCGGTGACATTGTGTGACCGTCGGTGTGCTGCCGCTGCGGTGACCCAGCAGTCGACGCGGTGCGACAGGGCGTCGAGATGCTCCCCGAGGGCGACCGCGATCTCTTGGCGGCCTGCGTCGTCCGCCGCGGCGGACGCCAAGGTGGCGAGGGCGGTGGCAGCACCAGGTGCCGTAGCCGCGGCAGCCGCGAGGGAACCAAGTACAGAGGTGCCCGCGGACGAGAGCACGTCGGGCGTACGGATCCCTTGCGCCAACTGGTCCAGGTAGGTGGCCGGGGACTGGGGCCCGGCGGCGGGTCCCACCACGGCGTCGAGGCCGCTCCACATGCCTGAGCTGGAGGCCCATCGGACGGACGACGCGCCCTCGACGAGGATCAGGGGGATGAGCGAGTCGTCGTCCCGGGTCGCCCGACGAGGCGCAGTCGCGGCGGTCGGTGGCGCGGCAGGGTCGACGTCGAGGGGAGCCAGATGACCGCTTGCGGCGTCCTGGAGGGCTCCCGCGAAGACCGTGTCGACGGCGTCGGCAACCAGCCATCGGCCGGTCTCGACGGTGGCGAGCAGCCCGTAGGGCTGCTTGCCGACCCGCAGCGCCGGCGCTGCCCCGGCGGGGTTCATGCTGGGCACGGACCCGGAGGCAACCCCGTAGCGACGGGTCAGCGTGCCGGTGGCAGCCGATCGAACGAGCACCGACACTGCGTCCGTCACGGTGCCGCGGACCCCTGCGGCGCCCGGGATGATGGCCATCCGCGCAGCGGGTATGCCGAGCAAGGCCGCCGCTTGTTGCCCAGCAGATGTCGAGGTGAGGGACGGTGGCGGCGAGGCGACCAGGGACTTGAGCATGGCGGCGTCCCGGTCGGCGTTGCGGATGGTGCGTCCGGCGACGCTGTTGTTGGTCGGGACTCCTTCGGGAAGCAGTTCGATACCGGCGCCGTAGACGTGATGCTCGAGCAGGTCGGCCAGGTCTGCGGGAGTGGAGCCGCTACGCAGCCCCACGACGATCAGCTCGTCGATAACCGGGGCGGAGGTGGGCAGAGGGATGCGGATCGCGAGCCCGGTCGCTGCCGCCGTGTCTAGGTCGGTCATCCATGTCGCGGTGTCGGCGGAGGCGAGCAGTGGAACCTCCACCGTCGGTGGGATTGGCTGACCCCAGGTGATGAACGTGGGGCTGGTGGATGAGACGTTGACGGGCTCGCCTTGCGCGAGCAGGACGACCGCGAACCGGTCGGGCAGGAGGCGCACGGTCACGGCGGTGTCGAGGTCGTCGCGCTCTGTGACCGGAATGGTGGCTGCCGGGTCGGTGGCGCGCACTATCCACGCAGCCCGTTGCGGCGTGACCCGGCGAGTCAGGTCGGCCCACGCCTGGTCCGCCTGGGTGTCTCCGGGGCGGTTGCGGGTGGCCCAGTAGGCCTGCCCGAGGGTCTGTTCCATCGGGGAGAGCCGCGGGTCGTGCCGGTCGAGGTTGAGCTCGCTGGGCAGGATCCGCACGCAGAGGGTTTGTCCAGCCCAGGCGGTCTGCACCCTCACGGGTAGGAGCAGCGCCGGTGACGACAGTGGCGCGGGTCCGACCAGGCGGCTGGTCGCCGTGTCGCGTGCGGCGGAGTGGTCGGCGAGTTGCCCGTCAAGGTCGGCCAGTTGGGCGTTCAAGGTCGAGATCGTGCTGTTGGCGGCGGCATACGCGCCCGCTCGGTTGCTCATATCGGCCAGAACCGAGGCGAGTTGTTGGTGCCACGCGTTCAGCTGGGCCGCCTTCGCGGCGGCCGCGTTGGATGCCGCGAGGGCGGCGTTCTGGGCGTTGGTGGCGTTGGTGACGCGCGTCTTCCAGGCGCGGTACTGGATGAGCCAGGAGGTGGGGTCGTCGCCATTGGGGTCGTAGGACTTCACGGTGCGTCCGCCAAGACCTGGGTGACGGTGTCCTGAGCTGCCTGTAGAGCGGAGGCCTTGGCGTCACGGTCACGGTTGGCGGCGTCCACTGTCGCCTCGAACCGGGCGAGCACGGTCTGTACCTGGGTGGTCAAGCTCGCGAGATCGTCCACGCGAGGGTTGGCGGCTGCCTGTGCGGTGGCCGAGCCCACCACGGCGTCGAGCAATGCCGCGACCGCGGGCGGGTCGGTATACGTCGTGTCCGACCATCCGTGCAGGGCGTCTGCGAGGGTCTTCAGGGCGGCAATGGAGCCGTCGTGGTCCGTCAGCAGGCGGGCGCGCGTCTGGGAGGCACTGTGCCGGCTGGTCCGTACCGACTTGCGCAGCGTGCGCAGCTGCGACACCGCGGCCTGTTCTTCGTCGGCCATCGCGCTGACCGTGGTTCGGTCCAGGGGAGTGGCGGTGAGTCGCGCAGCTCGCGCGTCCAGTGTGGCCAGAGAGGCTTGGGCTGCGGTCACAGCAGCAGTGGCTGCTGCCTCGGCGCTCTGCGTCGCGGTCACGGACTGGTTGGCCGCTGCGAGCTCTTGCGTCCGAGCCGTCACGGAGTTCTGTGCGGAAGAGACCTGGGCGTTGGCGCTGTTCACCGTGGCCTGGGCGTTGGTTACGGCGGTGGTGGCCGCGGCCAAGTCGGAGTTCGCTGCGTCGCGCGCTGCCTTCAGCACGTTGTACTGCTTGAGCCATGCGGCATATCGGGGGTTAGGGCGCGGGTATCCGCCCCCCGGCAAGATCGTGGCGCGGTCGTCGCGGCGGCCCGCCAGGGCGTCACCGCCGAGGTATTGGTCGGGCTCCTGCTCCTCCCAAGCGCTCAGGGCCGCCTGCGCGTTCGCCGCTGCCTGCGCCTTTTGCCCCTGTGCGGCTTGCGCGGCCGACAGCTGGCTCCGAGCGGACGTGACAGCGGCGCGTGCGGCGTTGAGGGTGTTGTTGGCCGCGGCCAGGTTGCTGGCCGCCGTTGCCACCGTTCCCTGAGCGGCCAGAACGGCCTGGTGTGCGGCGGCCTGGGCTTGCTGTTTTCCGGCGAGCGCGGCCTGCAGCTGGGAGCGCAGATAGTCGTACACCGCTTCCTCCTGGTGGTCAGGCGTCCGTGGGCGTGAGCCACATGGACGCGGGAATGCGGACGCGGACCGGGGCGCGGGTCAGGGCCGCCGCCATCGACGAACTGTCGGCGGCCCAGTGCACGACTGTGGCGGTGCCGTCGACGGACATACCGGTGGGCCGCCCCACCCCGGCAAGGGGGCCGTCGACGCGGACATGGTTTGCGCCGGACACCTGAGGGTTGCCCCAGTCCAGGTCCTGCCATGTCTTGAGCACGGCTGTCGTGCCGTCTGTGGGCGCGTCATCCAGCCCGAACCGGGTGTGTAGGACCGACTCCTGCAGAACCACGGACCACACCTGGCCGGGCGTAGCGGGGTGCATGATCTGGTCGGCGTTCATGGGAAACCCGACCAGGGTGGTGTCCGACCCGGCATACGCCTCGATGGTCGGCAGAACCACGGTCTCGGGTCCGTCGCCCACCTGCCCGGAGAGGTACACGATCGTCGTGGGGAAGCGTCGCAGGAGGCCGCCCCGGATCACCATGACGACATTGCCGGCGCCTGACTGGTGGCTGCCGAGGCCGCTCGAGGGGTCCCATGTCGCCATCGGGGGCATGGACGTGACCTCTCCGGTCACCGCCGGCCAGAACGTGGAGAACATGGTTCCGGACGGGTCGAGCGGGTACCGGCGCCACTGGAGCTCTCTGGCCATCGCGTGGTTCAGTCCCACAAGGAACGCCTCGACGAAGGCAGGATTCGTGCGCATAAGTACGACAGAGTCGTCCGGCAGGTCCTGCATCCCAGGCATGAGCCACTCCGGGGCGCTGGACAGCAACGCCTGCAAGCCAGTGTCGTCGAACGTGGGGCAGAACGTGGTCGGCGCGGGGGATTCGGGAGCGACGGCGGCTCGGACGGGCCCCATCTGGCGCAGGGGACTCGTCGCACCGAAACCGAGCCGTGCGAGGGAGCCGCCCGGGCGAAGCATCCGGGCCGTTACCGTGCCGGCCGCTCCCGCCAGGGAGGCGACGGATGCACTGGCTGCACTGGGTGCAGTGAGTGCGCGGGTTGCCGCCATGGCTGCGGTCACTGTGGTGGGGTGCCGCTCGGCGAGGGCGCCCACAACCGCCGACGCCATGTCGCCGGCGGTTGCTGCTGCGGCGGAGACCTCAGAGTCGGCGAGTTGTTGCCAGGCGCGGTCGCACAGGTTCTCTTGGTCCACGGCCGCCGCCCAGGCGCCGAGACCGGCGGCGAACCGGCGGCGCGCGTCGGTGTTGAGTTCGCTGAACCAACCTCTTGTGCCGGCGACGACCGACGTCGCCCCGGAGGCGTGGTCTTGGCCGTACAAGGGAGGCCGAAGCTCCGTGACTGCGCCGGCACCGCTGATGGCGGCGGCGAGGGAGGCGGCGAACGTCGCGTCGGCCGGTGGGTCAGAGGTGACCCCGGACAGTGGGCGAAGTGCCCCCTGAACAAGGACGGTGCTACCCGTCGCTGCCGTGGCCCCCCACCCCGCGGCGTCGATACGCAGGCGACGGCCGTTCGCGGAGTCGGGGGCGGGCCTCGGCCTCAGCCGGCGGGCCAAGGTCTCGAACGAGCCGGCGTCACCGGTCGTGAACGACCAGTGGTAGTACAGGGGAACGGTGACCTCGCCGGTACCGGACCATGCCGGGCCGAGGGGGGAAGCTTGGGCCGCGAGCGGTATGCCGTATGCCGTCAGCCCGGCGGCATACGTGGGGGCGATCCCGGCCACGTAGGTCTTGTCGGACTCCAGGTGGATCGGGCACACCAGGCGCGCGAACGCCTGCCCTGGACCGAGCACGGCGTCGGGGTCGTCGGCGGGGTCTCCGGCGATCTGCACGTGAGCCCACGCCCAGGCCTCGGCAATGTCGGGCAGGTACGAGGCGTCGCACGTGAGGGTGCTGTGACCGTCGACGTCCGGTGTCAGCGTTGCGATGTCTGACCGCACGACCACTAGGGCGATCCACGGTTGGAGCCGCCTTTGCGGGACGACTGCCCCGGTGGTGCTCTCGGGATCCTTCAGCTCCGCGTCCAGAGGGCCCAGGGGTGTGAAGCGCCATGGAAGGTCGGCGTGGCGGAGCTCGACGTACGGAAACTCCGAGGGCGGGAAGGTCGCGGCGCCCTGGGCGGGCTCGCAACGGACCACCTCGGTTGGGTCGAGACCCGCGACGTCTCCCGGGCCGAGCAAGTCCACCGGGATGTCGGAGACGTGTCCGGCGTCGAGGCGAATGCTCGCGGGAAGGTGGGCGCGAGAGCCGGTGGCCGGGGTCCCCGTGACGGCGCTTGCCAGGCCGGCGCGGTGCCAGGACAGAAATGTGCGGGCGGTGCTCACTGGCCACCTCCGGTCGAGCTGCCTGCCACCGCCGGCGCGGGACGGCCCAGGGTTGCTGGGATGTCGAAGCTGGTCAGGTCGAGGGTGTCGACGACAGCCGGGAACGACAGCCCCGGCCCGCTGCTGGCCGCGGCAGCAGGCGCGAGCATGACGCCGCTGTCAAAGCTCTCGAAGGACGGCGCGGACAGCCGCTGTTCGGCCGGGACGTCGGTGAACTGAGCACGGGCGAAGAGGTCGGTCACTGGTGTGGCGTTTGTGCCGTCAGCGGCGAGGACCGACAGGTTGTGGGTCGCCGGGCCTTGCTTGGTGAGGTGCGCGCCGACATGGGTGACCGCGACGCCCAACGGCGCGACCTTCTGACGAACCGAGACAACGGCCAAGGGATGCGCCAGCACCCTGTCCGCGTCCGATCCGGCCGCCGCGATGACGACGCCTGGCACAGCGTCGGGAGGTAGGACCGCCTGCCAGGAGGCAGGAGCGGAGATTGCCTGCCAGATCAGGTCTGTGACGTCTACCGCATCGACGGCGGCTGCCGCGGTGCTCGACTGACCCAGGGTCAGGTCGACGTGCACCGAGACAGAGATGAAGAGGATGTGGAACTCGGCCGTCCCCGTCAGATGCCATGGCGCAGGACCCGTCACCGAGAGAGCGAGGCTCAGGGACAGGATCGTGGCGCCGCCGGCGGTGATCTTCACCCAAGCGGCAACGTCGACCTCGAGATGGAACGGGGACCACTGGACCAGGGTGTCGAAGCTGCCGCCGCCCTCCACCCCGAAACCGCCAACCTCGAGCTTGACCATCGCTCGGGCACCCAGTTGCAGCGTGTTCGAGGTGATGGCCAGGTACGCCTCGAAGCGCACCAGCGGGTTGGTGCTGTTGGTGAGTTGCAACGCGAGACGGTTCAGGGGTCGAAGTCCAGGTGGCGGGGTGAACCTGGGGTGGAAGCCGCCCACGGACAGCAGGAAGCCCGGCTGGGTACCCCAGTCCAGCCGTAGTGCCATGTCGCCGGTCAGGGTGAAGGAGAGGATGCGGGAGTCGTGCAGCGAAGCGTCTAGGGCGAGTTGTCCCTTGGCGAGGTCGAGGACGCCGATCGCGTCGACGTGGATCTCGACGACGGGCGCCTCGGGTTTGGGCAGCGTGACGGAGAGGGCGGCGAGGACCACGGCGCGGATCGGCATGGGGAGATCGAGCAGCAACGCCAGCCGCAGGTGCACGATTGCCGGTGTACCCCAGGAGATCTCGGCCAGCGGGCCGACGACGAGTCGATCTCTTGCGATGGGGAACACCTTGTCCAGGGTGGTTAGGACGCGGTCGGCGTTCTTCACCGGGTCCTTGACGAACAGCACCGAGTCGAGGATGCCGTCCCTGAGGCCACCGCGGACGGCGTCTGCGTCGACGGTCCGGTTCAGGGCGATCAGGCCACCAATGCCGGTGAGGCTGAAACCCATGCCCAGTTGGATCGGGGTGAAACCCTGCGCGGTGATAAGGATCAGGAGAGCGAACCCCTCCGAGCCGTCGGGCATCTTCGTGGTGATGATCGCGATCGCCTTGACGGAAACGGTCTTCAGGATCGTGAGTTCGAAGACGCCCGCGTACCGGCCGGCCTCAGGGTCGAAGCGCAAGAAGCCCCCGCCATTGACCGCCTCAGAGCTGATGCTCAGTCCGACCCCAGTAGGCGGCTGCGGGGCGAGGTCGAGCTGACCTATGCCTACATTGCGGTCGGCGCCACCGAGGAGCAGATCGCCGCGCAGGCCGAGCCCGGTCACCGCTGCGGTAAACGGACCGAGCTGCAGGACGAACGATGTGGCCGTGGTGAGACGGATAGCAGCTGGCTGACCGGAGCCGGCGTCTGCGGCGCCTTGCAAGGCGAGCGACAGGCCAGTGATCTCCACGGGGCCAATTCGGGTAGCCGCGTCCAGCTCGAGGCGCAGGCCGGTGCTGCCCTTGAAGTGAAGACCGTGACGGTGGCTCCAACCCACACCCATCGAGAACGACAGGGTGAGTCCCTCCACGGGCAGGGCGGCGGCAAGGAAGCCGTCTCGCGCCGACGGTCGGATGACGATCCGCCAGTCTGTGCCGTCGAGGTCCACTCCGGCGTCAGGCGGATCGGCGCTGGCCCGGAAGGACAGCGCGAGCGTTCCCACTTCGAGCCGGGTCCCTAGCGTTTCTCCGAGAAGGGTTCGCAGCGCGCCGGCCGGTACGGCACGCTCGATTGCCAGGCGAGCGGTGAGCTTTAGCGGGCGCAGGGTCCCGTCCAAGGCTCCGATGGTCGGGCCGTCCGGCGCGATGACGACGCCGTAGGGGCTGTCGAGCTCCCCGGATGCTTCAACAATCAGGGACCACAGGTCGCCGAGCGGGATGGCCGTGCTGACCAGCCCGGCACCGTACGGGACGATGGCTAGACCATCGGGACGTCCGCTCGGTTCGTGTGGGACTAGGAGTAGTCCGACCTCGACCGCCGCTTCGTCCGCGGGTGCCATCGCGGCGAGGGCGAGGCGGAGGGCGGGAGTCGCGCCACTGTCCGTGAGCCCAAGCTGTGCCTGCAAGTCCTCATCGGGGTCATTCGTCAGGGTCAAGAAGCCGACCGCTAGCAGCAGCTGCTTGAGGTGGTCCAGAAGGAGCGGGAAGTCCAAGTTTTCCCCGCCCCATCCATAGGCCTGCGCGAGCAGACTGTTGGGCTCCGTGAGAAGAAGGGGCAGCCGTCGTGGATCCAGGCGAGGAGGGGGCCCGGCGACGCCCGAATGAGGTTCGAGCATCAGGCCTGCTGCACGCAGGAATGCGTACAGGGCAGGGCGACGGTGGTGCAGGTGCTCGGTCAGCAGATGCGCGATGAGCCGCTCGGCGGCGGTTCCCAGGTCTGGATGTTGGCCGCCCCCATCGAGCCGGCTGATCAGGTCGAAGACGCCGGACAGGGCCTTGCTGAGGGCAACGACATCCGGCGTGCCGGAAGCGAGCGCTGACGCTGCTGCCGTGGCCACTTGGAGTTCGGCGCACAGGTCGGTCATCTGGTCGGTTGTCAGACCGAGCAGGTCTGCGCCCACGTCGGCGTCACGCAGGAGCGCAAGCAGCCCGCTCGGAACCGGGGGTGAGGTCACGGCTTGGCCCAAGGGGTCCAGCGTCGATGCCACTTCGCGCAGAACGAGTTCAAGAGTTCCCGGTGGGTCCGTCATCGGTCAACTCACCTTCGTGCGGATGCGGGTCGTGAGGGGGAAGCTCCATTCCGGACCCTCGGGGCCCGACAGAAGCCCTTGCGTCAGCCCGGGATCGAAACCGCCCGTGAGCGTGAGCTCGAGCTCGACCCAGTGGCCCTTCATGTCGAAGGCGGGATCGGTCTCCTGGCTCCAGTCCATGGGCCCAAACTGGGCCAGCCACTGCGTGACCACAACGTCCGGGCCCGCACCGCTGGTGGAGGGGATTACACCGTCGCGACTGACCTCTGCCGCCGTGCCGTGGTAGATCAGCTTCTGCGGGTACTCGTGCTCGATGGCGCCCAACTCGTCGATCCTCCAAAGCGTCAACGAGGCATCGGCGGGGACTGGCCACGGAGGCTGGCACGTCAGCGTGACGATGTTGCTGCCGTCGGCGCTGCGAGATGTTGCCAGCTCGATCGGGTACAGCATGGACAGCCAGTACGAGACCTGCCGCCCGAGGTCGGGTGTCCCGCCAAGAGTCTTCGTCCGGTACAGCGGCGTGTCGGGAGACTGCTCGGGATCGAGACTGTCCCAGCGGTTGCCAAACCAGCCGTTCTGCAGCCACTGCTCGAAGGGAGTGTCGACGGTGGTCGTGGCGATAATCGTTCCGATCAGGATGAGCGCAAGCGCCCCTAATGCGACCACTTGGAGTCCGGGGATCACAGCAGCGCTGATCGCGACAATCTCCAGCTCGGACAGGGAGACAGCCGTGGCAACTATCGCCGAGGCGCCTAGTCCCACTCCGGCCATGGTGTTACCCGCGGCGACGCTCAGGTCACCATGCACGTACGACTCCCGGGCCTCGTAAACCGCCTGCACCGCCATGCCTGCGTCGTAGACGGCATTGGCGATGCTGAGCCCAGCCGACACGGGCTTGCTCAGAGTGAGCAGGTACGACTCGCCCTTGAAGGCCTTGCTGACGGAGCTGACGCTGGAGACGAGGCTGCCGAGGGCTCGCGCTAGAGCCGCGTTCTTGGAGAAGCTGGGGTCGCTCCAGGCAGCCCTGCTGGCGACCGAGAAGTTGATGACATCGAATAGCAGTTGCACCGAGCCCATCCCCTTCGCGTGGAGCCACCACGGGGCGCGGTCCGCCACCAGTTGCCGCGCCTTCACCAGGGTGTCCTCAAGCTTTGCGCCAGGGGACACGACGATCTCGCCGTCGGGGAAGTAGCGGCCCAGGTAGTCCATGACGATCCTGCTGAAGCCAGTGTCGGTAGTGTCCTTCACGACAGCGGGGATGATCTTGAGCGCTACGTGGGCCCACGCTCGGGCTGCTCGACGGCTGGCAGCCGTAGCCCCTTTAAGGTCGAGCTTGCTGTTGATCAGATGGTCGGGGTGGATGACCGGCAGAGGGCTCTGGTCCATGCAGATGCTGCGGCGCATGAAGAGCATGCCCACGTTGCAGCTCGACAGGCTGGTCATGATCTCGGCTATGTACTCGAGCCGTTGAAGCTCGGGCATGGCCAGCACCTCGAGCCGCAACTCCGTGCTGTCGAGGGCATCGCAAAGTGCGAGACCTGCCTGCTCGACAGGATGCCGCACCGCCTCTATCTGGGCGGCGAAGAGGCTCATCTTCGTCTGGTCGAGGACGTCGTTCATCTGCGCCACAGTGGGAATGGCCGTGGCGGGGACATCGGCCCAGATCCCACTGGACTCTCGACGATCGCGAGACTCCGTGATGATGCGGTAGAGCAGGAGCTGATCCGCATTGCAGGGGCTCCCCGCCTCGAGCCACACATGCCAGTCATCCACGGCCTTGGCGAAGGCCTGTTGCGCCTGGAGGGCGCGCGTCAGGCCGGTGGGGGAGACCGGAAAGCAGGCGCTCCTAGTGGACAAGGTGGCCTCCCATCATGTCTCCACGCTGTAGGCCACGAGACCAATCACGTGCGTCCCGTTCCCGTTGCCGACGAGGTATCGTCGGGTGCGGTGGAAGGTGCTGAGGCGCTCCAGTGGTGGGATCGCTGCGGCAAGGTGCAGCCGCCCGTGCAAGCCCGCGTGCATCAGTTTGGTGAGGACCGCGTACGCCTCACACTCGGCCCTCGCGGCGTCGTCGATTGGAGCCGGCTCTGGCCTTGCTTGCGCGGTCAGCCACTCTTCGGCCGCCTGGAAGTCGACGCTCCAGCCTCTGGGCACACGGGCGGCGACGGTGAACGCCGCAGCATCCAACGTGCGACCGGCTAGCGGTGCCGCGAAGGGCCGATAGGGCGCGTCGCCTTCACTCCCCGGGTAGAGGTGACCGCGCATCAGGGCAGCCAGTGATCGGGCGAAGGACTTTGCCGTTGCGTCGATCATGCTCGGAACCCCTCCCTGCGGGCGATCCGTTCTGACAGCGTTCTGCTCGTACCCCTGATGCGTCTTCGTTCCCGTTTACGCGCGTTGCGAGACGTTATAGGCCCGCGTAAAGCACCCTGTCCGCCGTTTGACGTAGAAAAGGCCAACTTGACCGTTTCTTTACGATCGCGGCCGAAGTGCGGATGGCTGTCAGGTGATTGGGGATGGCCGCTAGGTGATGGACGCCGTCCAGATCGCCCTCCAGGTCTGAGGGCCGACCACCCCGTCCACCTGGAGGTGCTTCTCACGCTGGAAGGCGCGAACCACTTCGTCGGTGCCCGGCCCGAACACGCCATCGAGGGTGAGCTTCCACCCACGAGCGATGAGTCGCTGCTGCAGTGTCCGCACGGCACTTCCGGAACTGCCCCTGCGCAGCGGCCCCGGAAAGGCGGGAACCTGCACGTCCGTGCCGCCGGGGTTCAGCAATGCGTGCCAGGTCGCTGGGCCCACGACGCCGTCGACACTGAGGCGGTGCGCGCGCTGGAAGCCCATGACCGCGTTCTTCGTGATCGCTCCGAACTGTCCGTCGGGGGTGATCTTCAGAAGCCGTTGCAGCGCCTTCACGTCGTCGCCCGCATCCAGGACCTGGAGGGAGCGCCGACCGGGCGGCCCGTCGTGGAGGTACGTCCTAAACACGTCTTCCGGCACGCGGGGGCCCGGGATCGTGCCCCCGTATGCCGGGTAGCCGTACCCGACGATGAACGCGGTATTTCGGTCGTGGAACCAGACGCCGTCGGTGTGTCCCTGGATGGACGAGTTGCCTTCGATGGTGCGCACGAGGCCACTGGCGCGGCCCTCTACCACGAGCCCAACGTGGTCGATGGCCTGGATGCTCTTGGTGCCGCTCCAGTCGAAGAACACGACGGCGCCTGGTCGTGGCTCGTGCCCAAACCTGCCCTGGCTGTTCCACCAGGTCGCGCACGCCGGCGTGTAGGCGTACCTGCCGAGGAGGTCGTAGTCACCCGTGACCTCGTGGCCGATCTGAGAGACAAAGATGTTGCACCAGGCAACGCCGTTCATGCCATATGCCGCCCCGAACGGTTGTCGGTTACTGCCCACGGGGTCCTCGACGGTGCCCAAGTGGTGAGCCGCCGCCGCCAGCACCTGTGCAGGCGTCACCCCTGTGAGCCGACGCCGCCCGATGGGGGAGGGCACGCTGACCTGGCTCTGATCTTGGATGTCCCCGTCGCCGGGTTTCGGACCGTTGTCGGTCTCCTGGGGAACGACATCCGCTGTGCCAGTCTCGGATCCGATGTCCGCCTGGATGGAACCGGTGTCCCGTGTGTCGTCCATGGCAACCCTCCTGCACTGCGCAACCGACAACGCCTCATCGTGACAGGCTCATTGGCACTTGTCGGGCGGTTCAGGCAAATGGCCTGGAGCTCTCATTTCGGTGGTGGTGCGCACACGCGAGTGGCACCATGCGATCAGGGCAGAACGAGCTGGGGGCAGCATGGCTAGTCGCGTGATCACCTACGAAGTCGGCAGGGCTGCCGGGGGCCTGAGGAGAGCAGCGGCCTTTACGACGGCTGAGGGACCACCTGAAGCCTTTGTCCCGGAGACCCCGTCGAGGGTTGCTGAGTACTTCTGGCGCTTGCTTGAACGTGTCGCTGGTGACCAGCGACGCAGCAGGTCGACATGGAACTCCTAGGCGCGAGGTTCGCCGGGCAGGATCTCGTCAAGATCCTGCCCGGCTTGCTCGCAGTGGTGGCGGCCGCGCTGCGCTTGGTGCCAAACGTCGTCACCTCAGCGCGGGGTCGTAGATCGCATGCGCTGTCTGGGCGTAGCTCGCAATTGCACGTTTCTGCGTACGCAGCGCCGCCTCCCTTCTCGGCAATGTTCGCGCGACGGTATGACCCGGCCGCAGATGATCTCGAAGCGCAAGTCGCGCGACACGCTATGCGCGCGCGGACCCTGAGGGTGTGCGCTTCCGGAATGGTGGCGACCACGGTCCTCACGGCCGCGTACCTGATCTATGGCGTAGCAATCCGCCCTCTTCCGAACTGGTCGCTGGCTGTTGCGGTGATCATCGGAGCAGCGGTCGACCTACCGCTGGCGCGCACCTTTCGGGCAGTCCGGCGCGACCCTGCACGTGGATCAGCGGCCAAAACTCAAGAGGGGCACGTCCTTGTGGCCGCACCGCTAGCAGATGCTCTGCAACACACCCTGGCCGCTCTCATCGAGATGGGGGCCCGTCTCGTGGGGGTCGAGGGCTCAAGGGTCCTTGCTGCAACGGGTGTTTCGTTCGGCAAGGACATGTGGTTGGGCGAGGTCATCTGGGTCACTTTGAGCGACGGATCAGAAGGGAACGTCAGGGTGGTCATCAGATCGACCAAGGCTGACTTTGTGAGCCGGAGTCGGAGCAGAAGAAATGTGGTCACGTTCTTGGAGTCGTGGGCGAGCTTTCCTGGTGCCGCGCAAGGACCGCCTGCATTCTGATGCTCAGGCTGCAGACGGGGTGGCGGTCTCTGTGGCTTCCGTGGGTGCGAACGCTGTGGGCCGTAGATGGATTCAGCTCGACCCTCAAGTGCGGCACTGCGCCACATACACCACAGATGGCGCCTCATCGGCCGCCCACTCGCGGCGGCGTGCAGCGGGTTCGCGGGGCTTGGTTCACTGGTGAGCGGGGCGGCTACGTCGTTCAGTGGACCTTTGCCGTTCAGGGGGTCGTGTTGAGGGAGCAGGGTCTGTGTAGCCCCTCCCAAGAATGGCCGCGCCGGTCACGCTCATCGCCATCGAGCACCGGGCAGATGCGTACCGCACGCGATGAGCAGCAAGGCTGACCGCTTGGCCGTACGCGTGTGCCCCTGTTGTGCCCCCGATCGGCCACTGATGCATCCAGTGCACTCCATGACTCCGTGCAGCACGCACAGGTCAGCTGATAGGTCGTGAGCTGTAGCTGAGAGGACTCTGGACGGGTCCGCTCACAAGGAGGCAGCTCATGGGCTTGTTGGAGGTTGCCCTGGATCCGGCGACGGTGGTCGTTGCTGTGGATCCGGGGAAGGTGATGAACCGGGTCTGGGTCAGCAACGGGGCCGGCCTTCTGGAGGAGCCGGTCTCGTTGCCGGTCGCGCGGTCGGGGATCGCGGCGCTGGAGAAGATGCTGGCCGCACACGCCGGCGAACAGGTGATCGCGATCGAAGCGACGGGCAGCCTGCACCGTGCTTGGGCGGCCGAGCTTGAGCGCCTCCACCCGGGCTCGTTGCGGTTGTTCGCTCCATCGGAAACGAAGGCCGCGCGGACGCAGTTGGGCTCGGGACGGTTCAAGACCGACGATCGCGACTGCGCCGCCTTGACGTACCTGGCCCGCCAGGGCGCTGGTCGACGACAGTCCGAGGAGTCAGTGGTCGAGGAGTTGCGCGCTGCAGTGCGGCATCGCCGCGGGCTGGTCGGGGACCGGAAGAGGGCGCAGCAGCGGCTCCATGACCAGCTCAATGCTCTGTGCCCGGGTCTGTCCGCGCCGGTAGGTCACGGCAGGTCCTTGCCGATCGAGACCTCGACCGGTCAGGCGGTGCTGGCATGCGCTGTCGCTTTTGCCGGGCGTCCACCGTCGACGCGGTCGCTGATCGCCAGGTCCCCGGGCAAGCTGACCAAGGCCACCGCTGGCTACTGGGTGGATCGCTGGCGCGATTGCCTTCCTCCGCCGCTGGACGCGGCTGGACGTGCCGAACGCCTAGGTCGAGACCTGGACCGCTACCGGCGTCTGCTGGTCGACGTGACCGCTGTCGAAGACGAGATCACGGCCCTGCTAGCCCGCACTGATGGCCAGGTCCTGACCAGCCTGCCCGGTGTGGCGACCAATCGTGCTGCGGCGTTCGCGGCCCACAGCCTGCCGATCGCTTCGTTTCCCGATGCCGAACACCTCTACTCCGCCACGGGGCTAGCGCCAGCGATGTACGAGTCCGCCACGCTGCGCAAACGCGGGCGGATCTCTCGCCAGGGCCTGGCCGAGCACCGCGATGCACTGATGGGCATCGCGTGGGGCTTGTCGCTGTACTCGCCCAGCTTCGCCAAACGCAACACCGAACTGCGCGAGCGCGGCATGGCCCCGATCCAGGCCCGCGTCGCGCTGGCACGCAACGCCTGCCGCCTGATGTACCGCATGCTCGTGACCCAACAACCCTTCGACGAAGCGGCGTATCGTCGAGGAAGGCTCAGCCGCGGACGGTGACGGCCACGTTAGCTATGCCGCTCGACGGCGCAACCTAGCTTGCCGCCCGTCCGCGCTGGGCCGCCTTCCACGGCGCACACGAAAGCCTGCCGACCACGGCGCCTGATCAGCCTGCCGACCACCGGCGGCCCAAGCCCGACACCTCGATCCACGCTTCGTCGCAAACCACGCCGAGGTCCCTCGACGCGCTCGGCCGATGCCACATGCCGGTCGACACTATTGACAGGCAGGGCGAAAGCTGGTGCTTCTGTCCAAGGAAGCCTTCGCAATGAGAAGGTCAGGGGTTCGAATCCCCTCAGCTCCACTCACTGACACACTGTCTGACCTGCGGAAACGTCGCAGGATGGACAGTGTGTCTTGCTATGTGACCGTTTGGCTTGTGCCCCCGGTGTGGCACATGAGCACGAATGCACTCCATGCATCCGATTGTCCTTCTCACTCTGCCTGACCCCGACGGCCGCGGTCCGTCGGCGAACTAAAAATGATGATTGCGAGCCGCTGCATGGCGAGCTCAACCGCGTCCAGGAGGGGCTGGCGCCTTGGTCGTGCACGTAGCCCGCGGCTTGCAGCGCATGGAGGAAGGCCCGATTGGCCACCCTTCTTGGACTGTGAGGGCGTGCCGCGGGTGCCTTGACAGTCCGCTTTTCAGACATAGGTGTACCTGCAGGTCCGCGCTGGGAGCGGGGACGGCGTGCGACATCTTGTGCGAGAACCGGGGAGCATTCCTGAGAGCGATGCGTCAGCCGCCTATGCGGCATGGCCGAGGAGATGTTGGGCGCGCGGAGCTGACGCTCGGTGTAGGAGACGTGAGGCGGGTGGTCATCACGCCGTCACCCGTCCCTCGCGCTCGATGAGACGCGGATCGACAGGCAGAGTGATTCCCTCGCAGCAAGGGACGCCAGGCTGGCAGGGTCTGCGTCTCAATAGCGCAGCTGTGTACAGCACAGCCCAGCCTTACCCCCCGTGCGCGGTGGGACTGTCGCACCGTGATGCAGGCTGAGGCAAGGCCTTACCGCACGGTTCCGTTCCCGAACACGAGGTTTCGGGCGCCACCGTTGTTCGGCCGGTTGGGTGCGATGTGCAGCGAGGAGATGTGGTCGAAGGTCCGCGCGACCTGGGCCCATCCACCGGATTAAGCAACGGGAGCCATGATCGACCCTTGGAGACGTCGCTCAGGACGGCTCTGCCCAGACGACGTTGTGGGTTACCCGAGTGGGGAGGACCGAGGCTCAGCTTACGGATCAGGTTTTGCCTCCATGCGGTAACCGTGTCCTCGTAGTGTGGTGATGGTGGGCGGTGCTACGCCCGTTGCGTCGGCGACCGAGTGCAGGCTTCTGCGCAGGGCGGCCATGGTGACGTCGAGTGTCTTGGTGGAGCCGAACCAGTTCTCGTCCCAGACCAGTGACATGAGGTCCTCGCGGCTCAGTGCGGTACCTGCACCGGCTGCAAGCGTGACCAGCAGGTCGAATTCCTTGGTGCGCAGGTCCACCCGTGAGCCTGCCAGGGCGCAGGTGCGAGCGGCGACGTCGATGCGAAGCTGACCGACGATGAGGGGTTGGGTATCGAGCGCGGGGGGTCTGCTGCGCAAGTGTGCGCGCAGGCGCGCCAGGAGCACGGTGAGGCCAACCGGTTTGGTGAGGTAATCGTCGGCCCCGGCATCGAGACCGACAACCACGTCCATGTCCGCATCACGGGCCGTGAGGATGACCAGCAGCACCTCGGGCCGGGAGCGCCGTAGGCGGCGCGCGACATCGATGCCGTCCTGGTCGGGAAGGCCGAGGTCGAGGATGATCACGTCGGGCCGGTTTCGATCTGCGTGTGCCACCCCGTCTGCGCCGGTGCGTGACCAGTCGGTTTCGTAGCCGTGGGCGCTCAGACCGGCAGCGAGCTGTCGTCCGAGCGTCTCATCGTCCTCGATCACGAGCGCCCGGGGGGCGGGACCGGCGGCCGGTCGGGTCATAACGGTGATGCTAGTGCTGCGTGGTGGGCTGCCGCCGCTGCGCTTCTCACAGTTCGCGCAGCTCCTCGACCGCCGGGCGCGTGCTCGCGCGGGCACCGATCACAGCGGCCGCCGCCAGGGCAGCTACCACGCCCAGCGTGGTCAAGCCCAGGTAGGTCCAGGGCACTGCCACGTAGGACGGCGGTGGGTCAAACACTCCGGTGAGGACCTTGACGAGCATGTGTGACAGACCGGCCCCGATCGCTGCTCCACCGACGACCCCACCGAGAGTGATGAGCATGCTCTCACCAACGACTAGTCCCCGTAGCTGGTGTCGCTTGGCTCCCAGGACGGTCATGATGGCCAAGGTCCGTCGCCGTTCGGCGAGTCCGAGTGCAAGGACCAGTCCTCCGGCGGCGATCGCGAGCAGGACCGCGTACCCGAGCTCGATGCGGGTCAGGCCGTGCAGGTTGACCGAGGTGAGGCTGGAGCCGACTGTGCCGCGGGTCTGGGTCAGGTCGGTGACGGTGGCGCTGGTGCCGACCAGGTGGCGGATGCGGTCGGCGATCTGGGATTGGTTGGTGCCACCGGTGTCGATGAGGAACGCGCCGACGGACGCATCGCCGCTGGCCTTCGCGACATAGTCTGCGTTGGCCACAAAGAAGCTGTCCTTGGGCGCGGTTGGGAACTCGTTGACGATCCCGGCAAAGTGGAATGTCACGGTGTGCGAGGCGCCGTTGCTGCCGGCCGCGGGTAGCCGCAGTTTGAGGCTGTCGCCGAGCGTGAGCTGGAAGTCCTTGACCGTCTCGGCGCTGACCAGCACGGAACTGGGGTCGTTCTGGAGCCGGGCCATGAGTTGCTTGGCGGTCCCGCCTGTGAAGTACCCGTCCTGGAGCGCGGTGACCGAGGAGATGGTGGCGGGGTTGACGCCATACAGGTCCTGCAGGTCTGCCCCGACGTAAGCGAACCGGTGCTGGATGGGCTCCGCGCGGCGTACGCCAGGGACGTGGGTGAGCTGGGCGGAAGTGATGGCGGGCTTGGCGATGCCAGGCGGCTCGGTGACGGTGACGTCGGCTCCGTTGGTGAGCTGGGCGTCCGCCTCGGCCTGCTGCGCGTAGGTGGCGTTGAAGGTGGCGGTCGAGGCAGCGAACGACAGTGCCAGGGCGAGCAGGACGATGGCCCGGGCGAGGCTGGGCCGTTGCCGGGTCAAGCTGGCTGCACCGGCGGGGGCGAGGCTTCCGGCGAGGGGTCGCAGCGCGGCTGTGAGGGGTGCGCGGGCGTGGGTCAGCAGGGTAAGGACGATACGGGCGAGCAGGGCGGCAGACCCGAGCCACAACAGGGCGGGCCCCAGGAACGCCCAATAGGATACCGAGATGCTCGGAACGCCCTCAGGGGCCAGGACCAGGGTGTAGTTGTTCGCCGCAGACGCCCGATACACGATGAGGGCGGCGGCAAGCAGGGCGACGTCGATCCCGGTGCGGAGCCACCAGGGAAGCCTGTGGCCGCGTCCGACCACGGCGTTGGCGTGGGCAATGGTGTGGGCGCGCAAGTCTCGGAGTGCGGGTACGAGCGTGGTCGAGACCGCGACTGTGACACCGAGTGCCGTTGCGGCGAAGGACCAGGCAAGGTTCAGCCCTGCCTTCCCAGGCTGCCCGGCGGTGACTACCGGCAGTGTGACGGTGGCCAGCGCAAGGCCGACGGCGCAGCCCACGAATGCGACGAGGACGGTCTCGGTGGTGGCGAGCCAGACCACGCTCTTGTTCGTCAGGCCACGGGTGCGCAGGAGAGCCTGCTCAGCTCGGCGCCGACGGGTACCGGCGCCGACAACTGCGGCGGTGAGAAGGGCGGCCAACACGGCACCAGGTAACCCGAGGAACAGGAAGAGCATCTGTGCGTACGCGGCGTCGCCGCGAGCTGCGTCGAGGGCAGCTCCCAGGTTGTCTCCGACCAATGCCCCGCCCGCAGCCTTGGACTCCAGATTGTGAGCAGCGGCCACCACGGCCTGGTAGGCGTCCGCTGGCGCATTCGGCAGAGCCGCGGTGCGGGCGACGTGGAACTGGGTGGTGACGGCGGCACCGTGGAAGAGGCTGGCGAAAGTGGCGTCAGGCAGCAGGACGACGTTGTCCGGGGGCGCGGTCGGTTGCGACTGTGGTGGTGCGCCGACGCGTTGGAACAGGGTGTCGGCCTGGGGCAGGTCGACGACGCCTGCAACGGTCACGGTGACGGCCGCTGCATCCGCTCGGCCGATCGTGATCCGATCTCCGGGCGCCGCGTGCAGGTTGGCGGCGGTTTGTTGGGCGAGCTGCACTCCGCCGGGGGCGCCGGCGAGCTGCCTGACCTGCCCGGGAAAGGCCGTTCGGTAGTCCGGGGCAAGGCCCAAGATGACACCAGGTCCGGTTGTCTGGGTGGTACCTGAGGTCGTGGCTTGCAAGCCGGTCGTGGCGCTCAGGTGAACGGCTTGCACGGCGCCGGTGCCCCGGGTGGTTCGCAGAGTCCTCAAGACTGCGGTGGGGTCGGCCCCCCGCTGCACCTCGACCTGCCAGTCCACGACGACGCTGTGGGTTGCCCGCCTGGTCATGGTGGCTTGAGAACCGGCGATGAATCCGCCCAGCGCGGCCGTCAGTCCGACAGCCAGAGCGATGCCTGCGGCGGTGCCGACCAGGCGTGCACCGCGGTGGCGGACAAGGCCGGTGAGCCAAAGCCAGGTGGCGGTACCTGTCATCGGTCCGCTCCTGCCGGTTCGGGCACAGCCAAGCGGCCTTCATGCATGTTCCAGTGGGTTGGGAGTCGGGTGCTGATGGTGACGTCGTGGGTGGTGATCACCACGGCGGCGCCGATCTCATCCGCGGCCGTCAGAAGCGCGTCGATCACCCGTTGTCCGGAGGCATGGTCGAGCTGTCCGGTGGGTTCGTCTGCGAGGATCAGGGGTGGTCGGATGGCTAAAACCCTGGCTACGGCGACGCGCTGGGCCTGCCCGCCGGAGAGTTCCTCGGGGAGCTTGTCGTAGAGAGACGCCGCGTCAACTTGATCCAGGCAGGCGCCGGTGCGCCGGACAGCTTCGTCGGGTTCGAGGCCCGCAAGCTGCAGGGGCAGTGCCACGTTCTCGGCCACGGTGAGGGTCGGGATGAGGCTGGGGGACTGGAACACCAGCCCGATGCTCCCCGTGGGCACCCCCGTCGGGTAGCCGTGGCGGGACAGTGATGGCCAGGTGATGAGGCCACTGGTGGGCTTCTCGAGGCCAGCCAGCAAGTGTAGCAAGGTGGACTTACCCGAACCTGACGGGCCCGAGATGGCGATGCGGTCATGGCGCTGGACCGCGCAGGTGGCACCGTGCACCGCGACCACCGCGGTGTGTCCCGTGCCGAAGGTCACGGCAGCCGCTTGGGACGTGACGAGTGGTTCCTCGGTGGGCGTCATGGCTGGACCTTCCCGTCGAAGAGGGTGAGTACGCGGTCGGCAGCCCGGGTGACATCGGGGCTGTGGGTGACAACCAGCAGCGCGGCGCCGTCGCTGACCCGCTGGCGCAAGAGCGTGAGCACCTGCTGCTCGGTGTCGCCGTCGAGCTCGCCGGTGGGTTCGTCGGCGAGGATCACCTCTGGGTCATTGGCGACCGCCACGGCCAGACCGGCGCGGGCCAACTCCCCGCCCGACAGCTGGCGGGGGAGGGCTCGGGCACGGTCACCGAGGCCTACCTCCTCGAGAAGCTCTGCCGCGGCGGGCGGCCGCCGATCTGGGAGGCGTGTGGCCGCCTGGGCAAGTTTGATGTTCGCGAGGAGATTGAGGTGCGGCAGCAGGTTGCGCGACTGCAAGAGGATTCCGATGTGCCGAGCACGCAGCTGTGCGCGGTTGCGCTCCGGTTGGTGGCTGAGTCGGTGACCGGCCACAGTCACGCTGCCTCCAGCGGGTTCGTCCAGGCCGGCCAGACAGGCCAGCAGGGTGGACTTGCCGGACCCGGAGGGGCCGACGATCGCCAGCATCTCCCTAGACCGGACGGACAGGGACACTCCTTGGAGCGCAAGGGTTTCCTCCTCCCCGGCGCGGTAGAACCGGTAGAGGTGGTCGGCTGAGAGTGCCGGTGACCCGGACACGTCGCGATGTTCAGTCGCGGCCAATAGCGTGGGGGGCGAAGCGGCCGTCACCCTTGCCACCGCAGCGAATCAGTCACGATGCGCCAAGGGTCGACGTTGTCGGCGTTGGTCGGCCCGGACAGTGTCAGGTCCACCCGGGTTCCCTTGTGGAAGAAGGTGTACCGCTCGAACGCGTCCCGGACGACCTTGCCGGTGACGGGGTTAGGTGCCGAGTCCCCTTGATAGGTGGCCAGCACTCCGGTTCCCGCGTGCCTTGCGACCGCGGCGACCTTTCCCTTCGCGTAGTTGGGCACAGTGGTACGCAGGTGCGGCAGGTCCTGGTCGCGGACTGTGGCCTCGGAGGGAGCTGCGGTGGCTTTGGTGATCTGGATCTGAATGGTGTTGAGCTTGTCACTGAACGACGTGACGCCGCCTTGGCTCGAGCGAGCCCATCCTTCCGGGACCTTGACGGTGAGCGCTACCCCGGGCGGTGTGTACGACACGTAGGCCTGGTTGTCAGGGATATCGCCGGGCGGATTGGACTCGGTAGCGTGGCTGGGCGCAATTGTGCCGGCGTTGGCGGTGACGCGCGGGCCACTTGGGGCTGATGAAGACCCTGCTGCGGTGCTTGTGGACGGGTTGGTCGGAGCAGCGGTCCCGTTTGATGCTCCGCAGGCGGCAAGCGCTGCCACTCCGGCGCCAGCCGCGGCAAGGGTCAGCACGCGCCGTGTGGGCTGCACGATGCGGGCGCCGGGGTGATCCATGAGAGCTCCTTGGTCGCTGGCGGTGGTTCCGCGTTCTTGTTGGCTTCGCTCTGACGTTAGGAGCGGCTGTGCAAGCCCCCGCATCGAGGATGGTTAAGCGACGGCAAAACTTGCTCGCGGACCGGGAGGGGCGTCTTCGCCAGGCACCCGCGACAGCCATGATGGGGTGGTGCGGGCAGGGGTGCGCCGGGTGGCGGTGGTGGCGGTGGTGGTGGCGCTGGTCCTCTTCGCGCTGCCGCTGGCTTTCGTGACCCACTCGTTGCTGCAGGAGCGAGAGTTGGCCGAACTCGAGATTCTGGCTCGATCCGCCACGACTCGCGTCGGGGGTGCGGCCGCCGGCGACCCGGTGGAGCTGCCGCCTGCCGAGCCGCCCACGCGGGTGGGCGTATACGAGCCATCCGGGGTCCGGCGGAGCGGTGCCGGACCGGCTCAGGGTGGGGTCATGGTTCGCCGTGCGGCCACGGGGGTTACGGCGACCGGCTGGGACCGTGGGGAGTGGTCAGCGGCTGTGCCCGTGGTCAACAACGAACGGGTCATCGCGGTTGTTCGGGCAGGCGAGCCGGCTGGTGAGCTGTGGAGGCAGGTCGGCGCCGCATGGGGCCTTGAGGCTGCAGCGGCGCTCGTAGCATGGGTGGCGGCGCTGGGGGTGGCGCGCCGACAGTCCCGGGCCCTGGTCGAACCCTTGGAACAGCTCGCGTCCGTGGCTTCTCGAGTGTCCGAGGGTGACTTGACCGCGCGAGCGACTCCCAGCTCCGTGCCGGAGGTGGACCTGGTCGGGCAGGCGCACAATGCCATGGTTCGTGAGCTGACCCAGGCACTGGAAGGCGAACGGCGCTTCTCGGCGCAGGCATCGCACCAGCTCCGGACCCCGCTCGCGCGAATGCGCCTCGAGCTGGAGGCGGCCATGAGCGCCCCGAATCCCGATGCCCGGCTCCAAGCGGTGCTCCAAGAGCTCGGCAGCCTCCAGTCCACCATCGACGACGTGCTGCTCGTCGCACGCCGAACTCCGGGTTTGGCGGGCGCGACCTTGCCCGTTCTGCCCTTGGAGCACGTGGTCCGCGGTGTGGCACGGCGCTGGCACGGACCCTTGGCGGCAGTCGGGCGACGGCTCAGCCTGCACGTGCCCGACCGAGCCGAGGAGCCTGGTCAGCCACTGGTGGCCGGCCGGATCGTCGGACAGGTCCTCGAGGTCCTGCTCGACAACGCGATGCGCCATGGTCGCGGCGAGGTGCAGGTCGTGATCCGAGAGACGGCTGGCGTCCCCGCCGTGGACGTCGTTGACGAAGGAACCTTGGCCGCAAAGGACCCCTTCGCCGTACGACCGGAGGTTGAGGTAGGGCTCGGGCTCCCACTGGCCCGGACCATGGCCGAGGCGTTGGGTGGACGGCTCACGGTGACCAATACCTCCCCCACCACTTTCACGCTCTTTCTCCCTGACCGGGCGGAACCGCTGTCGTCCGAGGCGGCCCGGTGAGGATCCTGCACGTTACGGACTTCTACCTGCCCCGGCTCGGTGGGATCGAGATGCACGTGTCCGACCTCGTGGGCCGGCAGCGGGCTGCCGGCCACGAGGTGAGCGTCCTGACGAGCTCCCCTGGGCCGGACGAGCCGTGGGTCACGCGCCTGCGGTCCGGGCGCCGGTGGCAGCACGCGCTGCACCCTGCCGCCACGGTCAACGGTGTCCGGTCAGTTCTCGAGGTCGACGTCGACGTCGTCCACGTGCACGTCGGTGTGCTCTCACCGCTCGGCTTCTTCACGGCTCGCGCGGCGTCCCGGCGCGGCATACCGACCGTCGTGACGGTCCACTCGCTGTGGCTGGGGGTGCACGCCCTCATGACCACGCTCGACGCCGTCGGTGGCTGGAGCCGCCTGCCGATCCTGTGGACGGCCGTCAGCGAAGCGGCGGCGCAGCCGCTGCGACGCATCCTGGGCCCGGGCCATGGGGTTCGCGTCATACCCAACGGAGTGGACCAGGACGACTGGCGCTCTCTGCGACGCCGACCGGCCCACCGCTTCGCCGCCGGCGACGGTGCCGACACGCACCGGCCGACCCCCGCCGGCCAGCGCCCCCTCGTCGTCGCGGCGGTCATGCGCCTCAGCGCGCGCAAGCGCCCGTTCGCCCTCCTGCGCGCGGTGCGCCGTGCGCAGCACCACCTCGGGACCGCGCAGCGGATCCACCTGGTCGTGGCCGGTGACGGTCCGTGGCGCACCGTGCTCGGGGCGTATGCCCGGCTGCGCGGCATGTCCGGCGCCGTCACCTTCCGCGGGCGGCTGGCCCGGGACGAGGTGAGGGACCTCCTGGGTTCCGCCGACGTGTTCGTCGCCCCGGCCACCCGGGAGTCGTTCGGGATCGCCGCGCTCGAGGCACGGTGCGCGGGTCTGCCGGTGGTGGCCATGTCGTCCGGCGGTGTGCGCGAGTTCGTGCGGCACGAGGTCGAGGGCCTGCTGTGCGAGGACGACGACCAGCTGGCCGCGAGCCTCGCGCGGATCGCCCGTGACGAGGCGCTGCAGCGCCGGCTGCACGACCACAACCTCACCGCCGAGACGCGGGTGGGCTGGCAGGGTGTGCTGACGATGACCGAGCAGGCGTACGAGGCGGCCGGCGCGGCTGCGGGGGCCGCGTCCCCGTCGGTCGAGGTCGCGTGACGTCGCCCGGGCGGCTCGAGGCCTCGTGAACTACCCGCTTGTCGTTGCCACCAGCCTCGGCTCGACGGTCTTCGCGGCGGTGTCGACCGCGTTGAAACACCACAGTGCGACGACGCTGTCGACCCCGTCTGCCGCCCATGGACGCGTGCGCACCGGCCGGTTCCTGGCCGCGACCCTCAGCCACCCCTGGTGGCTGGCCGCGCTGGTCGCCGACGCCGCAGGGTTCACCCTGCAGGCCTTCGCACTGCACATCGGCGCCGTGTCGGTGGTGCAGCCCCTCCTGGTGACCGCGCTGCTCACGTCCCTGGTGGTCACCCACGTCAGCCAGCGCACGCCCATGAGCCGCCGGGAGTGGGGCTGGGGCGCGCTGCTGGTGGCCAGCCTCGTCGGCTTCCTCGTCGTGTCCGGCGCGTCGTCCCCGCAGGTGCGGCAGCAGGCGGCGGACCGCGGACCCGCCGCGGTCTGCGCGGCCCTTGCCCTGCTGCTCGCTGTCGCCTGCGTCCTGTCCGCTCGGCGTGCACCGGTCCCGCGCCGCGCACCGCTGCTCGGGGTTGCCGTGGGGACGCTGTACGCGTGCACGGCTGTCCTGCTCAAGGCGACCACCGAGGTGTGGGGCAACTCAGGACCGGTTGCCATGCTCAGCAGCTGGCAGCTGCCCGTCCTCGTCGTGTGCGGCGTGTCGGGGCTGTTGCTGGCCCAGCTGGCCTTCCGCGCCGGACCGCTGCACACGAGCCTGCCGGTCATCGCCACGGTGGACCCGCTGCTCAGCGTCGTCCTCGGCGTCGTGGTCTATGACGAGCAGCTGCGGACCGGGGTCGGGCCGGTGGCGGCCCAGGCCGCGCTGCTGGTGGGTCTGGCCGTGGCTGCGGTTGCTCTCAGCCGCCTCAACGCCGGACACGCCGAAGGCGCCACCGCAGCCCCCACGCCACGGCCAGGGCGCCGGGCGTGACACAGGTCCGGCAGACTGGTTCCTGCCCGCCCGCCAGCGCGGGTGGTGCGGCACAGCATCCCCTTCTATGGCTAGAGACAGCCAGCCCCTCGAGGAGCGCTGTCGGCGTCGAGATCAACCACGACGTAGGAGCCGAAGACGCTCCCTTGCGTACAGCCCGTCTGCTGAGCCCATTGGAGGATGGAAGCGACCGGGTAGTTCGCCAAGGCGGGCGGGGTGTCGAACACGTGGGTGGTGTACTCCCGTGGGAGCACCAGGTATCGCAGCCGGTCGGACTCGGTCCACACGCGGACCTGGTCGAGGGTGGGTCCGGCGGCATGGCCAGTAAACCCGCCGAGAGGAAGCACGGGCGAGGAGGACTGAAGCTGCAGAATGCTGGCCGCCGTCGCTCGTGGGGTCGCAGCCGCCCACAGGGCGCTCGTTCGATGTACCCGGAGGTAGCGCACCAAGGCGGCGGGATAGCCGGGCCTGGTCGGGTTCCGGAGTGGGCCGGCGACTGGGTCGTACCCGGAGACCGAGTGTGAGTCCGTGGTGAGCCCGAAGGCGAGCGGGAGCACCAACAGGGGACCCAGCAGCAGGCAGGGGAGGGCCCCTCGAGCCCAGCGCCGGTCAGCAACTGCCACCGCGCCCATGCTGGCTGCAGCTACCGCCAGGCAATCGTCCAAAGCTGCCTGATCCGACACCCCAGACCGGCGGAAGACGAGCACCTGGTAGGCCAGGGTCGCTGCGGCCGGGAGCAGTGCGAGCTGCAGGCGGTTGCATCGGTGAAGGTGCGCGAGCGCCAGCCCGATGGACAGTGCAACAGCGGGTACGAGCATGACCGAGTAGTAGGGATGCATCGGTCCGCTCATGACGCTGAGGACGACGATGCCGGTGGCTAGCCACCCCACGACGAGGAGCCATCCGGCGCGCTTGACATCGGACCCTGAAGGCGGGGCGACGTGACTGCGTCGGCCTTTGGCGGCGAGGAGAGCGACGAGCGCAAGCATGCCCACGGCAAGGGCAACCTGCCAGCCCACCTGGGTGGCGAAGGGTGGGGTTACGAGTCGCCACGGCCCTGGCGTCCCGGCCACCTCCTCCGTTCCAGCCCCTCCGGTGCCACCCAGGCGGCTGAACCCGTCCCGACCGAGCATCAGTGACAGTATGTTGCCTTGGCTGCCATCGGCATACGGGCGACGTGCGCCGGGCAGCAGGAGAATGGGAACCACCCAACTGGCGATGCTCACGAAGCCCGAGCCCGCGAAGTTGGCCACCCGCAGCAGGTGTTGCCGTCGCGAGCCGCGGGTCGAGACCCACAACGCCGCGGCGAACGCCGGGCCGGGTATCAGGGCAACCCCCCACTTGGTGAGGAACCCCAACCCCAGAAGCGCTCCAGATGCTGTGGCCCAACCCCAGGCGGTGCTGCGCGTGGCGCGCAGGCAACACCATGCAGCCACCACCACCAGCAAAGTCATCAGCGTGTCCGGATGGTTGTAGCGGGCCATCACCAACACCACCGGAGTGGTGGCGTAGACCAGGGCAGCTACCACGCCCGCCGCCCGGCCGGCGAGCTCACGGCCGATCCGGTTCAGTATCACGATCGTGGCGATCGTTTCCGCTACCTGCGGCAGCAGGACGCTCCAGCTCGACAGTCCGAACGCTCGCGCGGACAGAGCCATGACCCAGAACGCCAGCGGGGGTTTGTCTGACGCCACCGCGTTGCCGACCTCGAGGCTGCCGAACAGGAAGGAGGTCCAGCTCTGCTGACCTGCCTGCACCACCGCGGTATAGTACGGGTTGGCCCACCCCTGCGCATCGAGATCCCAGGCGTATGCCGCCGTCGCGCCCAGCGCCATCACCGCCACGAGAGCCGCCTCCAGCCAGTCTGCGCGGCGTCGGGCCCCGTCTGGCGGAGTGAGGCTGGGCTGGCCGATGTGTTTCGGCGGCGATGGCGTTCTCATGAGCTGGCGTCCGCAATGAGCGCGACGACCCATCCATCAGCTGGTGGCTGGTGAAGTGCAGACGGTCTTGGGGTCGCGGAGGCCGGATCGGCCCCCGCGGGCCACCAAGAGCAAGGCTCTGAGGTCCCGAGTTGGCTCAGCGGATAGATGGCAGGACTGCCAGCTGAGGCTACGTACATCGGTCACCTCTCGGGTGATCCGCCGGCGGTCAGATGTCTTGAGTGCTGCCGCGGACTTCGATCGGAGTCTAGGGCGATCGACCGTCGGTTGCTCGTCCCGGGCCGCGCCTCTGATGAACACGTGCTGACCGGTGACCACCGACGGCTAGCGTCAACCGCAGTCGTCCGGAGCTCTCATGGTCAGGAAGTCGTGCCATTCGATATCGCGATTGTGCACCTCTGTGGCCAACGCATCCAGGAGATGTGGGTCGGTCGGCGTCGCAGCTGGATTCGCAAGTCTGCCCTCGACCACATCGGTCATGCGTGCCTCTCGCTCCGGCCAGTACTCGTCTCGTAGGCGGAGCAGTTCCCTGAGGTCGAAGTTCACGAGGTTCACGCCGGCAAAGTAGAGGGCGCTGCTGTGCACCGCCTCAAGGGCTGGATCTTCGGGATCGAGACCTGAAACCGGTGCTCCAAGACATCGCGCCTCGAGGCGATGGTTAGGCCCAGAAGTCACCGAGCGGCTTGGGGCGGGGGTGCCCAAGCGCAATCTCGGGCCGGCGGCGAGGACACCGACGCAGTCCCAGCAGCTACCGTGCTGATCGTGGCAGCAGTCGGTGTGTGCGAGGACGACCCGGACCTGCGTTCGGTCATCGTGCGCGCCCTCAAGGGAGCCGGTCACGAGGTCGCAGTGGCCCGGACCGGTCGTGAGGCGGTAGAGGTATTCCCCGGGCGATCGCTCGACGTCCTCGTGCTGGACATCGGCCTGCCCGATTCCGACGGACGCGACGTTGCCGTCGCGCTGCGTACCCACGGGGTCACCGCAAGCTTGCTCTTCCTCACCGCTCGCTCGGGGTTGCACGACAAGGTCGCCGGCTTCGAGGCAGGCGCCGATGACTACCTCACCAAACCCTTCGAGCTCGCCGAGCTCATGGCGCGGGTGAGCGCTCTGTCTCGCAGGATCACCGCTGACCAGGTCGTCGGTGCTGCTGTCCTCGACCCGGCGGCCCATCTCCTTCGGGTCGGCGACGTCGAAGTGTCCCTGTCTCCGACTGAGTTCCGCCTCCTAGCCAAGCTCATGGCCAACCCGGGGCAGGCGGTTCGACGCCGCGACCTGATCGCCTCCGCTTGGCCGATGGGGGCAATCGTCACCGACAACACCCTCGACGCGTTCATTCGCAGACTCCGTCTCAAACTCGGCAAGACATCCGCCTTGGACGCAGCCATCACCACCGTCCGTGGGGTCGGATACGCGTGGCGCTGAACGCGACTTCGCTGAGGGCTCGCGTCACCCTGGGAACGGCGGCCGCAGCAGCTCTTGCCATGGGTCTCCTGGTCAGCGGGCTTGTGTTGGCCCAGTCGCATGCCGAGGACATCCAAGCCCAGACCGTACTGACGTCCCGAGTCTCAGCCGCAGCAAGCACCGTCGTGGTGGGCGTCCGCGCGGTCCGGGTGTTGGAAACACCCGCCGACACGCTGGATGAGGGCGTCTGGGTGTTCGCGGCTGACGGCTCCCTGCTCGACGGCGCCACTCCACCACGGGCACTGGCCACCGTCGTGACCTCCCTGGGCAGCGCTGGTGCGAAACCACCACGCGAGGTCGCGGGCAGGTACCTCGTCACGTCTCGGACAGTCAAGCGCCCCGACGGGACGTCCGCAGCCACGGTCGTCGGCGCGCTCGACCTGCGCCCATACACCTCCGGCACAAAGCGCCTGACCTGGCTTGGCCTCATCCTCGCCGCCGCTGCAACCGCTGCGACAGCGGGAGCCGCATGGGCTGCTACCGGTCGGGCGCTGCACCGGGTACGGGCCATGGCTGTTCAGGCGGACCAGTGGCGCGACCACCACGACGGGCACCGTTTTCCCGCCGGCGGCCGGGACGAGCTCGCTGATCTCGGGCGCACCCTCAACCGGATGCTGGACCGCATCTCCAGCGCCTTGGACTCCGAACGGCGCCTCACCGACGGGGTCGCCCACGAGCTTCGCACGCCGCTGAGCGTCATCCGAGCCGAGGCGCAACTGGCGCATCCCATCGCCGAACAGCCGACGAGCGCGTCCCTGGAGGCCATCCTGCGCGCCACCGACCGCATGGACGCCTCCATCGAGACTCTGCTGCGCACCGCGCGCCATCGCAGTGCAATCGATGACGTCTGCGACGTCGACCAAGTTCTCGCGTCCCTGGTAGCAGCGGCGCATCGCCCGGGCGACGTCGTTGTGCGTATCGCACCCGCGCAGGGTCAGGGTGCCCGGCGCAGGGTGCATGCCGACCTTCCGGCGGAGCTGCTGACGGCCATCCTCTCCCCGCTGATCGACAACGCGGTACGGCACGCCCCCCACAGCGTCACCATCAGTCGCGCGGTGACCGGCTCAGTCGTACGCGTCCGTGTGGACGACGACGGGCCAGGGATCCCAGAGGCCGATGTCCAGAGTGTCTTCGAGGCGGGGGTGACGACTCAAGCCGACGGCTCCGGCCTCGGACTACCACTGTCGCGCCGCCTCGCCCGGGCCGCAGGGGGGACCGTATCGGCCGAGCCCGGGCCCGGCGGACACCTCGTGGTCGAGCTGCGGGCAGTACGCCGCCCCATCGAAGGCCCGGGCAACGGTGTTCAGGAGAAGGTCAGGTGATCTGGCCGACCGTGGCGCCATGGACACGAATGCCCGCGCCCACGACCCCGTCGCATCACCATCAGTGCCGCACCTGCTGAACAAGGTGCCGGAAGTCACCCTGTACTTCTGGATCATCAAGATCCTGTGCACCACCGTCGGAGAGACATTTTCGGACTACCTGAACAGCACGCTTGGTCTAGGCCTGAACCTCACAGCGGTCATCATGACCGCGATCCTCGCCGCCGTCCTCGTTGCGCAATTCCGTACCCGTAGGTACGTGCCAGCGATCTACTGGACCGCCGTTGTCCTCGTCAGCGTGGTGGGCACGCTGGTCTCCGACAAGCTCGCCGACGACCTCGGCATCTCCCTGGTCACCACGACCGTCCTGTTCGCCGTTCTGCTGGCTGGCACCTTCACGCTCTGGTTCGCCAAGGAGCGGACCCTGTCCATCCACTCCATCACCACTCGCCGTCGTGAAGGGTTCTACTGGGCGGCGATCCTGTTCACCTTCGCCCTCGGCACCTCGGCAGGCGACCTGTTCGCCGAGCGCCTCAACCTCGGCTACTGGCCCACCGCCGGCATCGTCGCCGTCCTCATCGCCGTCATCGCCGTCTCGCACCTCGCCGTTCGCAGCAAGGGCGTCCTGGCGTTCTGGCTCGCGTACATCCTCACCCGCCCCCTGGGTGCCTCCATGGGCGACGGCATGTCCCAGGCGCCCAAGGACGGTGGATTCGGACTGGGTACCACCGGAACCAGTCTCATCTTCCTGGCGGCCATTCTCGGCCTGGTCGTGTTCCTGTCCGTCAGCGGTGTCGACCGTGACGACGAAGGAGACGCGGTACCGGTCCTCGAGGAGGAGCCGGAACCGGCTCTCGCCACAGAGGGCTGAACCGCCAATGACGTGGCTCGGCGGGGCCGAATGTCCCCCTCGTCCGCTCCGCCGAGCCGCCCCCTGTCCCAGCTCGCCGCGCGACCTGCATCGTCATGAGCCATCCTGATCCCCACTCCGGCACGTGCTCAACACAGTGCCGAGCACGCCCGCGGCCCGTCACGAAAGGCGACCCTTGTTCGCACCCCCCACTGCCGCTCCAGCCTCTCTCCCGGCTGCCACGGTGGGCCTGAACCTGCTCGACCCGCACAGCCTGCTCAGCACCTTCGGCGCGGTCGGGGTGTTCCTCGTGGTTTTCGCCGAGACCGGGTTGCTCATCGGCTTCTTCCTGCCGGGGGACTCGTTGCTCTTCACGGCCGGGTTGCTGTCGGCGACGACGGCCACCTCAACCCTGCACCTATCCCTCCCATGGGTTCTGGTAGCCGCGGTGGCCGGTGCCCTGCTCGGGGCGCAGACCGGTTACTGGATCGGACGCGTCGTAGGACCGCGGTTGCTGGATCGCCCTGACCGGCCACGCTTGCAGGCCGCGGTGGCCCGGTCGGATGCCGCGCTGAAGCGTTACGGGCACGGGAGAGCCATCGTCCTGGCCAGGTTCATCCCGCTGGTAAGGACAGTGCTCAACCCGCTCGCCGGGACGGTGCACGTGCCGGCACGCACATTCACCGTGTGGCAGTCCCTCGGGGGGACCATCTGGGCTCTCGGCGTGACCGTGGCGGGTTACGTCCTGGGGTCCAGCATCCCGGGCATCGACAAGTACCTCCTGCCCGTCATCGGACTCATCGTCGTCCTCTCCCTCATTCCGGTCGCCCGCGAGCTGCACCGTAGCCGTGGGCAGGGCGCGGCGACCGAGGAGCGGGAAGTTGCATGAACCAGCTGCGAGGCCTCGACAACCAGATTCTGTTCGCAGTCAACTCCTTCGCACGCAACACACCAGGCCTGCACGGGCTGGTAGCCGGGTACGCCAAGTACGGTCTCGTTCTGTTCCTCGCCCTCTTGGCCGGGGCCCTAGTGGCGGCGCGGCACCGGTCGACCCGCGACCTCGCCGCCACCGGCTGGGCCGCCCTGGCACCCCTCTTGGCCTTGGGCCTCAACCAACCACTCGGACACCTCTTTCGCGAGCCCCGTCCGTACGCCGCCCACCCCCACCTGCTGCGTCTGGCCGACGTGACGACCGACTTCTCCTTCCCATCGGACCATGCCGTCATGGCAGGCTCCGTCGCCGCCGGACTGCTGCTGGCTCACCGGGTGCTGGGATCCCTTGCAGCCGTAATGGCGCTGCTGATGGCCTTCGCCAGGGTCTACATCGCAGCCCACTACCCGTGGGACGTCGTCGCGGGCTTGGTCTTCGGTGCGCTGATTGCATTGGTGTTCTGGGTGCTCCTGCGTTCCGCCCTCGTGCCAGCAGCCGGATGGCTACGGGCTCAGCGGGGCCTGCGAACAGTGTTCGCTGCCCGGTCGGGCGCCGGAACTTCCGCGCACGGGGTCGGCCCCGTGCAGGTCCGCTGATGTCCCGCCTCGACCATCGCGACCCAACCCCTGCGCCCGACAAAGGAGGCGCTGACCCCCAAGTGGCAGGACGCGTCGCAGTGGTGGCGGCGGCGGTCACCGCGGGGTCGCTCTTGGTGCTGTTGATCGCCCTCACATTCGAGATCAAGTGGGGGCCGGCGCTGCGCGTCGACAACGCCGCCCGCGACGATCTGCATCAGTACGGCCTGGCACATCCCCAGTTCACCGCGTTCATGCAGGGGGTCAGCGCTGTCAGCGGCGCCGTGGGGTGGCAGGTGGTGTCAGTCATCGCCATTGCCTGGCTGCTGCTTCGCCGCCGGTTCCGGGAAGCCGCGTTCGTCCTCGTCGCCAATGCTGGCTCGTCACTGCTGAACACCGTCCTAAAAGACCTCATCCACCGGCATCGCCCCGTCGTGACCCACCCGTTCCTGCACGCGCCGGGACAGAGTTTCCCCAGTGGCCACGCGCAGGCTGCGGCCACAGCCTTCACGGTGCTGCTGTTCGTGCTCTGGCCTCACTTGCACACCCACTGGATGCGGCGAGCAATGATCGGCGGCGCCGTTGCGGCCATCCTCCTGATTGGCTACTCCCGCGTCGCCCTGGCGGCGCACTTCCTTCGACGTCGTGGCCGGATACATCGTCGGCGTCGCGTGGACCATTTCCATCGCCTCTGCCTTGCATGTCTGGCCGCGCCCCGCGTTTATGACTTCCGGAGCGTGAACTACGGCGGTCCGCGAGGCCACTTGGCCTGGGCTTGGTGCGCCGGGTGTCCATCACGGCCGTAGGCGCATCTGTGCTTCGCTGACACACAGACCCGGCCGTGACCCGCGCAAAGCGCGGGCACCCGAGTCGCAAAGGTGCACCCACTGTGGTCATTGCGGCGGAGACATGGGGCGTCGCGTAGGCGCGAATAATTCTGATTGCCCCTCGCCTCGGTAGAGCGCAACCGCGCCAATCCGCCACGTGGTCACCGCAGGACTGCGCACAGCCGTGGCGCCCCCAGCCGACCCTCCGCTCTTCAGGCAGAGGCGAATGTGCAGGCGGAGCCGGCGTGCGGGCCCTGCCTGCTACGTCTCGTGCAAGATTGGTGGAGCTGATACCTCAACGTCTTGAGGGCCGATGGGACCTTGTGCCCCCTTTGTGCCCCCGATCGGCCACTGCTGCATCCAGTGCACTCCATGACTCCGTTCAACACGCACAGATCGGCTGGTGCTTCGGCCCAGGGCAGCCTTCGCAATGAGAAGGTCAGGGGTTCGAATCCCCTCAGCTCCACCACATGACGAAGGATCGGACACGCGACTTCCGTCCGGGGTCCTTCTGCAAGTTCGGCACCCTGTCCGACCTGAGGCACCGTGGCAGGATCGGCAGGGGTGTCTCGCGGTGTGACGCGGCCAGTCGGTCGGTCGGCGGAAGTTCATGAACGCGGAAAGCCTTTACCGAGACTCCCCGTCGCAGATGGCACTTGTGCGGCACACGATCGCCGAGGTCCGGTCCACGCAGCCCCTGCCCTGACGGCGCGCCCCGGCGCGCCCCGGCGCCGCGTCCGCCTGGCGTCACTCCCGCTCAGCCGCGCGGGCGCGTGCCTCTCGGAGGGCCGCCTCGAGCGACTCGCCGACGCGATCGGTCGCCGGGTGGACGTTGTCCTTGCCAACGGTCGCGAGGGCCCCCGTGTCCCTCAGCTGGTCGGCGACGCGGGGCCCCACGCCCACGAGGACCAGCGTCCCCCCGGCGGCCGCCAGCCGCTCGGCATACCCCGTCACGGCTCGGACGAAGGTGCTCCCCAGCTCGTCGGTGCCGCGCAGCCGGAGGATGACGCTGGCTCCCCGGCACGAGCCCGCCGGCTCGGGCAGCTGGGCCTCGAGCACCGGGGACGCCGCGAAGAACAGGCTGCCGTAGTGGACGAGGACGACGACCTCGCCGTCACCGACTGTCGCCGGGGGGTCGACCTCCCGGGGGAGGCTCGAGCCCTCGTCGAAGACCCACCGCCGGACCACGACCCTGTTGGCCTGCCTGGCGGAGTGCAGCACGATGGCCAGGCCGACCCCGGCGAGCACGGCGTACTGCAGCGGGATGGTCAGCGTCAGCGCGAGGGTCACTGCGGTGAGGGCCGCCTGCACCGGGCCCGTGCGCCACACGGTCACGAGGTCGGACAGGCGCAGCGTGCGGACCCCGACGACGACGAGCAGCGCGGCCAGCGCCGGCATGGCGATGGCGCTGACGGGGCCGCTCATCGTCAGGATGACGACCGCCATGACGACGGCCGCCACGAGGTTGGCACCGGCACTGCGGGCGCCGGCGCCGGTCAGCAGCGAGGTGGCGGACATCGAGCCGCCGACCGGCATCCCCTGCAGGACGCTGGTGGCGAGGTTCGCCACGCCCTGGCCGCTGAAGTCCCGCGAGGCATCGGCATACCTGCCGTCGGGGTTCACCAGCGAGTTGCTGATGGCCGCCCCCTGCACGAGCCCGACGAGGGCGAGGGCGGCGCCCGGGAGGAGGAGCCCGGGGACGAGGGACAGTGAGGGGAGTGCGAGCGTCGGCAGGTGGTCCGGCACCGCGGCGAGGTCGCCGACCACCCTGATGTCAGCGAGGCCCAGGACCTTCACGGCAGCGCTGCTCACCGCCACCGCGACGACGAGGCCGAGCGCACCCAGCCGGGTGCGGTCCAGCAGGACGATGCCCACGATGGTGAGGCAGCCCACGGCGACGGAGGACCAGGAGAGGGATCCGGGGTGCAGCACCGTGTCGACGGCCCGGGCGAGGCGACCCGACGCGGGCGAGGCGTAGCCGGTGAGGTTGCCGAGCTGGCCGAGGACGATGTTCACGGCCACCCCGTTGACGAACCCGACGAGGACCGCGTTCGGCACGAAGCGGACCAACGACCCCAGGCGGGCCAGGCCGAGGCCCAGCATGACCAGGCCGGTCACCAGCGACAGGGTGGACAGGGCGGCGGCACCGCGCTGAGGGTCGGACACGACGGGGATGTCGGCGATGATCACTGCCATCGCGCCGGTGACCTGCACGCTCATGAAGACCGAGCTCGTCGCCAGCGCACCCGTGGCGGTGCCCACCAGGTAGCCGAAGAGCCCGTGCACGGGATTCACGCCGGCCAGGACGCCGGCAGCCAACCCGTCCGGCACACTCTCCACCCCGAGGACCGTCCCTGCCCGCAGGTCCGCCCATCGCGTCCTCCGGTCGCCGAACCGGCGGCTGGTCCGCCGGACCGCACGGATCACCGACCCGGTCAGGCGCGACTGCTCCTGTGCTGAGACCGACACCGAGCCCGAGCCCGAGCCCGCGCTCGAGCCCGGAGTCCCGGGCCCCGTCCCGGTGTCGGGCCCGGGCCCCCCGGTCCGGGGTTCAGGCTCCGTCATGCGCATCGGTCGCGATATGGGCCTGCTCGAGGATGGGGCGCGGCTCGGACGCCGGGAATGCGGCCCCGGCCGCGGCCGCCCCGCCCGCCGCAGCCGGCCCCGGGCGCAACCGCTGCAGCACCACCCTCGCCGCCGCCGTCGCAGGCAGCGCGGTCAGCGCCCCGAGCACCCCGGCGAGGGAGAAGCCGAGCATGACGGCGAGCAGCGCCGCCAGTGGCGGCACGCTGATCGTCCGGGAGAAGACACGCGGTGCGATGAGGTTGTTCTCGAGGAGCTGGTAGAGCATGAAGAACAACGCCGTCGCCAGGGCCTGCGGCCAGCCGGCCGACCGGGCCACGACGATGGCCAGCAGCGACCCGATGGTCGCCCCCACCTGGGGGACGGCGTCGAGCAGCATCACCAGCAGGGCGAGCAGGGCGGCATACGGCACGCCGATCACCCTCAACGCCACGAACGAGAGGGTGCCCGCCAGGAGGCAGATGACGGCCTGCCCCGCCACGTAGGCGCCGACCTTGCCGAGCGCCTCGGCGAAGGCCAGACGACGCTCGGGGTCCTGGATCCTGGCGTCGACGAACGCCCGCATCCGCGGGAGCTCGACGCTGAAGTACAGGGTGAGCACGCCGACCGTCGCTGCGGTCGAGACGAAGCCGGCGACCCCGCCCAGTGCGCCGAAGACGGCACCGGCCAGGTCGTCCAGGTGTCCCACGACGCTGCGCGCGAGCGAGGCCACGCGCTCCTGGACCTCGGGTCGGGAGAGGTAGTCCCCCAAGGACGTCCCGGACGTGTCCCGGCCCGCCCGGGCGACGGCATCGGCCACGGAGCCGGCCAGGGACGCCAGCTGCTGAGCCGCGGGCACGACGAGCGCGAGGAGGCTGGCGACGACGACGGCCGCGAGCAGCAGCGCGAGGCCGACGACGGCTAGCGGTCGCCGGACGCCGAGACGGGTGAGGCGCTCGACGGCGGGTTCGCCCCCGACGGCGAGGAACAGGGCCACGAAGACGAGGACGAGCACCCCCGCCACGCGCTGCAGCGCCAGGGTCGCCGCCCCGACCGCGATGACGACGACCGTGGCCTGCGCCACGAGGCGCAGCTGGGCGGCGCGGCTGGGACCTGGGACGGGGTTCGGCACCGGTGGCCTCGAATCGGCAGGGCCGGCTCCGAGCGCTTTGGCGCCCGGCGCCGACCCGGGCGGTCGCGAAGCCGTCGGCTTGCGCGGTCGGATCGGGACGCACGCTACGACCCGCGGACCGCGGCGCGCCTCACCCTGTGGTGGTGAAACTCAGGAGTCACAGAGCGCCGAGCCCCTGTCCGACGAGCACGAGGCCGATCGCGGCGAGCAGAACGCTCAGGATCGTCGTGCTGCGGCGTGTCAGCCACTCCCGTGTCCGGCCGAGGGCGGGGGCGACCCGTGCGCCCGCGCAGGTGGTTGCGACCACTGGCACCACGACGCTCAGGGCGGCCACGGCGGTGAAGCCCAGCAGGGCGACCGCCTGGGCCGACGGCGTCGTGGAGTTGGCGCCGATGAACGAGCCGGCGGACAACGCGAGCACGATGTTCTTCGGGCTGAGCGTGCTGAGCGACAGGCCCAGGAGAGCTGCCGACCGCGAGTCCAGGCGGTCCACCCCGTGCATCCACGCGGGGAGCGCCGCGCCGCGGTCCACGCGACGGATCCCCAAGGCCTGCTTGGCTGCCACCGCCAGCAGGCCCAGCCCGATCACGAGGCTGACCACGGCCACCCCGCGGCGGGGCTCGGTGCGGCCGTCGGCCTGCAGGGTTCCGAGGACGAGGCTGGCGATCGCGGCGAGTGCCCCGACACCGACCACCCAGCCGGCGAGGAACCCCCAGCCCGTCCTCCGCGCCCTGGCGGAGGCGAGCATCAGCATCACGGCGATGAGGGGCAGGGGGCTGATGGCGATCGCGGCCGCGAGCGGCAGGATGGCGCCGAAGAGGGCGAGGGCCTCCACCGTCACCGGCCCCCGGGCGGGCGCGCTGCGGGCCCGCCGAGGTTCCTCGTGGCGCGGCTGGCGTGAGTGGTGCGGGTGGCTCGGATGGCCTGGGTGGCACGGACACCGTGGCAGGTGGGGGTGGGCGTCGTCATGGTGTGGCGCTCCCTCGTCGGGCGGGATCTGGAGTCTGGCGCCGAGGAGTCGGCCACGGCGTCACCCGGTGCGTGTGATCGGTGCAGCGCTGTCCACGGCCGCGGGCCGTCAGTGGAGCAGGGCCTTCGCCGCGATCATCAGGACGCCGATGGGGGCCGCGAGTGCCCCCTCGACCAGGGCGGTCTTCCTCCGGACCCCCACGCGCCGGGCGGCCAGGTACGCCACGAGCCCCAGCAGCACGACGGTGAGCCACAGGGCGAAGTCGGCAGAGCGTGATGATCCGACCCCCAGTGCCACGGCGAGGAGGTACGTGACCGTGGCCGGCGCGGCCCCGAGCAGGACGCTGGACTCGTGGGCGAGCGCCCTTAGAAGCCGGCGCGGGAGGGTCGACCTCGCCTCGTGGAACTGCTCCGCGAAGGCCCGGACGTAGACGTCGGCCCAGTAGTACACCGCGACCACGACGAGGGTCTTGGCCACGACCCTGCCGGGAGCGGAGCCGTGGCCGGCCGTCACGCCCAGCACGGCGCCGGTGATGACCGCGCCGTACAGCAGGCCCGCGGGATGGTGCGTGGTGAGCCACGCGGTGGTGCGGACGCGCACCGGGGTCAGCGACATGGTGCGGCTGGTCATGGCGTCACGCCTGCACGGGGCGGTCGACGTCCTGTGCAGGCCGCACGCAGGCGTCGGCCGGTCTCGGTGGGGACATGGAGGCCTCCGACGGGTGTGGCGCGCCGCCTCCCGGCGGCGACCTTGGGTTCCACATTGTCCGCCGCTACGAGCGTCGTGGGCGTCACCCGTCCGGGATGAAGGTCACCGCTGCGGGATGCCCTCCCACCCCTGGGCCAGGTCAGGCGGTGAGCCAGGACCGGAGGAGGTCGCTGACGGAGCGGGGATCCTCAACAGGGGCAAGGTGACCCATTCCGGGCAGCTCCACGGAGCTGCACGACCCGCACGTCCGGGCGCGGAGGCGCCTGCCCGCCGGTTCCCGTGACCTGCCGGCCGCCCGGGGCCGCCGGGGCGGCGGCTGCGCGCAGTCACTCGACTGAAGCCGTCCGTCTCGTCTCCTCCCTAGCGTCGGTTGCGCCACGGCGGACAGGGCGGCAGGCCCCTCCGCGGACGTCGAGACGAGGGAGGGCCAGTGGGACGAACGGATGCCGCCGAGCCGGGAGCGGGTGCCGGGACGAGGCCTCGGACGAGGACCCTGCCGCAGTCGCCGCCAGGGGGTGCGACCGGCGCCGCCTCGGCGCGCCTGCGGTCGGTGACGGCTGCGGGGTCGCCGCACCGCGTGGTCGTCATCGGCTCGGGCTTCGGCGGACTGTCCGCCGCGAGGGCCCTGGACCACCCGGGTGTGGCCGTGACCGTGCTCGACCGGACGCCGCACCACCTCTTCCAGCCGCTGCTCTACCAGGTTGCCACGGGCATCCTCTCCGAGGGAGAGATCACCCCCGCGACGCGCGAGGTCCTGGCTCGCCAGGACAACGCCCGGGTCCTGCTCGGCGAGGTGACCGACATCGACCTCGAGGCCAGGCTCGTCACCTCCCGCCACGACGACCGCAGGACGGTGACGCCCTACGACAGCCTGGTGGTGGCGGCGGGGTCGACCCACTCGTACTTCGGTCACCCGGAGTTCGCCGAGCACGCCCCCGGGATGAAGTCGGTCGACGACGCCGTGCGTCTCCGCGGTCGGATCTACGGGGCGTTCGAGACGGCGGAGCTCATCGAGGACCCCGAGGAGCGCCGCCCCTGGCTCACCTTCGTCGTCGTGGGGGCCGGCCCGACGGGGGTGGAGATGGCCGGTCAGCTCGTCGAGCTGTCCCGGCGCAGCCTGCGCCGGAACTTCCGCACCTTCGACCCGGCCGATGCCCGCGTCGTGCTCCTCGAGGCCGGTCCCGCGGTGCTGCCGACCTTCGGGCCGGCGCTGTCGCGCCGCACGCTGCGCGACCTGGAGCGACTCGGGGTGGAGGTGCGGCTCGACGCCCCCGTCGTGGGCGTCGACGAGCTCGGCGTCGACATCGGCACCGCTGACGGGCACGGGCGGACCGAACGGATCGAGGCCCGCGTGAAGGTCTGGGCCGCCGGGGTACGCGCCTCCCCGCTGGGTGGCCTCCTCGCAGAGGCCACGGGCAGCGGCCTGGCCCGTGGCGGACAGCTGGACGTCCTGCCGGACTGTAGCCTCCGGGGACATCCCGAGGTCTTCGTCGTCGGCGACATGATGGACCAGCCGGTCCCGGCCGTCGCCCAGGTGGCCATCCAGTCCGGGAGGTTCGCCGCCGGGCAGATCCTCGCCCGCCTCGACGGCCGCCCGACCGGAGCGGCGTTCCGCTACCGCGACAAGGGCAGCCTGGCCACGATCTCGCGCTTCCGGGCGGTGGCGAAGATCGGGCGGCTCTCGTTGGTCGGCACGACCGCCTGGCTGCTCTGGCTGGTCGTGCACCTGCTCTACCTCGTCTGCTTCAAGAACCGCCTGCTCGTCCTCATTCACTGGGCCATCAGCTTCCTCGGGCGAGGCAGGTCCGAGCGGACCGCACCCGCCCAGCCCCTCCCGTCCGCCCAGCCCGCTCAGGCCGCCCAGCCCGCTCAGGCCGCCCGGTCCGCCCAGCCCACCCGGTCCGCCCAGTCCAGCCACCCCACCCTCCCGAAAGGCATCGACCGTCATGAACCGCGTCCCTGACTCCGAGCTCACCCTCGTCCCCGGCGGGACCCTCATCACCGACACCCCGGAGGAGGGACGGGCGCTCGCCCTGGCGATCGCGCGCCACACGATCCACAACCTCCAGCCCGACCTCGACGTCCTCGTCGCCGGGCGGCCGCACTACGCCCACGACCCGCAGGCGCTGATGCGCGCCGGGCACGTGGTGGCTGTCGAGTTCGCCACCATCGCGGCCGCCAACCAGTACTGGCGGCCGACGCCACCGTGAGCCCCTCCGGGATGCGCGCCGTCTTCCGTGTTCGGCGGGTGGTCTGGTGGTTGACAGCCCTCCGACTGCTGCGAGACTGAGGCCCCACGACTGGGTCCGACGCGGGCGAATGAGGGCGGACGTGTCCCGAGATTGAGGGGGTGGCGTCTCTGTGGCAGCCACCGCAGAGCCGCTCCTGGGTCGCAACGACGAGCTGGTCGCGATCGGGCGGCTGCTCGACGGGATCACGGAGCCCGCGAGCAGCGGGACGACGCACTCGGCGCGGGGCGGAACCCTCATCTTCGTCGGCGAACCGGGCATCGGGAAGACCGCGATGCTCGGGGCAGCCGTCGCAGCGGCCGAGGAGCGGGGGATCCCGCTGCTCCGGGCCACGGGCGCGGAGTCCGAGCGCCACCTGTCCTTCGCCGTCCTCTTCGACCTCGTGCGCCCGGTCCTCACCCACCTGGGGTCGCTCTCCCCGCTCCATCGGGACGCCCTGTCCCGGGCGTTCGGTCTGGTGGAGTCGACGGGTCCGGTGGAGCCGTTCTTCGTCGCGCTCGCAGCCCTCGAGCTCGTCGTGGAGGCGGCGAGCGACCACCCGGTCGTCATGGCGGTGGACGACGCGCACGCCGTCGACCAGCCGAGCCGCGACGTCATCGCCTTCATCGCCAGGCGGCTCGAGAACGAGCGCGCGATCCTCGTCGTGGCGACCCGACCGGACTCCGCGATCGAGCTCGCCGCCAGCGCCTCGGACACGGGGATCACCCTGCGGACGCTGCGAGCCCTGGACCGGGCGACGTCGCGCGAGCTGCTCCACCTCCGGGAGCCGGACCTGCCGGCGGTGGTGGAGCAGGCGGTGCTGCGGCAGGCGGACGGCAACCCGCTGGCGCTGCTCGAGCTGCCCCGGGGGCTGCGGCTCACGGCGGCTCGCGGGACCCACCTCGACGCCGACCGACTCCCCCTCACCGACCGCCTGGTGATGAGCTTCGCGGCCAGGTTGGACGAGCTCGACCCCACCACCCGCACCCTGCTGCGGGTCGTCGCCGTCAACGACAGCAACCTGCTGTCCGAGGCCGCCGCGGCCGTGTCCCTCGAGACCGGCCGGGAGGTCCGGAACAGTGACCTCACCCCGGCGCTGGAGGCGGGGCTGGTCCGCATCGACGGTCCCGCGATCGTCTTCCGGCACCCCCTGGTGCGGTCGGCCGTGTGGATGGCGACCTCCGACGAGGACCGGGCCCGGGCGCACGCCGCCCTGGCCCGGGTGATGGCCGCGGACCCGGACCGGTCCGTGTGGCACCGGGCCTGCGCGTCCGACGACCCCGACGAGCCGGTCGCGCAGGCGCTCGACGCGGCTGCGCTGCGAGCCCTGTCGAGGGGCGCGCCGGGGACCGCGGTGCAGTGGCTGGAGAAGGCGGCCGCCCGGTCGCCCTCGGGGCGACGGCGCTCCCAGCGGCTGCTCCGGGCGGCCGAGCTGGCCTTCGAGCTCGGGCGGCCCTCGATGGTGCGCCGCCTCATCGAGGAGGCCCAGGCGCTGGAGCTGGGGCCGGAGGAGGAGGCCCGGCTCGGCTGGCTCGAGGGTGCGTTCGACGACGGGACCCCCGGGGACGCGCGGGGGGTTCGGCGGCTCGTCACCTGGGCGGTCTCGGCCCGCGACCGCGCCGACCCCGACCTCGCCGTCCACCTGCTCCACGGCGCGGCCACCCGCTGCTGGTGGGGGGACCCCGGGGTGGACCTGCGGGCCGAGCTGGTCGCGGTCGCGGACAGCCTCTCGCTCGACCCCCGCGATCCCCGCCAGCTCGCGACCGTCTCGGTGGCCGGTGACTTCGACCGGCACCGGGGTGTGCTCGAGGCGGCGGCCTGGTGGGGGGAGCAGGACGGCGTCACCGCCGTCCAGCTCGGCGCACTGGCCCGGGCCGCCTTCGTCACGGGAGACTTCGACCGCGTGCTGGCGTTCTGCGCGCCGGCCTCCGGCGAGCTGCGACGCCAGGGCCGCCTCGGCTCCCTGGCGCAGGTGCTGGTCTTCCAGACGTTCGCCGCCATGTACACGGGCCGGTGGGACATCACGCGGGTCGCCGCCGACGAGGCCCGACGACTCGCGGAGGAGACCCAGCAGCCGGTCTGGTTCGCCTGCGCTGTCCTGGGGCAGGCAAACCTCGCGGCCCTGCACGGCGAGTCCGACCGTGCCCACGACGTCCTCAAGGATGCCGAGCGGGTGGCGGTGTACACCGCCAACGGCGCGCTGCTGAACGGCGTGCTGCTCTCCCGCGGGCTCGCCGAGCTCGGGCGGGAGCGGCCGGCCGAGGCGTACGCGCACCTGCGCCGGATGATGGTCCCGGCCGACCCGGCATACCACCGCACCCAACGCGCCTGGGCCGTCGACTACCTCGCCGAGGCGGCCCTCGCCTGCGGTGAGGTCGAGGACGCCCGCGCCATCCTGCACGGGCTGGACGAGCACGTCGCGGGCATCCCGTCCTCGGGCGTGCGGCGGTCGGTGAGCTACGCGCACGCCCTCCTGGCCACCGACGAGGAGGCCGAGACGATGTTCGCGCGGGCGTACGACCTGGAGGCGACCACCTCGCCGTGGTACCGCGCGCGGCTGGACCTCGCCCACGGCAGCTGGTTGCGGCGGCACCGGCGGGCCGCGGCCTCGAGGCCGCACCTGCAGTCGGCCCTGTACACCTTCGAGGCCCTCAGTGCCCGGGCCTGGGCCGACCGCGCAGCCCGGGAGCTGCGCGCCGGCGGGTCGCGCGACGCGCCCGTGCCGTCGGGGCCGCCGGCCGAGCTGTCGCCCCAGGAGTGGCAGATCGCCCAGCTGGCGGCGGCCGGCCTGTCCAACCGCGACATCGGCCAGCAGCTCTACCTGTCGCACCGGACCGTCGGCTCGCACCTCTACCGCATCTTCCCCAAGCTCGGGATCACCTCGCGCACCCAGCTCCAGGGGTACCTCCAGGCGCGCGAGGGCTGAGCCCGGCGTGGTGCCCTGCGCAGTCCGGCGAGCCCTGCGCGGTCCCGCGCGGGCCCGCCGCGCCGGCGTCAGCCGCGGACCTGCCGCAGCAGCTGCGCCTCGGACCGGCTCCAGTCCCCGAAGCTGCCGGGCCGGCCGCTCAGGGTGCCGTCCTCCATGCGGACGGGGTATGCCGGGTTGGTCAGGGCGCGGGCCGCGCACCTCACGATCACTGCCGCGATGTCCTCGGCGACCGCCTCACCGCTGCTCGAGAAGCCGCGTCCACGCGTGTGCGCCCAGGCGAGGGCCGTCGCGCGCCGGACGCAGCGGTCAGCGGCCTCCGGGCTGATGCCGGCCGCCGCGTCACCCAGGTGCTGCAGCACGGCCGCACCGTCGGGCAGCTCGATCACCGCTCCCCCTCGCCCCGGCCCGCGGTACCGGCCCTGTCGGAGCGCACCACGAGCACCGTCTTGCCGGGGAAACGTCGCGCCCGCCCCCCTGACTCGAAGGCGTCGCGGCCCCGGCTCAACGGGTAGGTCGCAGCCACGGTGACGCGCACCGGACCCTTCTCCACCGAGTCCCGGACCCACTTGAGGTCGGCCCGGCTGCACTGCACCACGAAGAACACGGCGTGCACCCCCTGGGCGTCGGCGACGTCCTGCGGAGGGGGCTGCTGGAGCGTCACGAACGTGCCGCCCCGGCGGGTGAGCCGCAACGACTCCTCCAGGAGCGGGCCGCCCACGGTGTCCAGCACCAGGTCGAAGGAGCCGGGCCGCAGGGACGCGTCGTGGGACCCGCGGTCCGTCGTCACCACCACCTCGTGCACCCCGAGCTCCCTGACGTAGGCCTCGTCCGCGGCCATCGCGGTCGCGGTCACGACAGCGCCCATCCCGGCGGCCAGCTGGACCGCGAGCGCCCCGACCCCGCCGGCGGCCCCGAGCACGGCGACCCGGTCGCCGGGGCGCACGTGGGCGTGGTCGGCGAGGGCCTGCCAGGCCGTCAGCCCGGCCAGGGGGAGGGCGGCCGCCTCCACGTGCGTGAGGGTGCTCGGCTTGTGGGCCAGGAACTCGAGGGGCACCGTGACGTACTCGGCTGCAGCCCCGTCCTGGTCGAAGGGCACCATGCCGAACACCTCGTCACCCTTGCGGAACCCGCTGTCCGGGTCGGCCCCCGCGACGACTCCCGACCACTCGTGCGAGGGGATGATCGGCGTGCGGGGCAGGCCGTCCCGCGACCAGGTCTCGTCCCACAGGAGCTCGTTGAAGGTGATGGCGGCCGCGTGCACGCGGACGAGGACCGTGCCGGGCCATCGCGAGGGCCGGGGCACCCGCTCGAGGCCGAGCTGCTCGGCGCCCCCTCGTCGATGGGCCCGCAGCGCCAGCATCTCGCCCGCGTGGCTCCCTTCCGACGGCTGGCCGGTGGGTGGCCGCCGCAGCGGGGTGCTGGCGGTGCTGGTGGCGCTGGAGCCCTGCTCCGGGAGCTGGTCACCGACGTCGGTGGTCGGGCTGTCGCTGGTGGTGCTCATGGTGTCCTCCTCGGGTCGACGCGTGGTCAGCCTCCACGTCGCAGCGAGGCACCCGCTTGAGTCGCCTGACTCCCGCCCTGGGTCGGCCGCTGCATGGTCCCCGCCGCCAGGGCCGCCCCGAGCACGAAGCCGGCGATGCAGACCACGACGGCGGCCCGGAACGGGGGCAGGAACGCTGCGGCATCGGTGTACGTGGCGCCGGTGAGCCCGACGAGCGCCGGCAGCGCTGCGACCGCGAGCAGCCCCGCGGCCCTCGCGACGGCGTTGTTGACGCCCGACGCGATGCCCGCGTGGGCGTCGGGCGCCGCGGCGAGGACCGCCGTCGTCAGCGGCGCCACCATGATCGCGAGCCCGATCCCGAACAGCGACAGGGCCGGCAGCACGTCGTGGGTGTACGAGGCGTGCGGCCCGAGCCGGAGCGTCAGGGCGGCGGCGGCGGCGCACACGAGCGGTCCGGTGGTCATCTGGAGCCGGGGTCCGAGCCGTTGCGCGAGCTGCCCGCTGCGTTCGGACAGCAGCAGGGTGAAGACGGTGAGGGGGAGCAGGGCGGACCCGGCCACCAGCGGCGAGAACCCGGCCACCACCTGCAGCTCGATGATGAGCAGGAAGAGGTAGCCGTTGAGCGACGCGTAGACGGCGAAGGTCACGAGGTTGGCGCCGGTGAACTGGCGCGACCTGAACAGCTCCAACGGCAGCAGGGGGCGGCGGGCGCGCCGTTCCCAGCCGATGAACAGGCCGAGGACGAGCACTCCGGCAGCGAGCCAGCCCGCCGTGCCGAGGGCGGAGGTGCCCGGGTCCCCGGCGGCGATCGCGGCATACGTCGTCAGGCCCAGGCCCAGCAGGGCCAGGACCGAGCCGGAGAGGTCGAGGCGCCCCTGTGCCTGCTCGTCCCGGCTCTCCGGGACGTGCCGCACGATGACCGCGACGAGCAGGACCGCCAGCGGCGGGTTGATGAGGAAGACCCAGCGCCAGGAGCCCAGGCCGAGCAGCCACCCCCCGATGAAGGGCGCCACCCCGGCGGCGATGCCGCTCAGGCCGGCCCACGCGCCCACGGCCCGCGAGCGGTCCTGCGGCCGGAAGGTGGACTGGATCAGCGCGAGGCTGGCCGGTGTGAGCAGCGCGGCGGCCGCGCCCTGCACCACCCGGAACGCCACCAGGGTGGTGGCGCCGGGTGCGGCGGCGCATCCTGCGGATGCCAGCGCGAAGCCGACCACGCCCACGAGGAGCATGCGGCGACGGCCGTAGCGGTCACCGGCCGCGCCCCCGAGCAGGATCAGGGACGCAAGGGTGAGCGTGTACCCGCTGACCGTCCACTGCAGGGCGGAGAAGGGTGCATGCAGGTCGCGGCCGATCGCCGGCAGGGCGATGTTGACCACCGTGGCGTCGATGGACGCCAGCCCGGAGGCCAGGACGGCCGCGAAGAGCAGCCACCGCCCGTGCCCGGTCGACAGCGCCACGCTCCCGGGCCGGCCGGGCGGCGGCGCACCGCCGCCGTGGTGGGGGACGTGCAGGCTCATGCCGGCCCGCGCCCGGGGGGTGCGAGGAGGAGGGCCTGCGCGTCGCGGTGGCCGGGCGTCACGGGAATCCCTTGGTCATGGCTGCTCCAGTTGCCGGGGGTGCACCCACGCTACGGGCCGGCTCTCCGCCCCTCTTCCGTCATCCGACTGTCCGGCCGTGCCGGGACCGGCCACCACGGCTCAGTCGGTTGACGGAAGAAGGGGGTGGCCACCCGTCCCTAGCGTCCCCGTGTCGAGCCGCAAGGGCTCATCGAGACCGGGAGGACCCATGTCCACAACCTCGCGCCCCCGCGGGCGCACCCCCGCCCGTGCCGTCGTGGCGGTGCTGATCGGTGTGCTGGCGCTGCTCGTGGCAGGCCAGCTGAACAGCGCCGACGCGTCCGGCCGGCCGCAGGGCGCCGGCACCGCGCCCTCGGCCACCACCGCGCCCTCGGCCACCACCGGGCCCAAGCCCACCATCGTGCTGGTGCACGGCGCCTTCGCCGACGCCAGCGGCTGGGACGCGACCGTCAGCGACCTCGTGGCCGACGGCTACCCGGTGGTCGCCCCCGCGGACCCGTTGCGCGGCCTGACCGCGGACGCGGACTACGTCAGGGCGTTCCTCCAGACCATCCCCGGCCCGATCGTGCTCGTCGGCCACTCCTACGGTGGCGCCGTCATCACCAACGCCGCCCGCGGGGTGCCGAACGTGCGCGCCCTCGTGTACGTCGGTGCCTTCGTGCCCGACGCCGGGGAGGCCATCGGGACGATGCTCGACCCCGCCACCTACCCCGGGTCGCTGCTGACCCCGAGCGCACTCGTCGTCCGGCCCGCGCCGAACGCCGCCGCCGCCGGTGGACAGGACGGCGACGTGTACATCGCCCTCGACAAGTTCAGGGCCGTCTTCGCCGGCGACGTCTCGCCGCGCAGGGCGGCACAGCTGGCGGCCACACAGCGGCCCCTGGCCCTCACCGCCAACTTCGAGCCGTCGGGCGAGCCCGCGTGGCGGACCCTGCCGTCGTGGGACCTGATCACGACCCAGGACAAGGCGATCCCCCCGGCGGGGCAGTTCTTCATGGCCCGTCGTGCAGGCGCCCACATCCAGACGGTGGACTCGGCCCACGACGTCATGGTCTCCCACCCCGACGCGGTGACGGCCATCGTCCTGCAGGCGGCTCGGGCCACGTCCTGACCCCGGGCGGGCCGGCGGCCGCCCGGCCGCTGCGCGACCGGGGAGAGAACCCACCCCCACCTCGCGGCTGAAGCGAGGTGGGGGCCGGGTCGGCCTCCGACGGGACGGAAGGAGGTCGTTGCCGTGGGCAACGTTAGTGGCGTATGCCGGTTCCCGCCGGTCGGGCGGTGGCCGGCAAGCCGGCGCCGACCCGGCTCGGCCGGTGACGGCCGCGCAGAGGGCCTCGTCGTCGAGGGCCGCCTCGTGGGCCGACCGAAGGGCGAGGAGTCATCCGACTCAAGCCGCGGGCGCGGTCCGCGGCCTAGCGTCCGGACGAGCCCGGTGCACCAGCACCGGCACGAACGGGAGGACCGACTGTGTCGACACCTGTGCTCTTCATCCATGGCCTCTGGCTGCATGCGTCCTCGTGGGAGCCGTGGCAGACCCGCTTCCGCCAGGAGGGCTACGAGACCAGCGCCCCCGGGTGGCCCGGGGACGGCCCGACGGTGGAAGCGTCCCGGCGCAACCCCGACGCGATCGGCGACCACGGCATCGACGACGTCGTCGGGCACTTCGCCGCACTCGTCGACCAGCTGCCCGAGCGGCCGATCCTCGTGGGTCACTCCTTCGGCGGCATGGTCGCCCAGAAGCTGCTGGGCCAGGACCTCGCTCGGGCCGCCGTCGCGATCGACGCAGCCCAGATCAAGGGGGTGCTGCCGGTGCCGCTCTCGGCGCTCCGGGCGACCCTGCCGGTCTTCAGGAACCCCGCGAACCGGCACCGCGCCGTCTCCCTGACCGCCGAGCAGTTCCGCTTCGCCTTCGCGAACGCCGTGTCCCAGGAGGAGTCCGACGAGCTCTTCGAGCGCTGGACCATCCCGGCCCCGGGGCGCCCCCTGTTCGAGGCGGCGGCGGCCAACTTCGAGCCGCACTCACCGGCCAAGGTGGCCACCGGCAACGAGGGCCGCGGGCCGCTCCTGCTGATCGCGAGCGGCAGGGACCACACCGTCCCCGAGGCGGTGACCCGCGCGACGCTCAAGCAGTACCGCCACTCCGACGCCGTCACCGACCTGCAGACGTTCCCGGACCGGGGGCACTCGCTCACCATCGACTCCGGGTGGGCCGAGGTGGCCGAGGCGTGCCTGCGCTGGCTCAAGGAACGCGAGCTGTGAATCTTGGCCGGGACGGGCGCACGGTGGTCGTGACGGCCGCCAGCCCGGGCATCGGCTGCAGGTCACGCGCGCGCTCCGCGCCGAGGGGGTCAGTGTCGCAGCCGGCACCCTCCGTCCCCGCGCCGAGGGTTTCCTCGCGGCGACGGACGAGGACTGGCTGTGGGCGTTCGAGCTGAACCGGTTCTCCGCCGTGCGGGCGGGTGCCGCGCCGGCCCGGTGCCGGCTCCCCGCTGTGCAGGCCGCGCCGGCCCGGTGCTCGCGTGGCGTGGCGGAGCGGGTGGAGAGACGATCAGCCATGGGCGGTAGCAGGCACCGGGAGGTCGAGCGGAAGTACGTCGTCGACGACCGGGCGACCGTGCCGCTGGGGGACGCGCCGACCGGGAGCCGGTGGACCGGTCCGCAGGAGGTGCGGCTCGAGGCCGTCTACTTCGACACCCCGGACCTCGACCTGATCCGGCGCGGAGTCACGCTGCGACGGCGCACCGGCGGCGCGGACGAGGGGTGGCACGTCAAGGTTCCGCGGGCAGCGGGGGAGCGGACCGAGCTGAGGCACCCCCTCGGACGGGCGGTGCGGGTCGTCCCGCCGGCGGTCGTCGACGAGGTGCGCGCCATCGTCCGCGACCGCGCCCTGGCCCCCGTCGCGAGGGTCACCACGCACCGGAGCGAGTACACGCTGGTCACCGACGTGGGCGTCCTGGCCACGGTCTGCGACGACCGCGTGACGGCCGACTCCGAGCTGGACGACAAAGGGCGCACGACCTGGCGCGAGTGGGAGCTGGAGGTCGCCGAGGACGCCCTCGAGCCGGCGACGGTGCTCAGGTCGCTCCACCCCACCCTGCGGGCGGCGGGCGCCCGGAGGTCTCCGGACTTCTCCAAGGTCCACCGGGCGCTGCGCCTGTCGCCCGACCTCGGCCTGTCGGCAGCCCTGGGCCCTTCAACAGTGAAGGGGACGAGGGCGAAGCGGACCGCAACGACGCGCGACGTGGTCCGGGACCGGCTCGCCCAGCAGGTCTCGGTGCTCCACCAACAGGATGCAGCCCTGCGCGCCGGCGACCCTGCCGCGGTGCATCGCCTGCGCATCGCCGCACGACGGATCCGGGCAGCCCTGACGACGTGCGAGCCGGTGCTCGCGCAGCCCGCGGACGACGTCCGCGACGAGCTGCGGTGGCTGGGACAGGTCCTCGGCCCCGTGCGCGACGCCCAGGTCCAGCGGGAGCGGCTCGCCGCCTCGCTCGACACCGTCCCGCCGGACCTCGTCCTGGGCCCGGTCCGCCGTCGTCTCGACCTGGAGCTGCGCCGGCAGGAACGGGACGCCCTGTCCGCGGCCCGGCTCGCGCTGCGTTCCGAGCGGTACTACCGCCTGCTCGACCGCCTCGACGCGCTGGTCGCCGACGTGCCGCTCTCGCCGGGCGCCGAGGGGTCGGGCCGCCGGGTGCTGGCACGACTCGTGCGCCGGGATGCCCGCAGGTTGTGGCGGGCCGTGCGTGCGGTGGACCACGCAGCCGCGGACGGGCGCGACGCCGCACTGCACGAGGCGCGCAAGAAGGCCAAGCGGCTCCGTTACGCGGCTGAGCTCGCGCGGCCGGTCGGCTCGGCCAGGACCGCGAAGCTGGCACGACGGGCCAAGCGGGTGCAGGAGGAGCTGGGCCGGCACCAGGACTCCGTGATGGCCAGGGAGGTGCTGCGCCGGCTCGGGGCGCAGGCGTTCCTCGAGGGCGAGAACGGCTTCACGTTCGGGGTGCTGCACGGGCTTGAACGGCTCGCTGCCGCCGACTCGCAGGCCCGGTTCCGGAAGGCCTGGGCCGCGGTTCCCAGTTCTCGGGCCGCCGAGTCCTGGGTGGCACGCCGGTAGCCCTCCGGGGCTCAGGCGGCCGCAGGAGCTGCCCGGCTGGCGGGCCTGCGCCAGACGTGGAAGGCGGCAGCGAGGACGAGGGTCCACGTGACGCCGACGGCGTACCCGGCCACGACGTCGGAGACGAAGTGGGCCGCCAGGGCCACGCGCGAGAAGCCGATGAGCAGCGTCAGGAGGACCGCGACGCCGACCGCGGCCCGGCGCGGCCAGCCCACGCCCAGGTGCGGCCACAGCACGAACAGCAGCACCGTGAAGCCGGTGGCGGCCGCCTGCGCGTGGCCGCTGGGGAAGCTCTGCCCCGGCGCGTGCAGGAAGGGGTGCGCCACCACGGGCCGGTGGCGGTGCACCACGTCCTTGAGCGCCGTGTTGAGCAGCGAGGACCCGGCGTTGGCGAAGAGGACGAACAGGGCCGCCCGCACCCGTCGTCGCCACAGCAGCCAGGCGACGAGCACGACGGAGACCACCTGCCACCCGAGGCCACCGGCGACGGCGCTGACGCCCTCCATGACCGTGGTGAAGGCCTGGTGCCCGAGGGCGAACCGGTGCAGCCCGTCCCGCGCACCGTCGTCCAGCTCGAGCAACGGCGACCACTTCGTCTCGACCCACAGCAGCAGGAGCAGGACGGGCAGTGAGCCCACCGCGACGGAGAGGCCTGCCGTCGCCGCGCGCAGCGCGAGCTGCCGGTCGACGGAGGCGGCGACCCCTCCACGACCCGCCTCCCCCGGGGCGGCGCCGGTCCTCACACCGCCTCCCCGGGCTCCTGCCGGGACTCGCTGCGGTGCTTGCGGACGAGGTGCACCGCGTATGCCGCGAGGGCCAGGGCGAGCACGACCACGGCGCCGTCCTTGCCCATGGTCGACTCGACCTTGGCGTAGGACGCGCCGGCGAGGTACCCCGCCACCACCACCACGACCCCCCAGGCGAGCCCACCGGCGGCGTTGAAGAGGAGGAACCGGCGGTACGGCATACGGGCGGTCCCGGCGAGCGCGGGCATGACGGCACGGAAGAAGGCGACCCATCGGCCGAGGAAGACGGCTGCCCCGCCGCGCCGGGCGAGGAAGTCCTGGGCGGCGTCGAGGCGCTGGCGGCGCTTGTCGAGCACCGACCAACGCAGGATTCGCGGGCCGACCTGGCGCCCGATCTCGTAGCCGACGCTGTCGCCCACGATCGCGGCCAGCACGACCGTCACGACCACGGCGGCCAATGGGGCGTGGCCCAGGCGTGCGGCGACGCCGGCGAGCACCGCGGCGGTCTCACCGGGGAGCACGAACCCCACGAACAGCGCGTCCTCGGCAAACACCACGGCACCGGCGATCGCGAGGACCACCCACGTCGGGGCGTCGAGGATGTGGTGGACGAAGCCGCCCATCAGCGCACCGCGCCTGCCGTGGCGCTCACGGGCGCGGCGACGCCGTGGCGCCCGAGGGCCTCGTCGCCGGGGGGCGCCGGGTCGACAGGCGGGGGGAGCTCGTGCACGGGGGACCTCCTGGGGGAGCCTGCCCGCGCGGTCGGAGCGAAGCCGTCTGGTCAGCCGCGACCGGTCTGCTGCTTCCTTCGTCGAGCCTGTGCTGCAGCGCCGCGGACGTGGGTGCGACCGGAATGGTCGTCACCCTCATTGTGGGGCGGTCGGGAGGGGGTCGCACGTCCGTCGACCCAAGGCGTGGGGGCGCCGGACGCGGTGGACCCCTCGGTCCGGGTGCGCGCCGGGGCTCAGCTGAGCGCCGCGGCACCGACCCGGTCGAGGTGCCGGAGGGCGGCGGCGTACGAGGTCACCGCGGAGCACTCGAGGTACGGGATGCCGTGGTCCTCGCAGTACTGCCTCACCAGCGGCTGGGCCCGCCGGAGGTTCGCGCGGGGCATGCTCGGGAACAGGTGGTGCTCGATCTGGTAGTTGAGCCCACCCAGCAGCGCGTCGGTGAACGGGCCCCCACGGATGTTGCGGGAGGTGAGGACCTGCCGCAACAGCGGGTCGGCGGCCTGCTCAGGGCCCAGCACCGGCATCCCCTTGTGGTTCGGGGCGAAGGCGCAGCCCAGGTACAGGCCCTGGACGGCCTTGTGCACCGCGAAGAACGCGATGGCCTGGGGCCACGTGAGCGTGGTGGCCAGCAGCGTCCCGTAGGCCAGGACGTGGCTCGCGAGGAGCACCCTTTCGGTGGCTCGTGACCGACCGGCGCCGGCGCTCCACGCCCACCGGATGCTCGCCACGTGCAGGTTGACGGCCTCACCGAGCAGCAGCGGGAAGAACAGGGCGGCCTGGTGCCGTGTGGTCCACGCCGCGAACCCGCGCCGCACCCGAGCCTGGCTCGAGTCGAAGACCAGCACGCCCGTCCGGACGTCGGGGTCCTTCGACAGGTCGTTGGGGTGCGCGTGGTGGGCGTTGTGCTTCGCGATCCACCAGCCGTAGCTCAGCCCACCCAGGAGGTTGGCCGTGGCGAGCCCGAGGCGCCGGCTGGAGCGGCGGTTGCGGGTCACCTGCTGGTGGCTCACGTCGTGACCGAGGAACCCGAGCTGGGTCGAGGTGGCGGCCAGCACGACTGCGCCGAGCAGGAGCCACCACGAGTGGCGCCAGACGACCATCGCCGCCACGGTGCCGGACAGCACGGCCAGGACGCCGACCGCCTGCAGCACGTAGGACGAGGTCCGCGTCTCCAGCAGGCCGCGCTGCCGCACGAGGGCGGTCAGCTCGGCATACCGCCCGGTCGAGGGGGCGGTGACGCCGACGGCGGGAACGCTCATCGCCGGCCGCCCCTCCCGGTTGCGGACATCCTTGCCGGTTGGCCGCCGTCGGTGTCCCATCGGGAGATGTCCGGGTCGGGGGCCACGCTCCGAGCCTCGACGTCGCCGGCCGTCACCTCGCCGAGGAATGGGGCTGCCTCGACCGCCGGTGCGGCAAGGCGTCGATACGTGGTCTGTGTGGCCATGACGCCACCACCTTCGGTGGGTGCTGCCTCAGACTCAGTCGACCCGAGCGACCCAAACCATGAGCCTTGGTGTGTGACCTGATACTCGCACTACGACGACTGTACGCCTGCTCGACCAGTCGTGCCGGTGACGCGAGTTCGCCCGTCACCCGAGGCTCGACCGACCGGCTGGGGACAGAACCCACCCCCACCTCACGGCTGAAGCGAGGCGGGGGTCGGGTCGGCCTCCGACGGGACGGAAGGAGGTCGTTGCCGTTGTCAACGCTAGTGCCGCGGACGGGATCGCGCCGATCAGGCGTCCTCGTCCGTGTCCGCACGCGACGCCTCGTCGGCGTCAGCGGTGAGGTCGGACAGGACGCCCCCGTCGCCCAGCGGGTCGACATACCCGGGAGGGGGCGGTGGGTCGTGGGGGAGCGGCAGGCGGACGCTGCGCGCCGAGGCCGCCGAGGCCGCCGAGGCCGCCGGGGCGCCTGGCTCGTGGCGCTCAGCCATGGGCGCTCACCCCGTCCACTGCCCGCCGGGACGGACAGGGGCGGGAGGTAACGGGGGCGCGGACGGCCACGGGAAGGACAGGCGCCGCGTGAGGGGGTGCGGCGCCTGTCCGGCCGGACGCCACGGCCCGCCCGCCCCCCGGCAGGAGCGAGCCGTGGCGCAGCTCGGGCACCGGCTCAGAGACCCAGGCCGGTGAGGAGCCGGTTGAGCAGTGCCGAGATGCCGGTCAACGGGCCGTTGCGGTCGAGCAGCCCCGCCACGGCACAGAGCAGGTTGCCGAGCAGGTTGCCGGCGCCGGGGACCGCCGTCACGTCCAGGTTCACCGGGGCCAGGTCGATGACCAGGCCGAGGAGGTCCAGGTGCAGCGGGCCCAGGTCGAGCGTCAGGATCGAGCAGCCGTTCGGCGTCGCCAGGTTCTGCACCGGTGCGGTGAAGGTGGTGCCGCCGGCAGGGAGGTTGGTTCCGGTGATCGTGCCGCTCATCATGAGGACGCCGTTGACGACGCGCGACGACAGGTTGCTCAGCTGACCGGTGAAGGCCGTGCCGTCGGCGAGCGTGCCGGTCACCGGGAGCGTGGTCGCGGCCGGGACGGCCGCGGCGGCCGCGGCCGTCCCGGCCGTGGCGCGCGGGGCGGGTGCGGCGTTGGCGGTCGCTGCCGGGACGATTCCCACCGCTCCGGCCAGGAGCATGGCGGTGCTGGTTCCGACGAGCCTGGTTCGTAGCATCATGCGATCTCACTCCTCGTGCTGGGGAGCCCATCGTGTGGGCCGTACGAGGGTGATGAGTCCCCGGGGTGCGCCGCGTGACGCGGGACCCCGGTGGTGGCTCCTGCTCCACCGGGCCTGCCGTGGCGCGGATCTCGCTGCCCTCCCGCGTCATGCATCCCGGGTGTCGGCGTCCGGGGCGCCGGCACGGCCCGCACGCTGCACGAGGTCGACGGTCGCGAGCACCTCGAGGAAGAACTCCGACGCCGCGGTGGCGATGTCGCGGACGTCCTCGCCGGGTGACTGCTCGAGCACCTCCATCAGGACCTCGTGGTGGACGTGCGCCAGGTCGAGCACGCTCACCCCGTCCTCGACCGCACGGTGGCCCAGCTCGTACCCGGCCGCGAGGGCCGCCTCGCTGCGGCGCGGCAGGTAGCGCAGGAACGCCGCCCGGTAGTCGCGGGCCAGCGACTCGGCATCCACCGCCCTCACCCCCCGTCGTCGCGCACGGCAGTGGGAACGGGCCGCCCGGTGGCCTCGGCGAGGTAGGCCAGGCCCTCTTCCAGGTCGAGGGCGGTCGGGACGTTGCCCGTCCCCATGCCCAGCTGCACCATGGCGAACGCCACGTCCGGCTGGATTCCGACGATGACGGTGACCGCCCCGCGCAGCCGCGCCATCTCGGCGATGGTGCGCAGGGTCCTGGCCCCGAAGCTGTCGAGCACGTCGAGGGCGGCCACGTCGATGATGACGCCGCGGGAGCGGTGCACCCCGATCGCGGTGACGAGGTCAGACTGGAACCGGAGCATCTCGGAGTCGTCCAGGGCAGTGTGGATCGACGCGACCAGGGTGTGTCCCTGCCGCAGGATCGAGACGAGTGCCGGTCCTGAGCTCACGAGCCCGTGGTCACGTCCTTCCGCGTCACGGAGTACCCGAGCAGCCGCTCGGCCTCCTCGAGTCCTCCTTGCAGGTCACCGATGGTGTTCATCTTGCTGAGGTCCACGCCGAGCGTCACGAGGGTCTGGGCGATCGTCGGCGACAGCCCGGTGATGATGACGCTCGCCCCCATGAGGCGTGACGCGTCCACCGTCTGCACCAGGTGGTTCGCCACGGTGTGGTCGACGTCGGGGGCGCCGGTGATGTCGATGACGACGACCTTGGCGCGGTGGGTGCGTATGCCGGCCAGCAGCTGCTCGGTGAGCTGCCGGGCCCGTTGCTGGTCCAGGACCCCGATGATGGGCAGGATGAGCAGCCGCTCGCGCACGGGGAGCACCGGTGTGGACAGCTCGCGGATGGCGTCCTGCTGCTGGCGGATGACCCGCTCGCGCTCCTCGACGAAGCTGACGGCGACGGTGTTGGCGATACGGTTGGCGGCCGGCTCGTAGGCGTCGAGGACCGCGTTGAGCAGGCCGAAGTCGCGCTGGTACTTCTCGAAGAGCGAGCGGGCCAGCACGTCGCGCAGCAGCAGGACGATGCCCACGACCTCGTGCGTCTCGACCCCGCGGGGGATGATCCGCTCGGAGAGGTCTCGGGCGTAGTGCTGCAGGGCCTCGACGCTGCCGGTCTCGAGCACCTCCACGTAGTTGTCGTAGACCGACGTGGTCTCGGCGGCCATCTCCTGCGGTGTCATCGCCTCGAGGAGGTGCGCCTCCCGGATCCGGGACGCCCACTCGTCCCGCAGCTTCGCCCGGTGCTCGCGCAGGTGCGCGACCAGCTGGGGCAGCAGCTGCGTCCCGTCACCGTGCCCACCGCCGCCGGAGGCCTGCCTGTCCTCGTCCCGATGGTTCTGCTGGGTGTCGCTGTCGGTCTCCATCGTCATCCTCTCTCGAACCACTTGGTCATGCTCACGGTGGTGCCCCGCCCCTGCTCCGTGGCGATGCTGAACTCGTCCATCAGCCGGCGCGCCCCCGGCAGCCCCAGGCCGAGCCCGTCGTAGGTGCTGTAGCCGTCGGTCAGGGCCTGGTCCACGTCGGCGATCCCCGGGCCCGTGTCCCGGGCGACCACCCGGATGCCGCGGCGGGGCGAGTCGAGGAGCTCGACCACGAGCTCGCCGCCGTCGGTGAACCGCACGATGTTGCGGGCGATCTCCGAGACCGCCGTGGCGAGCACGGTCAGGTCCGACCCCGTGAACCCGGCCCGCGCGGCCAGCACGCGAGCGGCCTGCCGTGCGGTGACGACATCGGGGTCGGAGCCGATGGGGACCCGGACCTCGTCGTCGCGGGAGGGCCCCCGTCCCAGGAGGGGCTGGCTCAGGCGGGCGCACAGCTCGCACTCCAGCAGGTGGCGTGCGGCGTCCACCTCCCGCTGCCGGCGCCGGTCGGCACCGGAGAGCGCGAGCAGCACGGGCCGGCACTGCTCGGTCGGCGGCTCGACCCGCTCGAGCGCGAGGAGGTACTCCACCCGCAGCCGCGCCCGGGTGCGCTTGAGCTGGGCGGCCACCGCGCCGGCAGTCGACCCGGCGTCCTCGGCGAGGCTGCGGGTGTCCTGGCCCGACACCTCGTGGGCGACGAGCACCTGGCGCTCGCGCGCGCTGAGCCGCCCCAGGGCGACCGTGACCGCCTCCTGCTCCTCCGACGCGACGAGCAGCTCGTCGGGCGCGTCGGGCTCGGTGGGGTCGTGGACGCGGTGCCGGTTGCGGGTGGCCCGCTCGTCCTGCCGCCACATCGACGTGACCACGTTGCGGGCGGTGGTGATGGCGTAGGGCTCCAGCATCCCCGGCTCGATCCGGTCCTGGGCGGCCAGCACCCGGACCAGGACCTCCTGGACGAGGTCCTCCGCCTGCGGGTGCCCGCCCACCCTGGCCCGCACGATCCGGCGCACCATGGGGATGAGACCCGCGACTTCCCCCGCGCCTCCCTGGTCCTGCGGCGGTGGTGCCGCCTCGGCCGTGGCCACGTCGCGACCCTACGCCGAATCGACCGGATCGCACGCTGGCTGACCTGCGGGTTTCCGCCGGCGGGCGCGGCCGTCAGCCGAAGAGCGTGCCCTCGCTGATCGCCTCGGCATCGGCCCGCAGGCTGCGCTCGTCGACGACGAACCCCTCGGCCTCCCGGTCCGCGAGGCCGGCCCGCAGCGCGGCATACACCTGCTCGGGTGACACGCCCTCCATCGTGTCGCGCACCTCCCGCAGGACCGTGCGCAGCGTGGCGTTGGCGGCGTCGAGCCGCGCGACGTCCTCGTCCTCGAGCATCATCGGCGCGCTCCCGGGGGCGAACTCGAAGCGCGTCACGGCCGTCCGCTCAGACCCAGCTGGGGAACCACATGCGCAGCGACCACTGGCTCTGCGGGATGACCTGCGCGGTGTAGATCGGCCAGAAGAACGCGAAGAGCGCCAGGGTCAGCAGGCAGTAGCCGCCCACGACGTAGAGCCCGACCTCGCGCCGGCGCCACGAGTCGGTGCGCCGGCCCAGGACGAGGCCGAGGACGAACACCACCCCGAGGACGATCCACGGCTCGAACGCCACCGTGTAGAAGGAGTAGATGGTCCGCTCCTCGAGGCCGAACCACGGCAGGTAGCCGCCGGCCAGGCCCGCGAGGACCGCTCCAGCCCGCCAGTCGCGGTGGAACAGCCAGTAGAACAGCAGGACCACGATCGCGACCGCGCCGAGCCACCAGACCGACACGGTCCCGATGGACGTGATCGCCTTGCTGCACTGGGCGACCACGCACCCGTCCTGGCCCTGCTTCGGCCCCTCGTAGAAGAAGGACGTCGGCCGGCCCTGCACCACCCACGACCACGGGTTGGTCTTGTACGGGTGGTTGTCGTGGAGGTTGACGTGGAAGGTGTAGATCTCCTGGTGGTACTGCCACAGGGACCGGAGCGCCGGCGGCATCCACTGCACGCCCTGGCCCGGGTTCTGCACGGCCCACTGCCGGTCGTAGCCGCCCGTGGACCGGAACCAGCCGACCCACGACACGAGGTAGGTCGCCACCGCCGTCCCGCACATGACGACTGCGGCGTACAGGCCGTCGCGCACGACCGCGCCGGCGAACCAGTGGCGCACCCCCGCGGCCCTCCGGGCTCCCAGGTCCCAGAACACCGTCATCAGCCCGAAGGCGACGAGGAAGAACAGGCCCGACCACTTCGTGCCCGCGCACAGGCCGAGGCTGATGCCGGCGACCCAGCGCCACGGCCGCCACCCCAGCCACGGGCCCTGCCCGGTTGCGAGCTCGCGCACCGACATCCCCGCCACCTTCTCGGCGAGGATCGCCCGCGAGCGGTCGCGGTCGATCAACAGCGCGCAGAACGCCGCCAGCGCCCAGAACATGACGATGAGGTCGAGCAGCCCGGTGCGGGACTGCACGAAGTGGTGACCCTCGAAGGCGACGAGGAAGGCGGCGATCGTCCCCAGCAGCGAGGACCCGAACAGCCGCCGCGCCGCGCGCCCGACCATCAGGATCGACAGCGTCCCGAGCACGCAGACCGAGAACCGCCAGCCCCACGACGACGTCTGCCCGAACAGCTGCTCGCCCACGGCGATGACCCACTTCCCGACCGGCGGGTGGACGACGAGGTCGCCCTGGGTGCCGAAGACGTCGGGGGTGCCGTTGGTGAAGAGCTCGTCGGGCTTCTTGATCGTGTCGGGCACGCGCATCTCGACGCCGTAGTCGAGCATCGAGACGCCCTGCTTGACGTAGTACGTCTCGTCGAAGACCAGCTGGTGCGGCCGGTCGAGCGACCAGAACCGCAGGATGCCGCCCACGACGGCGAAGAACAGCGGCCCGAGCCACCCCCACAGGGTGTCGGTGGGCCGGAACCCGAGCAGGCGGGATCGCAGCTGCTCCACCCGGGTCATGCGCGTCATCGTATGCAACTGCCCTCGCCCGCCCCTGACAGGATGGGCGGGTGAGTCCCGACCCCGGCGTCCTCGTCCTCGCCGCCACGCCGATCGGCGACCCTCGCGACGCAGCACCCCGGCTGGCGCACGAGCTCGTGGGGGCCGACGTCGTCGCCGCCGAGGACACCCGCCGGCTGCGCCGCCTGTGCGCCGAGCTGGGGGTCACCCCCGGCGGGGCGGTCCTCAGCTACCACGAGCACAACGAGGCCTCCCGCACGCCGGAGCTGGTGCAGCGCCTCGTCGCCGGAGAGCGCGTGGTCGTCGTGACCGACGCCGGTATGCCGTCGGTGTCCGACCCCGGGTACCGGCTCGTGGGCGCCGCCGTCGCTGCGGGGGTGCGGGTCACCTGCGTGCCGGGCCCCAGCGCGGTGCTCATGGCGCTCGCGGTGTCGGGCCTGCCGGTGGACCGGTTCTGCTTCGAGGGCTTCCTCCCGCGCAAGGCGGGGGAGCGGGGCCGGGTGCTCTCCGGCCTCGCGGACGAGCGGCGCACGATGGTCTTCTTCGAGGCACCGCACCGCATCGACGCGACCCTGGCCGCCATGGCCGAGGCGTTCGGGGCCGACCGGCCGGCCGCGGTCTGCCGCGAGCTGACCAAGACCTACGAGGAGGTCCGGCGCGGCGGTCTCGCCGAGCTGGCGCAGTGGGCGGTCGAGGGCGTCCGCGGCGAGATCACCGTCGTCGTCGGCGGGGCGACCGCGGCGGCGAGCACCGTCGAGGACGCGCTGCCCGGCATACGGTCGCGCGTCGAGGCGGGGGAGCGGCTCAAGGACGTCTGCGCCGACGTGGCCGCGGCCACCGGCCTGTCCAGGAAGGCGCTCTACGACGCCGCGGTCTCCGGCAAAACAACGGTTGCTCGGCAACCCTCGGGATGACAGCGCGCGGTTTGTCGAGCAACCGTTGTTTTGCGGGCGGGGGACGCGGCCCGGCAGTCAGGCGAGGAAGGCGAGGTGGCCCTTGAGCAGGGCGTACCCGACGAAGGCGACCACGTCGAGCAGCGTGTGCGCCACGACGAGCGGTCCCACCCGCCGGGTGCGGGTGTAGACCCAGCCGAACAGCAGCCCCATGACGAGGTTGCCGACGAAGCCGCCGAAGCCCTGGTACAGGTGGTAGGACCCGCGCACGAGGGCTGACACGAGCATCACCGCGGGCAGCGACCACCCCGCCCGCAGCCACCGCGTGTAGAGGTAGCCGATCATCACGACCTCCTCGAGCACGGCGTTCTGGGCCGCGGCGAGGACGAGCACCGGGACCGTCCACCAGTGGTCCGAGAGGTTCGCGGCCGCCACGGTGGTGTTGAAGCCCATCGCCTTGGCCACGGCATACAGGCCCAGGCCGGGTATGCCGACGACGGCGGCGAGCGCCGCGCCGCGCCACAGGTCGCGGGCCGGCTGGCGCAGGTCGAACCCGATGGCGAACCGGGCGTCCGCGCGGTCGCGGGTGAGCAGGTGCAGCGCGAGGACGACCGGCACCAGGGCGACGACGATGCCGACGAGCTGGTAGGTGAGGTCGAGCCACGGCCGGTCCGGGGTGACCGAGGAGTTCATGGCGGTCGTCTGCTGGTTGAGCGCCTTGTGCTGGGTCAGCTTGTCGACGAGGGACAGCAGCGACCACACCGCCGAGGCGCCGAGGCTGACGCCCAGGACGAGCACGGTCTCGGTGACGAGCGTCCGCGGCCTCGCGCGGGTCCCTGCAGCGTCCACGGTCACAGCGGGAGGGTAACCCGCGGAAATCCGGTGGACCCGGGCGCGGCCGCCTGTCTACCGTGGCGCCCGTGGACCTCTCCTGAGCAGCCGAGCCCCTGACCCCCGCCGCGGGGTCCCTCCTCGACCCCGGGATGTGCATGTCCACCACCCTCACCGTCTCCGACCTCGACGTGGCCTTCGGCGCCCGCCCGCTCTTCTCCGGCCTCGACCTCGTCCTCGCCGACGGGGACGTCACCGCCGTCGTCGGGCCGAACGGCTCGGGCAAGTCGACCCTGCTGCGTGTGCTCGTCGGCGAGCTGCCGGTCGAGCGCGGCAGCGTCCGCCTCGCACCCGGCGACGCCACCATCGCCTGGCTGCCCCAGGTGCTGCCCGACCCGGCCGAGACGCTCCTGGGCTACGCGCGCCGGCGTGCCGGCGTCGCCGCTGCCGACCAGGAGCTGGAGGACGCGGCAGCCGCGATGGCGGCCGGCGTGCCGGGAGCGGACGACCGGTATGCCGTGGCGCTCGAGCGCTGGCTGGCCCTCGGCGCCGCGGACCTCGACGAGCGGCTGCCGGAGGTCGCGGAGCGCGTCGGGCTCGTGGTCGACGCGGGGCGCGCGCTGGGCAGCCTGTCCGGCGGGCAGGCCGCGAGGGCGTCGCTCGTGGCCGTGCTGCTCAGCCGCTACGACGTGCTGCTGCTGGACGAGCCGACCAACAACCTCGACCGGCGGGGGACCGAGCTGGTGACCGAGTTCGTCCTGGGCCATGACGGCCCGGTACTGGTCGCCAGCCACGACCGGGCCTTCCTCGACGACGTGGCGACCGATGTCGTCGAGCTCGACCTGCACCAGCAGCGCGTCAACCGGTACGCCGGAGGGTGGAGCGACTACGTGCGCCAGCGCGACCTCACCCGGCGGCAGGCCTGGCAGGAGTACGAGGAGTACGCCGGTGCCCGTGACGGCCTGCTCGCCCAGGCGCGCCAGCGGCAGGGCTGGGCCGACCGCGGTCGGGCGTCGGTCGCGCGCGCCACGGTGACCCGCAGCGAGGCGGACAAGTTCATCCGCGAGAAGCACCGGGCCCGGGCCGACCGCCAGCTGGCCAAGGCGGCGCGGGCCACCCGGGCGGTCGACCGGCTGGGGGCGGTCGAGCAGCCGCGCAAGGAGTGGCAGCTGCGCTACGCCCTCACCGAGGGGCCGTCGTCGTCGGACGTGGTGGCGAGCCTGACCGGGGCGGTGGTCGAGCGAGACGGCTTCCGCCTCGGGCCGGTCGACCTGTCGCTCGGACGCGGCGACCGGGTCGCCGTCACGGGGGACAACGGCAGCGGCAAGACGACGCTCCTGTCCGCGCTCTTCGGGCAGCTGCCGCTCGCGGAGGGCCGGCAGTCCCTCGGGGCCCGGGTGCAGCTGGGGGTGCTCGACCAGGACCGGTCGCTGCTCGACAGCGAGGCGAGCGTCGTCGACGTGGTGCGGGCCGCCCTTGGTCCCGACCGCCGGACGGGGCGCGAGCGGGAGCCGGAGGAGGTCCGGACGCTGCTGGCCAAGTTCGGGCTGGGGTCGCAGCACGTCGGTCGCCCGTCACACAGCCTGTCGATGGGGGAGCGGACCCGGGCGCTCATGGCGGTCTTCCAGGGCCGCGAGGTCAACACCGTCGTGCTCGACGAGCCGACGAACCACCTCGACGTGGTCGCGATCGAGCAGCTGCAGGAGGCGCTGGCGGCGTTCACCGGCACGCTGGTGGTGGTGAGCCACGACCTCCAGCTGGTCGAGTCGCTGGAGCCGACCCACCGCTGGGTCGTCGCCGGCGGCCAGGTCGCGGTCGAGGCCCTCTGACGGGCGGTCAGGAGGCGAGGACGGGTCCCCGGCGGCGCCGTCGCCAGCGGCGGACCTTGAGCCAGAGCCAGATGAGCAGCCAGGCCAGGGCCACGAGCACGAGGATGACGAGGACAGGCAGGAACACCGCCACCAGGCTGATGCCGAACGACGCACCGTCCTCCACCGTCGAGACGACTGGTGCACCGAAGCCGAGGGTCCCGGCGTTGATCGCCGGGCGGGCGGCCATCTTCCCGGTGTGCACGAGCCCGGAGACCAGGATGCCCAGCACGACCCCCACGAACGGGTGGCTGGTCATCCACGTGGAGTGGTCGAGGTCCGAGGCGGCCGAGGTCGCGGCGAAGATGAGACCGCCCATGCTGGGCCGGATGAAGGTCTGGATGGCGTCGTTGACCGAGTCGACGGCCGGCACCTTGTCGAGCACGACCTCGGCGAGCAGCAGCACCGCGCCGATGCCGATCGCCCACCACGACTCGATCCACGCGTACGACTGCGGCAGCGTGATGACGTCGGTGAAGCGCGCGACCAGGGCCACGAGCAGGAACGGGATGTAGGCGTTGAGGCCGGCGGCGGCCGACAGGCCTGCCCCGGTCAGTGCGGCGATCATGCGAGGACCTCCCGTGGGCACGTCGCGCCCGATGCGGACATGTCTACTCGACGCGGCGCCGGCTCGCGCGGTTCCGAGCCCGGGAGGAGGCTCGGAACCGCGGCGTCGCCACCGGGCGTTCCCCGGTGACCGGACCGGTCAGCCCTGTTCGCGCCCGGTCTTGCGGGCGACGATCCGGCCGAGCACGGCATACCCGATGACGAGGTGCGCCGCGCCGACCCAGCGGGCGACGCCCGGGCCGAGGATGCCCAGCGTCGGGACGGTGACGACCGCCCAGCTCTCGGCGACCATCGGGTAGAACCGCGACAGGCCCTTCCACCGGCCCGCGACCGCGATGCGGATGCCGATGAGGAACATGCCGAGCATCGACAGCGGCCAGAACATGTCGATCGCCAGCGACACGGGGTTGTCGAGGTCGGTGATGCCGAAGAAGTCCGACAGCGTCGAGACCATCGCGACCGACAGGGCGACGGTCTCGGCTCGCAGCACGAACCGGGCCAGGCGGCCGTCACCGATCGCCCTGGTGCGCCACAGGACCCGCAGCAGGGCCAGGACCCCGAGCTGGAAGAGGAAGGCGCCGGCGTTGTGGCCGTACTGGCCGCCGGGGCTGTCGTTCTCGAAGCCGAACGCCGCGATCGTGCTCGCCCACGCGAGGGCGCCAACGGTGAGCATCGTGCCGTGCCGGAGGTAGGGACGACGCGGCGGCGTGCTGGTCGCGGGCTGGGCGCCGCGGACGTCCGACCGGGCCGGCGCGGGGGTCTGGGTGAGTGCCATGGGTGGTGCTCCTTCGTTCGTGGTGGGTGGCACCCGGGCGGTGCCGTCGCAGGGAACGATCCGGCGCCCGGTGACCCGGGCGGCAGGGCGCGGCGTCCCGACCTTCGTCCCGTTCGGTGTCCCGTCGGGACGGGACACCGAACCCCTGACACCGGGACACCCCCGCGGGCACACTGGCGCCGTGACCGCCCATGCCCTCACCCCGCGCGCGACCGGCCTGCGCCGCGGCGCGCTCGCGGTGCCGGTGCTGCTCGGGACGGTCCTCGCGGTGGTGGTCGTCGTCACCGGCCTGCTCGACGCGGCCGCCACCGACGCCGACCGGGTGCGGTACGTCTCCGACCGCGGTCTCGGCTCCGGGCTCGTGGGCGCGCTGGTGGGCGTGTGCGGCGCGGTCATCGTCGCGCACCGGCCCCGGCACCTCGTGGGCCTCGGGCTCGTCGTCACCGGCCTGTTCTGGTCGGTCGACGGGCTGTGCTCCGCGTATGCGGTGTGGGGCCTGGGGCGCGACCCCGTCCCGGCCCTCGTGGGGCCGGCCTACTGGTTCGTCTCCGAGGCCGGGTCGCTCCTGCTCGTGGCGCTCCCGGTGCTGTTGGTCCTCTACCCCACGGGCCGGCTGCCGCAGGGGCGGTGGCGGGCCGTCGCGCTCGCGGCGCTCTGCATGTCGCTGCTCCTGCCCCTGGTGCTCATGCTGGCGCCCGACCGGGCCGTCTACGGGGACCGGCTGCCCGCCGAGGTCGTGCGGCTGCTGCCGCAGGTGGCGGTCCCCGTGTCAGTCGGGGTCGCGCAGGGGGCGCTGCGGGTGGCGCAGGTCGTCCCGCTCGTGGCCCTGCCGCTGTCCGCGGCCGTCGTGTTCGCCCGGCACTCGCGCGCGCAGGGGGTCGAGCGCACGCAGCTGCGCTGGCTGCTGTGGGCCGCCCTGGTATGCCTGCTGGCGGGCGGCGTCACGCTGCTGGACGTCGGTGGCCCGGCGGGCCTGGCCGCCCTCGTCACCGCGCTCGTCGTCACGAGCGCCTCGGTGGTGATCGGGGTGGTGCGGCCGCAGACCGGTGACGTCGACGCCCTCGTCGGCGGGACCCTCGTCTACGGCGGCATCGCGGTGGCGTTCGTCGTGCTCGACCTGCTGGTGCTGGCCGGGGCCAGCGCCGTGCTGGGGGACCGGTTCCAGGAGCGGCAGGTGACCGTCCTCGTCCTCGTGCTGGCGGTCGCGGCATACGGACCCCTGCGCTCCTGGCTCACCGGCATCGTGCGCCGCCGGCTCCTGGGCCGCCGCGGGGAGCGGTACGAGGTGGTCTCGGCCCTCGCGGAGCGGCTCGAGGAGTCGGGTGGCCTCGAGGAGCAGCTGCCGATGCTCGCCGAGGCGGTGGCGGACGCGTTCCGGGTGGCCTACGTGCGGGTGGAGGTGCTCGGACGTGGTGGGGAGGGCCTCGCGGCGACCTGGGGGACCACCCCCACGCAGACGCAGACCTTCCCGATCTCCTACCGCGGTGAGCGGATCGGCACGCTCCAGCTGCCCGACGGTGGCATCCGGGGCATGCTCTCACGCCGCGACCAGACGCTGCTCCTCGACGTCGTCCGGCAGGCCGCCATCGCCGTGCGCGCCAGCCTGCTCGCGCGCGAGCTGCAGGAGTCGCGCGAGCAGCTCGTCCTGGCCCGGGAGGAGGACCGGCGCAGGATCCGCCGCGACCTGCACGACGGCCTCGGGCCGGTGCTCGGCGGGGTGGCGATGCGGCTCGACGCCGCGGGCAACGCCGTGGCCTCCGACCCGCAGACCGCCCACCGGCTCGTCGTGCAGTCCCGGGCCGAGATCACCGAGGCGCTGGCCGACGTGCGGCGGCTGGTCCACGGCCTGCGTCCGCCCGCCCTGGACGACCTGGGCCTGCTCGCCGCGGTGGAGCAGCAGGCGGTGCGGGCGCGCTCGGGCGGCCTCGCCGTCGTCGTCGACGCCGACCCCGGGTCGCTGGGGGACCTGCCCGCGGCCGTGGAGGTCGCGGCCTACCGGATCGTCTCGGAGGCGCTGGCCAACGTCGCCCGCCACGCGGGTGCGGGCGCAGCCACCGTGCGGCTCGCGACCGGGCCTGCCGACCTCGCGGTCGAGGTGGCCGACGACGGGCGCGGCATCGCCGAGGACGTCGTCGCCGGGGTGGGCCTGAGGTCGCTGCGTGAGCGGGTCGACGAGCTGGGGGGCCGGTACGAGGTGGTGTGTCCTCCGGGTGGCGGGACCACCGTGCGCGCCTGGTTGCCGACCGGGCCGGGCACGCGATGAGACGGTCGCAGGGAACGTCCCTGGTGGCGACGAGGCAGGGAGCGAGATGACCCAGGACGCTGCAGCGGCGGCGGGGCGGATCCGGGTGCTCATCGCGGACGACCACCCCGTGTTCAGGGACGGGCTGGCGACCCTGCTCGAGCCGCACCCCGACATCGAGGTCGTGGCGCGGGCGGCGGACGGGGCCGAGGCGGTGGCGCTCGCGGCCGAGCACCGGCCGGACGTCGTGGTGATGGACATCCAGATGCCCGAGGTCAACGGGATCGAGGCCACCCGCCGGGTGCTCGCCGCGAACCCCGCGGTCGGCGTGCTGGTCTTCACCATGGGGGAGGACGACGGGACGCTGCTGTCGGCGATGCGGGCCGGCGCGCGCGGCTACCTGGTCAAGGGGGCGTCGCAGGAGGAGGTCACCCGGGCCATCACCGCGGTGCACGCGGGTGGGGTGGTGTTCGGCGCCTCGCTCGCGTCACGGATCGGGGAGCTGCTCTCGCCGTCGCCCGCGCGGACGGCCACGGAGTTCCCGATGCTCACCGAGCGCGAGCGCGAGGTGCTCGACCTCATCGCGGCCGGGCGGTCGAACTCCCAGATCGCCGCCGAGCTGTTCCTCGCCCCGAAGACGGTGCGCAACAACGTCTCCGCGATCCTGTCCAAGCTCCAGGCCACCGACCGCGCCGAGGTCATCATCCGGGCCCGCGACGCCGGGCTGGGCCAGCGCGACTGAGGGCTGGGGCCGCCGGGTGCAGGCCGGCTCGCAGCCCCCACCCGTCGCCCGGAATCGGTTCCGCGCGGGCCTCTTTAGTGCTCCGCCCCTACCCCTCACCCGGGAATCGGTTCCGCGCGGGCCTCTTTAGTGCCCCGCCCCTACCCCTCATCCGGGAATCGGTTCCGCGCGGGCCTCTTTAGTGCTCCGCCCCTACCCCTCATCCGGGAATCGGTTCCGCGCGGGCCCTTCCCGGCCAGCGTCAGCGGATGTCGGCCTTCCCGACGAAGAAGTGCCGCCACTCGGACCGCAGCCGGCGAGGGACCCGCACGCCGCGATCGCCCATGGCGGCGACGACGCGCGCCAGGACGTCGGCGGGAGCCGCGTAGAGCGTGGAGGAGGTCACCAGGACGAACCGCCACCCCTCGGCCTCGAGGTCCTCGCGGCGCACGATGTCCTTCTCCCACTGCTCCACGACGTCCACGTGCTGGCGACCCTCGAACTCGAACGCCAGTCGCTGCTCCGGGAAGGACAGGTCGACCCGGTACCTGACGCGCCCTTCCTCGTCCCGGATCTCGTGGTTCACGACCGGCTCGGGCAGCCCAGCCAGGACGAACAGCAGCCGCAGCCGGCTCTCCATGGGCGAGTCCACCCTCGCCCGGACCAGACCGGCCGCGCGACGGGCGAGCCGCACCTGCTTCCCCTTGCCGGCCGGCACCGCGTTGACAAGCCGCTCGGGCGTGGTGGCCCCCGACCGGACGAGCGAGTCGCCCAGGCTGACGAGCTGGACGAGGTCGCAGCAGCCGGCCATGTCCAGCCACGTCCGCTCGGGTGGCGTCGCGCGCAGCCCGTGCCGGGTCACGGCCGGCGGAAGCACCTTCGCACGGTGTGGTCGGATCCCCCGCGTCTTCTGCCGGGCGTCGCCCGTGACCGTGACGTGCACCTCCCCGGAGTCCGGTGGCGTGCCTCCCCAGAGCGTGGCCGCGCTGTGGTGGCTCAGCACGGAACCGGTCGGGGCCACCATGAGCGCTGCTAATGCCCGCACCACCAACGTGACCTGCACGCTCGCCGCGATGTACACGCCCCAGTAGAGCTGGGTGTATGCCGGCCCGCAGAGGTCGTGGTCGGTCAGACCGGCGGCCAACGCCTGTTTGCGGGTGAACGGCGCGTTGGGCTGGAGGTCGGGCCTGCGGTTCATGTCGGCTCGGGACACGCGCCCAGACTGGCGGACCGGCGGCCCGCCCCGCCCGTTGTCCACAGGTGCGGTCGAGACGGGCCCTCGCGGAACCGTTTCCCGCGGACGTGCGGCTCGAGGCTTGCCAGACGGGCCCTGCCGGAACCGTTTCCTGGAGGGGACGCGACGCGCGCGGAGGCGGGCACGCGGCATACCGACGCCCGCGCAACCGGTTTGCCGCCCACCCCTAGGATCGGACCCGTGAGCTCCCACTTCCGCTCAGGCGCCTCGGACTTCCGGGCCTCGCTCCTTCGTCGCTCGTGTCCTCAGGCGGTCGTCGCATGAGCAAGGTCCTCTCCGCCGTCGCCTGGCCGTACGCCAACGGCCCGCGGCACCTCGGCCACGTGGCCGGGTTCGCCGTGCCCTCCGACGTCTTCAGCCGCTACATGCGGATGGCGGGCCACGACGTGCTCATGGTCAGCGGCTCCGACGAGCACGGCACCCCGATCCTCGTCCAGGCCGACAAGGAGGGGATCACCGCACGCGAGTTCGTCGACCGCAACCACGCGGTGATCGCCGGCGAGCTCACGGATCTCGGCTGTTCCTACGACCTGTACACGCGCACGACGACGGCCAACCACTACGCCGTCGCCCAGGAGCTGTTCACCCAGGTCTGGAAGAACGGCTACATGGTCGAGCAGACCACCCGTGGCGCCATCTCGCCGTCGACCGGCCGGACCCTGCCCGACCGCTACATCGAGGGCACCTGCCCGATCTGTGGCTACGGCGAGGCGCGCGGTGACCAGTGCGACAACTGCGGCAACCAGCTCGAGCCGACCGACCTGATCGACCCCAGGAGCAAGATCAACGGGGAGACGCCGGAGTTCATCGAGACCCAGCACTTCTTCCTCGACCTGCCCGCGCTCGCCGACGCGCTGCGCGAGTGGCTCGAGGGGCGGGAGGCGTCCGGCACGTGGCGCCCCAACGTCATCAAGTTCAGCCTCAACATCCTCGACGACATCCGCCCGCGGGCCATGACGCGCGACCTCGACTGGGGCATCCCGGTGCCGCTCGACGGCTGGCGCGACAACCCGAGCAAGCGCCTCTACGTCTGGTTCGACGCCGTGATCGGCTACCTCTCCGCGTCCGTGGAGTGGGCCCGCCGGATCGGGGAGCCCGAGCGCTGGCGGGAGTGGTGGAACGCCGACGCCGCTGACGGCGAGCAGCTGTCCTACTACTTCATGGGCAAGGACAACATCACCTTCCACTCCCAGATCTGGCCGGCCGAGCTGCTCGGGTATGCCGGGAAGGGCGCCAGGGGCGGGGAGCCGGGCGTCTTCGGAGAGCTCAACCTGCCCACCGAGGTGGTCTCCAGCGAGTACCTGACCATGGAGGGCAAGCAGTTCTCCACGTCGCGTGGCTACGTCATCTACATCCGCGACGTCCTCGAGCGGTACGGCCCCGACGCCATCCGCTACTACATCTGCGCCGCAGGACCGGAGAACCAGGACGCCAACTTCACCTGGGCCGAGTTCGTCCAGCGCAACAACTCCGAGCTCGTGGCCGGCTGGGGCAACCTCGTCAACCGCACGGCCTCGATGGTGGCCAAGAGCTTCGGCGAGGTCCCGCAGCCGGGCGCACCGGAGCCCGTCGACGAGGCGGTCCGTACGCGGGTGCTCGGCGCCTTCGGGACGGTCGGTGACCTACTGGAGCGGCAGCGCGTCAAGGCGGCCGTGGCGGAGGCGATGCGGGTCGTGGGCGACGTCAACAAGTACGTCACCGACACCGAGCCGTTCAAGCTCAAGGGCGAGGACCAGCGCGAGCGCCTCGCGACCGTGCTGCACACGCTCGTGCAGTGCGTGAGCGACCTCAACACCATCCTGGCGCCGTTCCTGCCGCACTCCTCCAACGCCGTGCACCGGGTGCTCGGTGGCGAGGGCGAGTTCATGCCGATGCCGCGGCTGGAGCAGGTCGCGGGCCTCGACCCCGCCGACGACGGCCGTACGTACCCGGTCATCACGGGTGAGTACTCCGCGACGCCGCGCTGGGAGTCCCGCCCCGTGGTCGTGGGAGCGCCTGTGGCGAAGCCCACACCGGTGTTCACCAAGCTCGACGAGTCGGTGGTCGAGGAGGAGCTGGAGCGCCTCGCCGCCGACGACGACGCCGACGGTGACGACACCGCCACGACGGCCTGAGCGGACGTTCGGTGGCACCCTCGGACACGCACGGCCGCAGCGGCCACGGGCGGGTGCCGGACGCGCCGGACCCACTGCCCATCGCGGTCGTCGACAACCACACCCACCTCGACATCGCCCGTGACGGCGAGGCGCCGCCCGACGTGGCCGCCGCCGTCGCCGCGGCCACCGCCGTCGGGGTCGACCGGCTGGTCCAGATCGGCTGTGACCTGCCCGGTGCGCGGTTCACCGTCGACGTCGTCGACCGGCACCCCCAGGTGCTCGGTGGCGTGGCCATCCACCCCAACGAGGCACCACGGCTGGCCGCGGCCGGTGCCCTCGACGCGGCATACCGCGAGATCGAGGCGCTGGCCGCCCACCCGCGCATCCGGGTCATCGGAGAGACCGGTCTCGACTACTTCCGCACTGGCCCGGAAGGCGTTGGGGTGCAACAGGACTCGTTCCGCTGGCACATCGACCTCGCCAAGCGGACCGGCCGCGCCCTGCAGATCCACGACCGCGACGCCCACGAGGACGTCCTGCGCATCCTCGAGGAGGAGGGGGCGCCCGACCGCACGGTGATGCACTGCTTCTCGGGCGACATGTCGGTGGCCCGTGCCTGCGTCGAGCGGGGCTACCACCTGTCCTTCGCCGGGACGGTGACGTTCAAGAACGCCAAGGGCCTGCGCGACGCGCTCTCGATCGTGCCGCTCGACCGCCTGCTCGTCGAGACCGACGCCCCCTACCTGACCCCGGCGCCGTGGCGCGGGGCCACCAACGCCCCCTACCTCGTGCCGCTCACGGTGCGCGCCATGGCAGGTGTCGTCGGGGTCGCCGTGCCCACCCTCTGCGAGGCGCTGAGCGCCAACTCCGAGGCGGTCTACGGACCCTGGTGACGGCTCGCTGCCGGGCCGGTGCACACTCGCGAATGCCACGGGTGCAACTTGGCCGAACCCTGAACATGCCGTTATCAAAATTTGACCTTTGGCCCCCGAGGGGTTCAGGGTGGACGACTGTTGGCCGGGGTCGGACCTCCGGGCGACGCGAAGAGGGAAGCTGGTCCGCCGCGAGAGAACGGCACCGCGACGAGCCTCCCTCTATCTTCGTCCAGGCCCCGTCAGGGGCTGCGGAGGGAGGCGCGCCGTCGCGGACCGATGCCCGGGGAGTACGACCTCTGGAGCACCGTGATCACCCTGCCCGTTCGCCGCATCGTCCAAGCCGCGGTCGTGACGACCCTCGTCGCCGGCGCCGTCGGAGTCTCGCACCTCGACAAGTCCGTCACCCTCTCGGTCGACGGCAAGACCTCCACCGTCCACGCCTTCGGCAGCACGGTGGGTGACGTCCTCACGAAGGAGGGCATCACCATCGGCGACCACGACGTCGTCGCCCCGTCGAAGGACGCCCCGCTGTCCGACGGCGAGAAGGTCGTCGTCCGGTACGGCCGCAAGCTGACCGTCACGGTCGACGGGGCGACCCGCGAGTACTGGACCACCGCGACCACCGTCGCCGCGGCCCTGCAGGAGCTCGGCATCCGCGCCGACTCGGCCAAGCTGTCCGCCTCGCGCTCGATGACTCTCGGCCGCCAGGGCCTCACCCTCTCGGTCACCACGCCCAAGGACGTGTCCGTCCGGGCGGATGGCAAGAACCGCAACGAGACCACCACCGCCGCCACCGTCGCCGACGTGCTCTCCGAGCTCGGCATCACCCAGGGCGGCGAGGACCGGGTCAAGCCCGCCCTCACCACGGCGGTCACCAAGGGCATGAAGATCCAGGTGCAGCGGGTCACCTCGACCGAGGTCAAGGACACCCAGGCCATCGCAGCCCCGGTCACCCGCACGAGCGACTCGAGCCTCTACAAGGGCCAGACCAAGACGCTCAAGGCCGGTGCCGACGGCGCCAAGCTGGTGACCTGGAAGGTCACCAAGGTCGACGGCAAGGTCGAGAGCAAGAAGGTCGTCAGCTCCACGGTCACCCAGCAGCCCGTCGCCCGCCTCGTCGCGGTCGGCACCAAGGCCCGGCCGGCTGCCCCGGCGCCCTCCGCGGGCAACACGTCGGGCGCGGGCATCAACCTGGCCAACGCCGCGATGTGGGACCGGATCGCCCAGTGCGAGTCCGGTGGCAACTGGCACATCAACACCGGCAACGGCTACTACGGCGGCCTGCAGTTCGACTCCGGCTCCTGGCTGGCGAACGGTGGCGGCGACTTCGCCCCGCGCGCCGACCTGGCCTCGCGCGAGCAGCAGATCACCGTGGCCAACCGCTACTACGCCAAGGCCGGCCTCGGCCCGTGGGGCTGCGCCCACGCCGCCTGACGGCACCTCGGCTGCACCGACAGCACCCCGGACCGGGCGGTCCGGGGTGCTGTCGCACGTGGTCGACGCGGTGCCCCTAGGCTCGGCCGCATGAGCGACCCGGAGACCAGCGGCTACCTCGGCGCCGCGCAGGTCCGAGAGGTCGCGGCCTCCCTCGGCGTACGACCCACCAAGCAGTGGGGACAGAACTTCGTCGTCGACGCCAACACGGTCAAGCGGATCGTCCGCCTCGCCGGGGTCGGCCCGCAGGACGTCGTCGTCGAGGTCGGGCCCGGCCTCGGCTCGCTGACGCTCGCGCTGCTGCCGGAGGCAGGGCACGTGACCGCCGTCGAGGTCGACCCCACCCTGGCCGCCGCCCTGCCGGACACCGTGGCCCGGCTCGCGCCCCGCGTCGCCGAGCGCCTCACCGTCGTCGCGGCCGACGCGCTGAAGGTGCGCCAGCTCCCCGACCCGCAGCCGACCGCCCTGGTGGCGAACCTGCCCTACAACGTGTCCGTCCCGGTCGTGCTCTCCTTCCTCGAGTCGTTCCCGACGATCCGGCGCGTCCTCGTCATGGTCCAGCTCGAGGTGGCCGAGCGGCTCACCGCGCCGCCGGGCTCCAAGGCCTACGGCGTGCCGAGCGTCAAGGCCGCCTGGTACGCCTCGGTGCGGCTGGCGGGGACCGTACCGCGCAGCGTCTTCTGGCCCGTGCCCAACGTCGACTCGGGCCTGGTCGCCTTCGACCGCCGCCCGGAGCCGGACGTGGCAGGAGCCACGCGACGAGACACCTTCGGCTGCATCGACGCCGCGTTCGCCCAGCGCCGCAAGACCCTGCGCGCAGCGCTCGCCGGGTGGGCAGGGTCCGCCGCCCGTGCGGAGGCGTGCCTCGTCGCGGCCGGCATCGACCCGCGGACCCGGGGCGAGCAGCTCGGGGTCGAGCAGTTCGCCGCGATCGCGGCCGCCCGGACCGCGCTGCCGCCCGGCTGACTCGAGGACGTCCCCTCGGTCGCCTCCGACTAGGGTGGCGGCCATGACCTCAGCCCTGGTGCCGCCGTCATCGGTGACGGTGCGCGTCCCGGCGAAGATCAACCTCGAGCTCGTGGTCGGCGCCCCGCGTCCCGACGGCTACCACCCCCTCTCGACCGTCTTCCACGCGGTGTCCCTGCACGACGAGGTCACCGTCACGGCGGCGGCCGAGTGGGGGATCTCGGTCAGCGGCCCGCAGTCGCTGGGCGTCCCCGAGGACGGCACCAACCTCGCCGCCCGGGCCGCCCAGCTGCTGGCGCAGGCGGCCGGCGTCACCGAGCCGGTGCACATCGCGATCCGCAAGGACATCCCCGTCGCGGGCGGCATGGCCGGCGGCTCCGCGGACGCCGCCGCCGCCCTCGTGGCCTGTGACCAGCTGTGGGGCCTGGGCACCCCACGGGTCGAGCTCGAGCACGTGGCGGCCGAGGTCGGCAGCGACGTGCCGTTCCTGCTCACGGGCGGCACGGCCATGGCCTCCGGCCGCGGGGAGGTGCTGGCCCCCGTGCTCGCCCGGGGCACCTACCACTGGGTGCTCGCGGTCAGCGAGAGCGGGCTGTCCACCCCCGCGGTGTATGCCGAGTGCGACCGGCTCCGGGGGGACCGCCCGGTCCCGGAGCCGGCCCCGACCCCCGAGATGATGACCGCCCTGAGGTCCGGCGACCCTCGCGCCCTGGGCGCGGCCCTCGCGAACGACCTGCAGGCGGCGGCGATCTCGCTGATGCCGGCCCTGGCAGACGTGATCGACGCCGGGCTCGAGTTCGGCGCGATCGGAGGGATCGTGTCGGGCTCTGGCCCGACCGTCGCGTTCCTCGCCGAGGACAACGAGTCCGCGCTCGACCTCGCCGTGTCCCTCACCGCGTCGGGCACCGTGCAGGACGTGCGCCGCGCGACCGGCCCGGCCCACGGAGCCCATGTCGTCACGGGGGTGCGCGCCCGCTGATGGCGAACCTCATCAGCGTGGAACGGGCCTCCCTGGCCCTCGGCACGGCCCAGGTCCTCGACGAGGTCTCGCTCGGGGTCCTCGGCGGCGACCGGATCGGCGTCGTGGGCCGCAACGGCGGCGGCAAGACGACCCTGCTCCGGGTGCTGGCCGGCCAGCGCGAGGTGGACACCGGCCGGGTCACGCGAGCCGGGGTCTCCAGCATCGGCGTGCTGGCGCAGGAGGACGTGCTCGACCCGGGCGCGACCGTGCACGCGGTGGTGCTCGGCGACCGCGCGGAGCACGAGTGGGCCGGCGACCCGAGGATCCGCGACGTGCTGACCGGCCTGCTCGGCGGGATCGGCGCGGAGGCCGTGGGCGGTCTCGAGGCCACCGTCGGGCCGCTCTCCGGTGGCGAGCGCCGTCGCCTCGCCCTCGCCCGGCTGCTCGTCGCCGACCCGACCGTCCTGCTGCTCGACGAGCCCACGAACCACCTCGACGTCGAGGGGGTCGCCTGGCTGGCTGAGCACCTCGTGCGGCACCGGGCCCGCCCCGACAACGCCCTCGTCACCATCACCCACGACCGCTGGTTCCTCGATGCCGTGGCCACGCAGACGTGGGAGGTCGTCGACGGGACGGTGCAGTCCTACGAGGGCGGCTACGCGGCCTACGTGCTCGCCAGGGCCGAACGCGCCCGGATCGCGACGGTCACCGCCGAGCGCCGGGACAACCTGCTGCGCAAGGAGCTGGCCTGGCTGCGACGCGGGGCGCCCGCGCGCACCTCCAAGCCCAAGTTCCGCATCGACGCCGCCAACCAGCTCATCGCCGACGAGCCGCCGCCACGCGACGACGTCGAGCTGGTGCGCTTCGCGACGACGCGCCTGGGCAAGGACGTCATCGACCTCCAGGACGCCACCGTGGTCCTCGGCGACCGCGCACTGCTCGACCGCCTCACGTGGCACCTCGCGCCGGGGGAGCGGATCGGCATCGTCGGCGTCAACGGCGCGGGCAAGTCCACACTGCTGCGGGCCATCGCCGGCGAGGTGCCGCTCGCGTCGGGGAAGCGGAAGCAGGGCGTCACCGTGCGGCTGGCCTACCTGTCGCAGGAGGTGCGCGAGCTCGAGCGGTTCGCCGACCGGCGGGTGATCGAGGCCGTGGAGGACGTGCGCAAGTACATCCGCCTGGGGCGCAAGGAGATCAGCGCCTCCCAGCTCGCCCAGCGCCTCGGCTTCAGCGGTGGCCGGCAGCAGACGCGGGTGTCGGACCTGTCCGGTGGCGAGCGGCGCCGCCTGCAGCTGACCCGCCTGCTCATGGACGAGCCCAACGTCCTGCTCCTCGACGAGCCGACGAACGACCTCGACATCGAGACGCTGACCTCGCTGGAGGACGTCCTCGACGGCTGGGCCGGCACGCTGCTCGTCGTCTCCCACGACCGCTACCTGCTCGAGCGGGTGTGTGACCGCCAGGTCGCCCTCATGGGCGACGGCCGGGTCCGCGAGCTCCCCGGTGGTGTGGAGCAGTACCTCGAGCTCCGGCACCGGGCCCTGGAGACCGGTGTCCGCCACCAGGTCTCGGCGTCGCAGGCTGCCACCGCGACCGCTCCTGCGGAGGCCGGCCCGACCCCGGCCGAGCTCCGCGAGGCGCGCAAGGACATGGCCCGGATCGAGCGCCAGCTCGCCCGCCTCGCCGAGCGCGAGGAGCGGATCCACCTGGCCATGGCGCAGGCCGCCACGGACTACGACCGCGTGGGGGAGCTCAACGCCCAGCTGCGCGAGGTGTCCGACGAGCGTGAGGCGCTCGAGCTGGAGTGGCTCGAGGCGGCCGAGGTCGCCGGCTGACCGACGGCGGGGACCGCCATGGCCCACCCCGAGGTGTCAGGCCAGCTGCTCGAGCATCCAGTCGCACCACTCGACGGCCGCCTGCCGGGTCCGGACGCCGCCCTCCAGCGTGAGCCGGCTGGCGAAGAGCGGCTGCGTGCGGTCGTGGGCCGCCGGGTCGCCGGCCAGCGCGCCCAGCTCGTCCCGGTAGGCCGCGAGCGCGGCCGCGTGCCGGGCCCGCCCCGCGCGCACCAGCTCGCGCGCCACCTCGGGCTCCACGGTCCACACCGACCACAGCCGCAGCGTCTCCAGGTCCCGCACCGCCGGGGGCTCGGCGTCGGCGGCCACCCACGCACGCAGGGCGTCGAGGCCGGCCGGCGTCACGGCATACCGCTTGGTGGGCCGGGGACCGGCGCCCGCCACGACCTCGTGCTCGACGAGGCCGGCGGCCTCGAGCCGGGCGAGCTCGGGGTAGATCTGGCTGTGCTGCGCCGTCCAGAAGTAGCCGACGGGCCGCTCCATCGCCTTGGCGAGGTCGTACCCCGTGCGCGGCCGGCGCGCCAGCAGGCCGAGGACCGCGCACCCGAGGTGCGAGGGGATGGACGCGGGCGCAGGCATATGTCAATGTTGACATATGCGAGCACGGTGGTGGGGACGCTCGGGTGCCGGGCGGGTCTGGTGGGGTGCCGTCCTGGTGGCGCTGCTGTCGGCGTGCGTGGGGGCTGGGGAAGCGGCCAGGCCGTCGGCGACGCGATCGCCCACGCCGTTGCCCATCGTGACGCCGACGACGGTGGCCGAGCGCTGCAAGGTGCCGGTCGACGGTGGGCGGCTCGTGGACGTCGCCGCGCCGGACGGCAGCGTCATGACGGCCGCGACCCTCGGCAGCGGGCCGACGGTGGCCGTCTACCTGCACCAGACCTCGGCGTCGGGCTTCTGCGGCTGGGTGTCGTATGCCGCGTGGGCGGCCGAGCGCGGGGTCCACGGCCTGCTCCTGGACCTGTGCGGGTGGGGCCGGGCGCGGTGCACGCCGTCCTTCGCGGCGGACCCGGAGGCGCAGGTGCGGGTCGCCGTGGACTGGGCGCGCCGGTGGGGCGCCGGTCGTGTCACGGTGGTGGGCGCCTCGATGGGCGGTGCCATCGCGCTCGGGGTCGGCCAGCAGGCCGGCGTGGACGCGATCGTCGACCTGTCGGGGCCGTTCGACGGGTTCGGGGCGCCGTCGGCGCAGGAGGCGGCCCCGGGCATCACGGTGCCCCTGCTCGTCGCGATCGCGGCGAGCGACCGCACCATGGAGCCGGACCGCACCCGGACGGCGTTCGCGAGCGTTCCGGCCACCCGCAAGCAGTTCGTCTCCACGGCCGGCGGGCACGGGTGGGGGATGCTCAACGACGGCACGGACGCCGAGCCGCGCTGGACCCCGCTGGCGACCACGGTGCTGCGGTGGGCGCAGGGCACCCCGCAGTAGGAGGGGCGGCTCCAGCCGGTCAGCCGGTCGTCGGGACGGACTCCGCCTCGAACGGCGCCAGCAGGTCCCGGAGCGTCGCCGCGAGGTGGTCCCTGTCCTGCGCGGACAGGTCCGACAGCAGCGCGCGCTCGCGGGTGAGCAGGTCCGCCATGGCGGCGTCGACCGTGTCACGGCCCGTGGGGGTCAGCCGGACGATGACGCCGCGGCGGTCGGTCGGGCTGGGGCTGCGCTCGACCAGTCCCCGCCGCTCCAGGCGGTCCACCCGGTTGGTCATGGTCCCGCTCGTCACGAGGGTCTGGCGGATCAGCTGCCCGGGGGAGAGCTCGTAGGGCGCGCCCGAGCGGCGCAGGGCCGACAGGACGTCGAACTCCCAGCCCTCGAGCTGGTGCTGGGCGAAGGCCTGGGCGCGGTCGAGGTCGAGCCGGCGGGCCAGCCGCGAGATGCGCGAGAGCACCTGCAGGGGAGCGACATCGAGGTCGGGGCGCTCGCGTCGCCACGCGTCGACGATCCGGTCGACGTCGTCCGCCTGGGGGGTCATGGTGGAAACTCTACCCGGCATCAAGTATCTTGATATCAAGATACCGTGACCGAGGGAGACGGCATGAGCACCACCTGGGACCCCGAGCAGTACGCGCGCTTCTCCGACCACCGCTCCCGCCCGTTCGGCGACCTCCTGGCCCGGGTCGGGGCGCGGGACCCGCGCCTGGTGGTCGACCTCGGCTGTGGCAACGGCCCGCTGACCCTCGGTCTCGCGGAGCGCTGGCCGGGGGCCCGGGTCGTCGGCGTCGACTCCTCCCCGCAGATGCTGGACTCCGCGCGCTCGCTGGACCGGGACGGACGGGTCGAGTGGGTGGAGGCGGACCTGGCGACGTGGGACCTCGCAGGCCTGGGCGAGCGGCCCGACGTCGTCGTCAGCAACGCCACGCTGCAGTGGGTCCCCGGCCACCGCGAGCTGCTGCGCGCGTGGGCCGCGGCGCTCGCGCCCGGTGGGTGGCTCGCCATGCAGGTGCCGGGCAACCTCGAGGCGCCCTCGCACCGGCTCATGCGCGAGGTGGCGGCCACGCACCCGGCGGCCGCCCGGCTGCGCCCGGCACTGCAGCGACTGGCGGTCGACGAGCCCGTCGAGTACGTCCGCCTGTTCGCATCGGCGGGGCTGGAGGTCGACGCCTGGGAGACAACGTACCAGCACGTGCTCGATCCCGGTGCGCAGCAGGGGAACCCGGTGCTGGAGTGGGTGCGCGGCACCGGCCTGCGACCGGTCCTCGAGACCCTCACGGATGCCGACGAGCGCGACGCCTTCCTCGCCGAGTACGACGTGCGGCTCCGCGCGGCATACCCGCGCACGGAGGTCGGCGTGGTCTTCCCGTTCCGGCGGGTCTTCTGCGTCGGGCACGCGGCGCAGGCACGGCCCTGACGCGGAGCGGTCGGCCTAGCGTCGCGTGACGAGGTCGGGCTTCTTCTCCATGCCGGCCAGGCCGTTCCACGCGAGGTTGACCAGGTGGGCGGCCACGTCCGTCTTCTTCATCTTCCGCGAGTCCAGCCACCACTGCCCCGTCAGCGCGACCATGCCCACGAGCATCTGCGCGTAGAGGGGGGCCGCCTTGGGGTCGAGCTTGCGTCGCTTGAACTCGGCGGCGAGGATGTGCTCGACCTGGCTGGCGACGTCGGAGATGAGGCTGGCGAACGAGCCGGTCGACTGCCCTGCAGGGCTGTCCCGCACGAGGATCCGGAACCCGTCGGTGGACGTCTCGATGTAGTCGAGCAGGGCGAGGGCGGCCCGCTCCAGGGTCTCGCGGCTGCCCATCTCGGTGGTCAGGGCGCCCGTGATCGAGCCCAGCAGGGCGGCGATCTCGCGGTCGACGACGACGGCGTAGAGCCCCTCCTTGCCGCCGAAGTGCTCGTAGACGACCGGCTTGGAGACGTTCGCCTTGGCGGCGATCTCCTCGACGGTCGTGCCCTCGAAACCCTTGTCCGCGAACAGCTTCCGACCGACCTCGATGAGCTGCTCACGCCGCTGCTTGCCGGTCATGCGCAGCCGCGCGGCGCTCGTCGCCGGTGCCCCCTGGGTGTCGCTCACCTCACCATTCTGCCGGTATGCCGGGTGCTCCGGGCCGCCGGTGCGAATCGGTGGCGTGCCGCGCACCGTGCGCTCCGGACGAGGAGAAGCGCGCCCGGATGCTGCGGGTGAGGGTCGAGGGCTCGACGGCGTGCCCGTCGACGGCCACCTCCTGCAGCTCGAGGGCCCCCTCGCCGCACGCCACGAGCAGTGACGACGACGTCGAGCCCGGACCGAGGACGTGGCCGGGCACGGCGAGGAGGTCGCTGCGTCCCGAGACCGCGGCGCGCCAGACCGTGACACGACGGCCCCCGAGGAAGGTGAAGGCGCCGGGATAGGGGCGGGAGGAGGCGCGGACCAGGCGCGCGACGTCCACGGCGGATCGCGTCCAGTCGAGCAGGCCGTCCTCCGGGAGCCGGGGGAAGCAGCGCAGGCCCTCGGGCGAACCAGGGACCACGCAGTGCGCGGGGTCCCGGGCGAGGTTCTCGAGGGCCTGCCGGAACAGCCCGGGCGCCAGCTGCGCCGCCCGCGCGAGCACGTCGCCGACGTAGGTCGTGTCATCGATGGGGATGAGGGAGCGGGCGATGACGTCGCCCGCGTCCAGCTCGACGGCCATCTTGTGGACGTCAGCACAGATGCTCTTCTCGCCGCGCAGGATCGCCCAGTTCACCGTGGCGTTGCCCTTGTAGTCGGGCAGGTTCCCCAGGTGCAGGTTGAGCAGGCCGAGAGGGAAGGCGTCCAGGACGTGACCCGGCAGGACGTACTGCCAGTTGACACTGATCCCGACCCGCACCCGGTGCCGCTCGAGCGCACCGACGACCTCCGGCGGGAGGCCCCCGCGCTCGACCAGGACGAACTCGCAGCCCAGCCGCTGTGCCAGGGCCGCGAACTCCTCGGGCCCGACGTCGTACTCGGCCGACGCCGGCGCCGTGACGATCGCAGCGACCCGGTGACCTGCCCCGGCGAGGTGCTCCACGGAGTCGTGGAGCAGGCGCGAGCGCCCGATCGCGACGATCGGCTCGGGGGTCGTCACAGCAGCTCGACCACCGGGACGCCCGCGTGTTCGTGCCGGCCCGTCAGCATGGCCTCCGCAGACTTCAGGCCGCCGGCCTGCAGGCGGATGACGGGGTCGAAGCCGACCGCGGACGGCAGTACGCCCATGTGCCCCGAGGGCACGACCGCGGGGAAGCAGCGCACGCCGTGGGCCTCGAGAGCGGGCACGTCGACGTCCCCGGCATACCTCAGGACGAGGGGGTGATCCAGCGACGCGGCGAGCCCGGCGACGTCGATGGGGGCGCCGTGGCCGATCCAGGTCCGGTCGAACGGGTACGCCGTGAAGACGACAGCCTCGGCGGCGCGGTAGGCCGCGGGGAGGCGGACCTGGGGGAAGCCCCCGACCCAGTCGACGCCGGGCAGGTCGGCGTAGCTGTTGCGCTGCTCGTCGGGCGCCACGACGGCCAGGCCGGCGCAGACGCGGCCGAGCACCCGGGCGATGTAGGGCCCGAAGTCGTTGTTGGCGACGAGGACGAACCGGTTGCGGTACGGCGTGGTCCCGGCGTCGAACACCTGCTTGACCGCCATGTCGCCGAGGTACCCGAAGACGTCCACGCCGGGGTGGCGCTCGTTGGTGGCGCCCACCGTCATGCCGCGACGGCGGGCATAGGCGAGGTCGAGGTCGCCCTCGCGCCACTCCCACGCCTCGTACATGAGCGGCAGGACGACGGAGTCCTTGGCGTGCCTCAGAAGCGACTCGTCGAGGGGCCGCAGCTGGCCGCTGTTGGTGATGACGTCGGCGGCCGCGACCACCTCGGGCGCAAGCTCGGTGAGGTAGGTGACCTCGTGGCGCAGGTCCAGGCCGGACCCCGCGCTGCGGGTGGCGTCGATCGCCCGCTCGGCCGTCCCGTAGGCCGTGTCCTTCGCGAACGCGAAGACCTCGGCCCCCGCCAGGGCCGCCAGGAGGGCGGTCACCACGTACGGGCCTGTGGCCGCCTCGGTGAGGACCACCCGGCCGGCCAGGTCCAGGTCGAGCTCGTCCAGCACCGCGCGCAGCTTCCCGCCGAGGGCAGAGCCCACGTCCGTCGTCCCTGCACCCATCCCCGTGCTACCCCCGTGCGAAGCGCCTGCGCGCGCCGTGATCCACCACGGCGACGAGACGCGGTGGCGGCTCGGCGAGCCCTTGCCAGCGTTCTACCAGTGCGCGGCCGCGCAGCCCTACGCCGAATGGTGGAGGGCTGCGGCGTCAGGCCTCGACGCGACGCGCGTCGAGGCGCTTGGCGACGGGCCAGCGGACGTCGTACGCCCACCCCGCCTTCTCGAGCAGCCGGATGACGCGGGCGCTGGAGTCGATCTGGCCCTTCTCCACGCCGTGCCGGGCGCAGGTCGGGTCCGCGTGGTGCAGGTTGTGCCACGACTCGCCCATGGACAGGAACGCGAGCCACCAGACGTTGCCCGACCGGTCGCGGCTGCGGAACGGGCGCTCGCCGATGGTGTGGCAGATGGAGTTGATCGACCAGGTGACGTGGTGCAACAGGGAGACCCGGACGAGCGAGCCCCAGAAGAAGGCGGTGAGGGCGCCCTGCCAGCTCATCGACCACAGGCCCCCGACGAGGGCGGGCAGGAGCATCGAGGTGGCGACGATCCACGGGAAGGCGCGGTCGACCCTCCTCAGGTCCTCGTCGGCCATGAGGTCGGGGGCGTACTTGCCGCGGGGGGTCTGCTCGACGTCGAAGAGCCAGCCGGTGTGCGCCCACCAGAGCCCCTTCGCCAGGGCCGGGATGGTCTCGCCGTAGCGCCACGGGCTGTGCGGGTCACCCTCGCGGTCGGAGAAGGCGTGGTGCCGCCGGTGGTCGGCGACCCAGCGGACGACCGGACCCTCGATCGCCATCGTGCCCGCCACCGCGAGGGCGATCTTGAGACCCCTCGTGGCCTTGAAGGAACCGTGGGTGAAGTGGCGGTGGAAGCCCACGGTGATGCCGTGGCCGGCGACGGCGTACATGACGAGGGCGATGACCACGTCGCGCCAGCCCAGGCCCCAACCCCAGGCGACCGGGACGGCGGCGAGCAGCGCGAGGAACGGGACGCCGATGAAGAGGGCAAGGGTCAGCTGCTCGCCGTTGCCCTTGCGCTCGGCCTGTGGCGTCGTCGGGGCCGTGGTCGAGGTGGCCGGGCGGGCCGTGCCCGAGCCGTGGGCCGAGGGGGTCACGGTCGTCATGGGGGACCTTTCCGTGGGTCGTCCAGTCGCGGCGCTGCGAACCTACGAAAACGTAACCTACGTTCGCGTAGGTTGTCATCACCGGCCTCGTCCGCCGGCCAGCCTGCTGCCCGGACCCCGATACCCTGTGACCGGCGCCTCCGGGGGCCGTTCCCCGGTTGGTCTGCTGGCAGGGCCCGCCTGACTTTGAATCAGGACAAGCGACGTAGGTTCGATTCCTACCCGGGGAGCCGAGCGAGCGGAGCGGGCCGGCGCCCCGGGTAGGAACCTTGGGAGGGCGACCGCCGTACCGAGGAACGAGGTGGGGCGGCCGGCCGGCTCCTACCCGGGGAGCCGAGCGACCCTGAGCGAGCGGACGCCGGTTCGGGGTGCGCCCAGGGGAGCACCCGATGGGCACGAGCCGTCGCCCGGAGCAGGGTTGGAGGTAGCCAGGGACAGACAGGCCCCGGCACCGACAGAGGAAGTGCTCCCCATGAACGACGTCCACACCACCTTCGCCCAGCAGGGGCTCGTCCGGCCCCGTGACGGCCGGCTCCTCGGCGGTGTCGTCGCAGGCCTCGGCCGCCGTTTCGGCATCGACCCGTGGCCGGCGCGCCTGTTGTTCGTCCTGCTCCTCATGGTCGTACCCGGGAGCCAGATCCTCATCTACCCCGTGCTGTGGATCCTCATGCCGTCCGAGCAGGCCGGGTCGGTCCCCGCGCACGTCGCGGCCCCGACGCCGGCCGTCTGAGGCGGCGGCCTTCGGGGGTCCGACCGACCGGTAGCATGACGACGACCGACGCACCCGACCAGAACCCTGGAGCGTTCGCGCGTGAGCACCCCTGCAGGCGGTTCCCGCCTTGCCGCCGTCATCGTCCTCGCCGCTGGTGAGGGCACCCGGATGAAGTCCGCCACCCCCAAGGTGCTCCACCGCCTCGGTGGCCGTTCGCTCCTCGGCCACGCGATCGCCGCAGCGCGTGAGGTCGGGCCGCAGCACCTCGCCGTGGTCGTCCGGCACGAGCGCGACCTCGTGGCGGCGCACGTCGCCGAGGTCGACCCCGAGGCGGTCATCGCCGACCAGGACGACGTCAAGGGCACCGGCAGGGCGACCGAGTGCGCCCTGCAGGTACTGCCCGAGCTCGACGGCACCGTGCTCGTCACGTACGGCGACGTCCCGCTGCTCGCCGGCGAGACCCTGCACACGCTGGTGGCCCACCACGAGGAGTCGGGCAGCGCCGTCACCGTCATCACGGCCCACCTCGCCGACCCCTCCGGCTACGGCCGGATCCTTCGTGGCGAGGACGGCTCGGTCGTCGGCATCGTCGAGCAGAAGGACGCCACCGAGGAGCAGCGGGCGATCACCGAGATCAACTCGGGCATCTACGCGTTCGACGCCGCGGTGCTGCGCACCTACCTGGCCTCCGTGGGCACCGACAACGCCCAGGGCGAGAAGTACCTCACCGACGTCCTGGGCCTGGCCCGCGAGGGCGGCGGTCGCGTCAGCGCCCACGTGGTCGACGACCTCTGGCAGACCGAGGGCGTCAACGACCGGGTGCAGCTCGCTCGGCTCGGCCGCGAGCTCAACCGCCGGCTCACCGAGAGGTGGATGCGCGAGGGCGTCACCATCCTCGACCCGGCCACCACCTGGATCGACGCCGACGTCACCATCGGCCGCGACACCACCCTCCTGCCCAACACCCAGCTGCTCGGGGCGACCGTGGTCGGCGCGGACGCGACGATCGGCCCCGACACGACGCTGCGCGACACGGAGGTCGGCGACGGCGCGGAGGTCAAGCGCACCGAGGCGCAGCTCGCCGTGATCGGTCCCCGCGCGACCGTCGGGCCGTTCTCGTACCTGCGGCCGGGCACCGAGCTCGGTGCGGGCGGCAAGATCGGTGGCTTCGTCGAGACGAAGAACGCCAAGATCGGCGAGGGTGCCAAGGTGCCGCACCTGACGTATGCCGGCGACGCCACGATCGGGGAAGGCGCCAACATCGGCGCCGGCACGATCTTCGCCAACTACGACGGGGTCGCCAAGCACCACACCACCATCGGGAAGCACTCGTTCGTCGGGTCTGACACCGTGCTCATCGCACCGGTGACCGTGGCCGACGGCGCCTACGTCGGCGCGGGGTCGGCCCTCACCGGTGACGTGGACCCGGGCCAGATCGCCGTCGCCCGTGGGCGACAGCGCAACATCGACGGCTGGGTGGCGCGCTCTCGGGCCGGCACCCGGACCGCCGCCGCGGCCGAGGCGGCCACGCGGCATACCGACTCCACCAGCGAAGGACGGGACCAGGCGTGACCGGCATCCTCAGGACCACCGAGAAGAACCTCATGGTCTTCTCGGGGCGCGCCCACCCCGAGCTGGCGCGGGAGGTCGCGAGGATGCTCGACACCGAGCTCGTCCCGACCAGCGCCTACGACTTCGCCAACGGCGAGACCTACGTCCGCTACGAGGAGTCGGTGCGCGGCTCGGACGCGTTCGTGATCCAGAGCCACACGGTGCCGATCAACGACGCGATCATGGAGCAGCTCATCATGATCGACGCCCTCAAACGCGCGTCGGCGAAGCGGATCACGGTCGTGCTGCCGTTCTACGGCTACGCCCGGCAGGACAAGAAGCACCGCGGCCGCGAGCCGATCTCGGCCCGGCTCGTCGCCGACCTGTTCAAGACCGCGGGTGCCAACCGGCTCATGGCGGTCGACCTCCACACCGCCCAGATCCAGGGCTTCTTCGACGGCCCCGTCGACCACCTCATGGCCCTGCCCATCCTGTCCGAGTACGTGCGGGAGAAGTACGGCCACGAGCAGCTGGCGGTCGTCTCCCCGGACGCCGGCCGGATCAAGGTCGCCGAGCAGTGGTCCGAGCGGCTCGGAGGCGCTCCGCTGGCCTTCATCCACAAGACCCGCGACATCGACCGGCCGAACGAGACCGTGGCCAACCGGGTCGTCGGCGAGGTCGAGGGCCGCGTCTGCGTCCTCGTCGACGACATGATCGACACCGCCGGCACCATCACCAAGGCGGCCGACGCCCTCATGGCCGACGGTGCCGCCGGCGTCGTCATCGCCGCCACCCACGCGATCCTCTCGGGCCCGGCCGTCGACCGGCTCAAGGCCTGTCAGGCGCGGGAGGTGATCGTCACCGACACGCTCCCGATCGGCGCCGAGCACGAGTTCGACAAGCTCACGACGCTGTCGATCGCCCCGCTCATCAGCCGCGCCATCCAGGAGGTCTTCGAGGACGGCTCGGTGACGAGTCTCTTCGACGGCCGCGCCTGAGCCGCAACGCCCTTCGCGCCTCCTGGCCGGCCGGCCCTCAGGCGCTGCCGGCGCGACGGGCCCGGTAGGCCGCGACGTTGGCGCGGTTGCCGCAGGTCCCGTCGCAGTAGCGCTTGGACCGGTTCCGGCTGAGGTCGACCACGACGTCCTCGCAGTCGTCGGCGGCGCAGGTCCGCAGGCGGTCGAGCTCGTCGGCGCGGATCACGTCGACCATGGCCATCGCGGCCTCGACCGCCATCCGCGTCGCGAGCGGCGCCTCGGGCGGGGTGGCGTGCAGGTGCCAGGACCACTCGTCGTGGCGCACCAGCTGGGGGAGGGCGTGCGCCTCGGCAAGGAGGTCGTTGACGATGGCGACCGCCTCCTGCGTGTCAGCCGCCCACAGGGCGCGCAGTCGCGGCCGGAGTGCGCGGACGGCCTCGAGCTCGGCGAGGTCCCCGGTGCGCGACCCGGTCCACCTCCACTCGCGGACGAAGGCGTCGAGCTCGGCGGGCGTCGTGAGGTCGTCGGTGTCGGTCGGGAGGGTGGCAGCCGTGTTGACCAGCGCCGCGGCACCGCGCAGCGCGACCTCGGTGTCATGGGCGAACAGCATCTTGACTCCTGACGCGGCGGATCGCTACCGTCATGAGCATACGACGTCCACACCCCTGACAGGAGCAGGCCCATGGCCCAGCGCCCACCCGGCACCGGCGTGGGGCTGTGGTTCGCCCTCGCGTCGGCCGCGACCTTCGCCACGAGCGGCCCGTTCGCCAAGCCGCTGCTGGTCGAGGGATGGAGCTCGGGCGCCGTGGTCCTCCTGCGGGTGGCCGGGGCCGCGGTGGCGCTCGCCGTGCCGGCCGCCCTCGCGATGCGGGGCCGGTGGCACCTGCTGCGCCGCAACGTCGGGGCCGTCGTCGCCTACGGCGCGGTGGCCGTCGCGGGCTGCCAGGTGACCTACTTCTACGCGGTCGAGCGGCTCGACGTCGGGGTCGCCCTCCTGCTGGAGTACCTCGGGGTCGTCCTCGTCGTGCTCTGGGTGTGGCTGCGCACGCGCCGCTCGCCGGGCGCCCTGACCGCGCTGGGCGTGGTCCTGGCGATCGCGGGTCTCGTGCTCGTCCTCGACCTGTCGGGGCAGGCCCGGCCCGACCTCGTCGGCGTCCTGTGGGGCCTGCTTGCCGCCACCGGGCTGGCCACGTACTTCGTCCTCGCGGCCCACGACTCGGGCCTGCCCCCGGTCGGGCTGGCGGGCCTCGGGATGGTCGCCGGGGCGGCGGTGCTGGGCGTCCTCGGGCTGGTGGGGGTGCTGCCGATGCGGTTTGCCGCCTTGGACGTCACGCTGCGCGGCGCCCAGCTCCCCTGGTGGGTGGCGATCGGTGAGCTGGCGCTCGTCGCGGCCGCCGCGGCATACCTGCTCGGCATCGTGGCGGCGCGCAGCCTGGGGTCCACGGTGGCGTCGTTCGTGGGATTGACCGAGGTGCTCTTCGCGGTGCTCTTCGCCTGGGTGCTGCTCGCCGAGCTGCCCGGGCCGATGCAGCTCGGCGGCGGGGTGCTCATCCTGCTCGGCGTCGTCGCGGTGCGCGCCGGGGAGGCTCGACGGGCACGACGGCTCGCGCTCGCCGACCCGGTGGGGGAGGCGGATTTCCCTCTCCCCGCGGGCGTCGCCTAGACTCTCGGGGTTGCCTCGGCGAGGGACACAGCACGGCCGGTCCATGGTGGCCCGCCGTCACCGTCCGTGATCGACGCGGTGGAGCCTCCGTGCTGCGCCCCGCGTCGAGGCCCACCGCATCCTCGAGATCCCCCCGACGTCACAGGAGTTCCCGTGTCCCAGATCACCAAGCTCGTCGCCGAGAAGCGCACGCAGTTCGGCAAGGGCGCCGCCCGCAAGATCCGCCGCGACCACAAGATCCCCGCGGTCATGTACGGCCACGGCGCCGAGCCGCTGCACATCACCCTGCCCGGCCACGACACCATGCTGGCCCTCAAGGTCGCCAACGCCGTCCTCACGATCGTCGTCGACGGTGACGAGCAGCTGGCCCTGGCCAAGGACGTCCAGCGCGACCCGATCAAGCCGGTCATCGAGCACGTCGACCTGGTCATCGTCCGCCGTGGCGAGAAGGTCACCGTCGACGTCCCCGTCCACGTCGAGGGCGAGGCCGCCCCGGAGACCGTCGTCACCGTGGACGCCCAGACCCTGCAGCTCGAGGTCGAGGCCACCCACATCCCCGAGAACATCGTCGTCTCCGTCGACGGGCTCGAGGCCGGCACCCAGGTCAAGGCCTCCGACGTGACCCTGCCCGAGGGCGCGGTCCTCGCGGTCGACGGCGACACCCTCGTCGTCAACGTCACCCAGCAGGTCTCCGCCGAGGCTCTCGAGGCCGAGCTCGCCGAGGCCGAGGCCGAGGCCGGCATCGAGCACGAGGAGGCCGGCGAGGCTGCCGAGGAGACCGCTCCCGCCGAGGGTGGGTCCGCCGAGGCCACCGAGGCCGAGGGCGAGTCCACCGAGGGCTGACGCCTCACCCCAGCACCGCCGGAAGGCCGGGACCCGACCGGGTCCCGGCCTTCCGCCGTCCCCCGGGCCGACGAAACGGCAGTTGCTGACGCGAAACGGGACTTCCTGAGTGCCGTTTCGTGCCAGCAACTGCCGTGTTGCGCGGGTGGGGTGGGGGCGACGGACGGGGCCGAGGGGACGGTCCGGCATACTTGCGGCCCGTGGGCGACGACGCGTGGCTGGTGGTGGGCCTGGGGAACCCCGGACCCCGGTATGCCGGCAACCGGCACAACGTGGGCGCGATGGTCGTCGACGAGCTGGCGTCCCGTGGCTCGGCGCGGCTGACGAGCCACAAGGCCCGTGCCTCGGCCACCACGATCCGGGTCGGCACGCTGCCCGGCGGGCTGCCCGGCCCACGGGCGGTGGTGGCCGTCCCCTCCTCCTACATGAACGAGTCGGGTGGGCCCGTGAAGGCCCTGATGAAGTTCTTCTCGGTCGAGCCGGACCGCCTCGTCGTCGTGCACGACGAGCTCGACATCCCGGCCGGCGACGTCCGGCTCAAGCAGGGTGGAGGCGAGGGCGGGCACAACGGGCTGCGCTCGATCTCCTCCGCGCTCGGGACGAAGGACTACCTGCGGGTGCGGGTCGGCATCGGCCGGCCGCCCGGCCGGATGGACCCGGCGGACTTCGTGCTGCGTGACTTCTCGGCGGTCGAGCGCAAGGAGCTGCCGTTCCTCGTCGGCGACGCGGCGGATGCGGTCGAGCTGCTCGTGACCCAGGGCCTGACGGTGGCCCAGCAGAAGTTCCACAGCCCGGCCTGAGCCTGGCCGCTCAGTGCGGCTGAAGCTGTCGGCACGGTCCGGCCTGAGGCAGGCGGATCGGTCCCGCCTGAGCCGTCCCGGTCGGCGCCGAGTGTGCCGATTTCGGCGCCCGCGGATGGTCAGTGACTAGTCAGTGACCATTTTTCCGGCGTGGTCACGAGGCGGCGCCGCGCGATTCCGCCGAGCGGCCGGGGGCTCGATCCCTGCGTTTGGTGGTGCTGCTCCCCGCTTGCGTCGGGCTGTCGTGCCGCGTCTCCACCACACAGCCGAGACGGGTCCGTCGAGTGGTGTAGTCGAGGGGTCCACCCCACCATCGGGTCCCGGGAGTAGGTCCCGGATTCCATTGCTGCATAACCTTTTCCAGCACAGCGAATTACCTCGTCGGGGGGTGTCCGGCATGTCGTGCCGGGTCTAGCGTGCGACGCACTTCAGGTGTCGTGGGGGAGCAGGAGATGGCAGAGATCGCAGGGACCGGACGAGCAGAGGGACGGCTCTCCGGACAGGCCTACGTCGGTACCCACCGGGCACGTGCCCACCCGGGCGAGGCGGCGGAGCGCACTCGCCGTCGCCGCATCATCGCCGGCCTCACGTCGCCGGCACGGCTCGGCGAGGGCGCGCAGACGGCAGCGAGGCGCCGCGCCACGTGGGCCGACGCGTACCGTCGCCGCGCCGTCGCAGGGGACCTGGTGGTGTCGGTCCTCACCGGCGTCGTCACGGGCATGCTCGCCTTCCCCGGGTGGTCGCTGACGCGCACCGCCGTGGCGGGGGTCGTCATGCCGGTCCTGTGGGTCGGCGCCCTCGCACTGGGCCACGGCTACGAGGGGCGCTACGTCGGGACCGCGCCCGAGGAGTACCGCGCCGTCGTGCGCTCGGCCTGCTACCTCGTGGCCGCAGCAGGCCTGGTCTCCTACGGTCTGAAGCTCGACGTGCCCCGCGCCATCCCGCTGGTCGCCGCACCGATGCTGGTCGTCCTCGGGCTGACCGCGCGCCGCCTCCTGCGCAGCGACCTCGGCCGGCGCCGGCGCGCGGGAACTGAGACGCAGGCGACCGTCATCATCGGCAACGCGCGTTCGGTGGCGCCGATGATCGCGGAGATCCAGCGCGCCCCAGAGCAGGGTCTGCGCGTCGTGGCAGCGTGCGTCTCCGGGCTCGACCTCTCCGGCGACGTGCCGTCCGAGGTCAACGGCGTGCCCGTGTTCGGGTATCCCGAGGAGGCCATGTCGGCGGTCGACCTGTTCGATGCCGAGGTCGTGGCGGTGTCCAGCGACCCGGACCTGCACGGTCCGGAGCTGCGCCGCCTCGCGTGGTCGCTCGAGGAGCGGGAGGTGGACCTGGTGGTCTCGGCGGGCCTGCTCGGTGTCGCCGGTCCTCGGCTGTCGATCAGACCGACTGCGGGGATGCCGCTGCTGCACGTCGAGCGGCCCGTCATGTCCGGCGCGCGTCGTGTCCTCAAGGTGGCCATGGAGCGCCTGCTCACGGCCCTGCTGCTGCTGGCCGCGCTCCCTGTCGGGCTCACCATCGCCCTGGCGATCCGGCTCGACTCCCCGGGCCCGATCCTGTTCCGGCAGAAAAGGGTCGGCGCGCGAGGCGAGCCCTTCTCCATGCTCAAGTTCCGCACCATGTGCGTGGATGCGGAGGAGCGGCTTGCCGCCCTTCAGCGGGACGCCGGCAACGACGTCATGTTCAAGATGAAGGACGACCCTCGGGTCACCCGCATCGGCAAGGTATTGCGCCGGTACTCCCTGGACGAGCTCCCGCAGCTGCTCAACGTCCTCGCCGGCAAGATGTCGCTCGTCGGACCCCGGCCGGCCCTCCAGCGGGAGGTCGACGCGTACGAGCCGGACGCGGTGCGTCGGCTGAGGGTGCGTCCCGGCCTCACCGGGCTGTGGCAGGTCAGCGGCCGCAGCAACCTGTCGTGGGACGAGAGCCTGCGCCTCGACCTCTGGTACGTCGACAACTGGTCGATGGTGCTGGACCTGCAGATCCTGTTCCGCACCGCACGCGCCGTCCTGCGCGGCACCGGTGCCTACTGATGCCCGAGTCCCGGCTACTGCAGAGGGCCGATGTGCCGCCGGTGGCGCGGCGGCAGGGTGAGGCCATCGGGCCGGGACCGGCTCGCGAGAGAGGGGCGTACTGATGTCGTTGCGGGTTGGTGTCATCGGGGCCGGGTACTGGGGACCGAACCTGGTGCGCAGCTTCCGGAACAGCGACTCCTGGGAGTTGGTGGCCGTCTGCGACCTCGACGCAGAGCGCGCCCGGCGGGTCGCTGGTCCGCAGAGCGCCGTGGACGTCGAGACCTCGGTCGAGGCCCTGCTGGCGCGGTCCGACATCGACGCCGTGGCCGTCGCCACGCCGGCGCGGACACACTGCGGGATCGCCCTGGCGGCCCTCGAGGCAGGCAAGCACGTGCTCGTGGAGAAGCCGCTGGCCTCGAGCCGCGAGGACGCCCTGTGCATGGTGCAGCGCGCCGAGGAGCTCGGCCTAGTCCTCATGTGCGACCACACCTACTGCTACACCCCGCCGGTGCAGCACCTCCGGGCGCTCGTGCAGAGCGGCGAGCTCGGCGACATCCTGTTCGTCGACTCGGTGCGCATCAACCTCGGCCTGGTGCAGCCCGATGTCGACGTCTTCTGGGACCTCGCGCCGCACGACCTGTCGATCCTCGACTTCGTGCTGCCGCAGGGCCTGTCGCCGCTGGAGGTCTCGGCGCGCGGCGCCGACCCCATCGGGGCGGGCAAGTCCTGCCTCGGCTACCTCACGATGCCATTGCCCGGCAATGCGATCGCCAACGTGCACGTCAACTGGCTCAGCCCCACCAAGATCCGCCACATGGTGATCGGCGGCAGCCGCAAGACCGTGGTCTGGGACGACCTCAACCCCCAGCAGCGACTCTCGGTCTACGACCGGGGCGTCGACCTCGAGCTCACCTCGGTGGACGCCGAGCTCGACCGCAAGCGGGCGGTGAACGTCAACTACCGGCTCGGCGACATGCACGCCCCCGCCCTCCCGGAGCGCGAGGCGCTCGCCGTCATGGTCGAGGAGTACGCCGCCGCCGTCACCGAGGGGCGGCCGCCGCTCACCGACGGCTGGGCCGGCCTGCGGGTCCTGTCCGTGCTCGACGCCGCCAGCGAGAGCCAGCGGCGCGCCGGTGCCATGGCAGCGGTGGGCATGACGACGTATGCCGGGCGCCTGCCCCAAGGAGTCGGCGCCACCACCGGGAGCTCCTGGTGACCGCGCTGCAGGGCGCCGCGGTCCTCGTCACCGGTGGCGCGGGAACGATCGGCTCCACCATCGTCGACCAGCTGCTCGACGCCGGTGTCGTCCACGTCGACGTGCTCGACAACCTGGTGCGCGGTCGTCGGGAGAACCTCGCCGACGCCCTCGCCGCCGGTCGCGTCACGCTGGTCGAGGGAGACCTGCGCGACCGCGACCTCGTCCACGACGTCACTCGTGGCAAGGACGTGGTGTTCCACCAGGCGGCGATCCGGATCACCCAGTGCGCCGAGGAGCCCCGGCTCGCCCTTGAGGTCCTCGTCGACGGCACGTTCACCGTGCTCGAGGCCGCCGCCCGCTCGAAGGTCGACAAGCTCGTCTACGCCTCGTCGGCGTCGGTGTACGGCCTCGCCGAGGAGTTCCCGACCGGCGAGCGGCACCACCACCACAACAACGACACGTTCTACGGCGCGGCCAAGTCCTTCAACGAGGGAATGGCCCGCAGCTTCCGCGCGATGTACGGGCTGAACCACGTCGGCCTGCGCTACTTCAACGTCTACGGGCCGCGCATGGACGTCCACGGCCTGTACACGGAGGTGCTCGTGCGGTGGATGGAGCGCATCGCCGACGGCGAGCCGCCGCTCATCTTCGGAGACGGCCGACAGACCATGGACTTCGTCTTCACGCGCGACATCGCCCGCGCCAACCTGCTGGCGGCGACGAGCGACGTCGTCGACGGCGTCTACAACATCGCCAGCGGCACCGAGACGAGCCTGCTCGGACTCGCGGAGGCGCTGCTGCGCGCCATGGACTCGGACCTGTCCGTCGCGCACGGACCCGACCGGGCGGTCAACGGCGTCACCAGGCGCCTCGCCGACACCACCGCGGCGCGCCGCGATCTCGGCTTCACCGCCGAGGTCGGGCTCGAGGACGGCCTGCGCGAGCTGGTGCAGTGGTGGCGCCCGCTGCGTGCGGAGGTGGCCGCCGGGCGGGCCCTCAAGGCCGGGTCGTCGTGAGCGCGACGCGCGAGGGCGCCCCGAGGACTGCACCGGAGGGCCACGAGGTCGAAGCGCTCGTCCGCGCCGCGGCCGACGGTGACGACGCAGCGTGGGAGGCGCTCGTGCGTCAGTACGTCGCCCTCCTGTGGCGGATCGCGCTGCGCCACGGGCTCAGCGAGAGCGACGCGGCCGACGTCGTGCAGAACACCTGGCTGCGGCTGGTCGAGCACATCGACGACGTGCGCGAACCGGCGCGCGTCGCCTCCTGGCTCTCGACGACCGCCCAGCGAGAGTCCCTGCGGGTGGTGGCCGACCGTCGCCGGGTCGTCCTGGCCGACGACCAGGCCGCGTTCGACCGCGTCGACCCGCTGCAGCCCGCCGTGGACGAGGCGTGCATCGCCCGTGAGCAGGGTGGCCTCGCCCGCCAGGCGCTCGAGGCGCTGCCGGCCCCCTGGCGGAGTCTCATGAACCTGCTGGCCCAGGAACCTGCGCTCAGCTACGAGCAGATCGGCGCCACCCTCGGTGTCCCGATCGGGAGCATCGGCCCCACCCGCGGACGCGCTGTGCGCAGGCTCCGCTCGATCCTGGCGGTCTAGGTGTCCCGGCACCGCCAGTTGCCCGAGGAGGCATGATGGGAAGCCAGTCGTCTGCGGCACCGGTCGGCGCGAGGGCAGGACGGCCGCGCTTCCGGCTGCGGCGCGCGCTGGTGTCCCTGGCGGCGGCCGCGGCCACGGTCGTCGCGCCGCTGCAGGTGATGTCCGCGCAGCCCGCGGCCGCCGCCGACCCCTGCGCTGCTCCGGTCAACGTGATCGCGTGCGAGAACACGAAGACCGGGACACCGTCCAGCAACTGGGCCGTGTCCGGCGTCGGTGACGCGACGATCCAAGGGTTCGCGACGTCGATGAGCGTGCAGGCCGGCGACACCGTGCACTTCAAGATCAAGACGACGGCCAACTCGTACCACCTCGACGTGCTCCGCATGGGTTACTACCAGGGCAACGGCGCGCGGATGATCCAAGCCGGTGTCAAGCCCACGGCCACGCTCCCGCAGACCCAGCCGAACTGTGCCGTCATCAACGACGGTACGGGCATGGTCGACTGCGGCAACTGGGCCGAGTCTGCTTCCTGGACCGTGCCGAGCACGGCGGTCTCAGGGGTCTACATGGTCCACCTGGTCCGCGACGACACCGGCGGCAGCAGCATGATGGTCTTCGTCGTGCGCAACGACGCAAGTCACTCCGACGTGCTGTTCCAGACGTCGGACCAGACGTGGCAGGCCTACAACACCTACGGCGGCAACAGCCTCTACCAGTGCACGCTCACCAACTGCCCGCCCAACAGCCTCGCGTCCTACACCGGCGCCTCGAAGGTCTCCTACAACCGACCCTTCCACAGCGCCGCGGACGACAGTGGGCGGAGCTGGCTGATGTATGCCGAGTACCCGATGATCCGCTTCATGGAGGCGAACGGGTACGACGTCTCGTACACCAGCGGCGTGGACATGTCGCAGTCGAGCGCTGCGCCGCTCCTGCTCAACCACAAGACGTTCATGTCCGTCGGCCACGACGAGTACTGGTCGGGCCAGCAGCGCGCGAACGTCGAGAACGCGCGCGACCACGGCGTCAACCTGGCGTTCTTCAGCGGCAACGAGGTCTTCTGGAAGACGCGGTTCGAGTCGAGCTACGACGGTACGAGCACCGCGAACCGGACCCTGGTCTGCTACAAGGACACCCACTACGACGTGCAGGTCGACCCCGTCGCGTGGACGGGCACCTGGCAGGACCCACGGTTCAGCCCGCCCTCCGACGGCGGCAGGCCGCAGAACGCCCTCACCGGACAGCTGTTCGTCACCAACTCGGGCACCACCGACATCCAGGTGCCCGCGGCCTTCAGCAAGCTGCGCTTCTGGCGGAACACCGCGGTCTCGCGCCTGACGTCGGGGCAGACCGCAACGCTGGGCGCCGGCCTCGGGACCCTCGGGTACGAGTGGGACGCGGACGTGGACAACGGCTTCCGACCAGCCGGCGCCTTCAGGTTGTCGGCCACGACGTACAACTCCAGCCAGGTGTTCACCGACTACGGCACGACGACCAAGGACAACCAGTCGGCGACCCACAACATGACGCTGTACCGCGCACCGAGCGGCGCCCTGGTGTTCGGATCCGGCACCGTGCAGTGGTCCTTCGGCCTCGGCCAATCGGGGTCCGCGGCAGACGTCACCATGCAGCAGGCGACGGTCAACCTGTTCGCCGACATGGGCATGCAGCCCTACGCGCTCCTCAGCGGCCTGACCACGGCCTCCACCTCCACGGACACCATGGCCCCGACTTCCGTCGTCAGCTCACCGGCTGCGAACGCCACGGTGGGAGACGGTGCGAAGGTCACCGTCTCCGGCACGGCCTCCGACTCCGGTGGCGGGGTCGTCGCAGGCGTCGAGGTGTCCACCGACGGTGGGACGACCTGGCACCCGGCGACCGGGACGACCAGCTGGACCTACAGCTGGACAGCGCACGGCTCGCCCACGACGACGATCAGGACCAGGGCCGTCGACGACAGCGGCAACATGGAGACCCCGGGCGCCGGCACCACGGTCAACGTGGGGTGCACCTGCAGCATCTGGGGACCTGCCTTCACCCCCACGCTTGCGGACTCCGGCAGTGCCACCGGTACCGAGGTGGGCGTCAAGTTCAAGTCCGAGGCCTCGGGAGTCATCACCGGGATCCGCTTCTACAAGTCGGCGAAGAACACCGGCACCCACGTCGGCAACCTGTGGACCTCCAGCGGGACGAAGCTGGCGTCCGCCACGTTCACGGGCGAGACGGCCTCGGGGTGGCAGCAGGTCACCTTCGCGACCCCGGTCGCCATCAACGCCAACAGCGTGTACGTCGCGTCGTACTACGCGCCGGTCGGGCATACCGCGTCGGACGACGACTATTTCTACCCGAACCCCTCACCGACGCCCTACGTGTACAGCACTGTCGACAGTGCCCCGCTCCACGCGCTGCGTGACGTTAACGGCACGGTGAACGGCGTCTACAAGACGGGCTCGAGCAGCGCGTTCCCGACCTCGAGCTCGACCGCGACCAACTACTGGGTCGACGTGATGTACAGCCCGACCACCGGACCGGCTACGGCACCCGGCGCGCCCACCGCCGTGACGGCGACACCGGGCAACGCCTCGGCGGTCGTCTCCTGGACGGCTCCGTCCGACGGCGGCAGTGCCATCACCAGCTACACAGTGACGCCCTACGTCGGAACGACGGCCCAGCCCAGCACCACCGTGACGGGCGTCACCGCCGACCCCAGCGCAACGGTCAACGGCCTCACCAACGGTACGGCGTACACGTTCGAGGTCACAGCCACGAACTCGGTGGGCACGGGCCCCGCGTCCGCGGCCTCCAACGCCGTCACACCCGTGGCGACCGTCTGCTCCCCGTGCACGATCTGGTCAGCCGCGACCGTGCCGAACACGCCGGACCAGAACGACCCGAACGCGGACGAGCTCGGGACGAAGTTCACCGCCGACATCAACGGCTACGTGACCGGCGTGCGGTTCTACAAGGCCCCGCTCAACACGGGGACCCACATCGGCAACCTGTGGACCGCGTCCGGCGCACGGATGGCCACCGTCACCTTTACCAACGAGACCGCGTCGGGGTGGCAGCAGGCGACCTTCTCCTCGCCCGTGGCGATCACGGCAGGCCAGGTCTACGTCGTGTCCTACTACGCGCCCAACGGCCACTACGCCGCCGACACCGGCTACTTCGCGGCCTCCGGCGTCGACAGCCCACCCCTGCACGCGCTCAAGGACGGGGTGAGTGGTGGCAACGGCGTCTACAAGTACAGCGCCGGCAGCACCTTCCCGACGAACACCTACCAGTCCGAGGGCTACTACGTGGACGTCATGTTCACCACGGGTGCCACCAGCACGGCACCCAGCGCACCGACCGGCGTCACCGCCACGGCGGGTGACGGGTCGGCCACCGTCAGCTGGTCAGCACCGTCCGACGGCGGGAGCGCGATCACCAGCTACACCGTGACGCCGTACGTCGGCACGACGGCCCAGACACCCGTCTCGGTGGGCGGCAACCCACCTGCGACGACGGCGACGGTGACCGGCCTGACCAACGGGACGGCCTACACGTTCAAGGTCTCGGCCACCAACGCGATCGGAACCGGGCCGCAGTCGTCCGCGACCAGTGCCGTGACGCCGACGGGTGCAGCAACGGCACCGTCCACCCCCACGGGTGTCACGGCCAAGGCCGGTGACGGCTCCGCGACCCTGACCTGGACAGCGCCCTACAACGGCGGCAGCGCGATCACCTCCTACACGGTCACGCCCTACGTCGGCTCGACGAAGCAGGCGGCCGTGACGGTGACCGGAAACCCGCCCGCCACGACAGCGACGGTCACAGGGCTGACCAACGGCACGGCGTACACGTTCACGGTGTCCGCGACCAACGCCCTCGGCACGAGTTCCGAGTCGTCGCCTTCGGCCGCAGTCACGCCCGCGCCCCCCGCGACGGTGCCTGGTGCGCCGTCGGGGGTGTCGGCGGTGGCGGGGAACGCCTCGGCGGTGGTGTCGTGGTCGGCGCCGTCGTCCGATGGTGGTGCGGCGATCTCGTCGTACACGGTGACGCCGTATGCGGGGTCGGTGGCGGGGACGCCTGTGGTGGTGTCGGGTTCGCCTCCGGCGACGAGTGCGACAGTGTCGGGGTTGACGAACGGGACGGCGTACACGTTCACGGTGTCGGCGACGAACAGTGTGGGGACGGGGCCTGCGTCGGCTGCGTCGGCTGCGGTGACCCCATCGGCGCCGTCGTGCTCGCCGTGCTCGATCTGGTCGGTTTCGTCGGCTCCGGTGACGGCGAGTGTGTCGGATCCGTCGTCGGTGGAGCTGGGGGTGAAGTTCAAGGCTGACGTGTCGGGGTCGGTGACGGGGATCCGGTTCTACAAGGGTTCGGGCAACACTGGGACGCACGTGGGGTCGTTGTGGACCTCGTCGGGGACCAAGCTGGCGTCGGCGACGTTCAGTGGTGAGAGTGCGACGGGGTGGCAGACGGTGACGTTCGCCTCGCCGGTGGCGGTGACGGCGGGCACGGTGTACGTGGCGTCGTACTTCGCTCCGGCGGGTGGGTACGCCGCGGACAACGGTGGGTTGTCGGCGGGGGTGGACAACGGGGTGCTGCACGCGTTGGCGGACGGGGTCAGTGGTGGCAACGGGGTGTATGCGTACGGGTCGTCGTCCACGTTCCCCTCGAACAGCTACCAAGGCACGAACTACTGGGTCGACGTCGTCTTCCGGACGGTGGCAGCGACCGCTCCGGGTGCACCCAACGGTGTCACCGCGTCGGCAGGCAACGCCTCGGCGACGGTGACCTGGACGGCCCCTTCCGACGGTGGCGCCACGATCACCTCCTACATGGTGACGCCCTGGGCAGGATCGACCGCCGGCACCCCGGTCACGGTGACCGGGAGCCCGGCCCCCACCAGGGCGACGGTCAGCGGGCTGACCAACGGGACGGCCTACACCTTCACGGTGATGGCGACCAACAGCGTCGGGACCGGTCCCGCGTCGGCGCCGTCCGCCGCGGTGACGCCGGTGGCGACCACCTCGTGCACCTCCTGCACGATCTGGCCGTCGACCGCGGTGCCGGCCAACCCCTCGGACAGTGACACCTCGTCGATCGAGGTGGGTGTGCGGTTCAGCTCCGACGTCGACGGCACCGTCACCGGCATCCGGTTCTACAAGGGCACCGGGAACACCGGCACGCATGTCGGCAGCCTGTGGAGCACCACCGGCACCAAGCTGGCCTCGGCGACCTTCGTGAGCGAGAGCGCGAGCGGGTGGCAGCAGGCCAACTTCGCCTCACCGGTGGCGGTCACGGCGGGCACCGTCTACGTCGCCTCGTACCTGGCGCCGTCGGGCGGCTACGCAGCGGACGGCGGAACCTTGGCCTCCGCGGTGGACAGCCCACCGCTGCACGCGCTCAAGGACGGCTCGAGCGGTGCGAACGGCCTCTACACCTACGCGTCGACGAGCACCTTCCCCACGAACACGTTCAACTCGACGAACTACTGGGTCGACGTGGTCTTCAGCAACGCGGCGGCGACCGCGCCCAGCGCGCCCACGAGCGTGAGCGCCACGGCCGGTGACAAGTCGGCCACCGTGACGTGGGGCGTCCCGTCCACGGGCGGCAGCGCAATCACCTCCTACACCGTCACGCCCTGGGCCGGGACGACCGCGGGCACACCGGTGCCGGTGACCGGCAACCCGCCCGCCGCCACCGCGACGGTCACCGGCCTGACCAACGGCACGACGTACACCTTCACGGTGACCGCCACCAACGCCGTCGGCACCAGCCCGGCCTCCACCCCGTCGAACGCGGTCACCCCCGCAGCACCGAGCACCACGTGCTCGGCCTGCACCCTCTGGTCCTCGAACGCCGTGCCGGTGACGGCCAGCGCCGCGGACACCTCGAGCCTGACGGTCGGGGTCAAGTTCAAGTCCGACGTGGCCGGCTGGGTCAAGGGCATCCGCTTCTACAAGGGCAGCGGCAACACCGGGACCCACGTCGGGGCCCTGTGGACGACGTCGGGCACCAAGCTCGCGTCCGCCACCTTCACGGGTGAGAGCGCGACGGGTTGGCAGCAGGTCACGTTCGCGTCACCCGTCGCAATCACGGCCGGGACGGTCTACGTCGCGTCGTACCTCGCGCCAAACGGTCGCTACGCCTCCGACAGCAGCTACTTCGCAAACGCCGGGGTGGACAACGCGCCCCTCCACGCGCTGAAGAACGGCGTCAGCGGTGGCAACGGGGTCTACTCCTACGGGTCGACGATGACCTTCCCGTCCAACTCCTACAAGTCCACGAACTACTGGGTCGACGTGGTGTTCACGACGAGCGCCGCAGCGGCGCCTGGTGCGCCGTCGGGGGTGTCGGCGGTGGCGGGGAACGCCTCGGCGGTGGTGTCGTGGTCGGCGCCGTCGTCCGATGGTGGTGCGGCGATCTCGTCGTACACGGTGACGCCGTATGCGGGGTCGGTGGCGGGGACGCCTGTGGTGGTGTCGGGTTCGCCTCCGGCGACGAGTGCGACAGTGTCGGGGTTGACGAACGGGACGGCGTACACGTTCACGGTGTCGGCGACGAACAGTGTGGGGACGGGGCCTGCGTCGGCTGCGTCGGCTGCGGTGACCCCATCGGCGCCGTCGTGCTCGCCGTGCTCGATCTGGTCGGTTTCGTCGGCTCCGGTGACGGCGAGTGTGTCGGATCCGTCGTCGGTGGAGCTGGGGGTGAAGTTCAAGGCTGACGTGTCGGGGTCGGTGACGGGGATCCGGTTCTACAAGGGTTCGGGCAACACTGGGACGCACGTGGGGTCGTTGTGGACCTCGTCGGGGACCAAGCTGGCGTCGGCGACGTTCAGTGGTGAGAGTGCGACGGGGTGGCAGACGGTGACGTTCGCCTCGCCGGTGGCGGTGACGGCGGGCACGGTGTACGTGGCGTCGTACTTCGCTCCGGCGGGTGGGTACGCCGCGGACAACGGTGGGTTGTCGGCGGGGGTGGACAACGGGGTGCTGCACGCGTTGGCGGACGGGGTCAGTGGTGGCAACGGGGTGTATGCGTACGGGTCGTCGTCCACGTTCCCCTCGAACAGCTACCAAGGCACGAACTACTGGGTCGACATCCTCTTCACCGCCAACTAGGCACGACGTCCATCGGGAGGGCGGCCGGTGCGCCGCCACGGAGTCCGACGGCCCTCCCGGGGACGCGGAGAGACAGGCAGGAGCAGAGCAGTGGCAGGGGCGGAGGGCATGAGCACGGACACGAGTGAGCGGCCGGAGGAGGTGGCGGTGCAGGCGCCCGGGCGCAGCGGGCGGACGAGGAGCTCGGTGAGCGTCGTCGTCCCCTGCTACCGCTACGGCCACTACCTCCAGGACTCCGTGGGCAGCGTGCTGGAGCAGGAGGGCGTCGACGTGCGGGTACTCGTCGTCGACGACGCCTCGGGCGACGGCAGCGCGGAGGTGGCCCAAGAGCTGGCCCAGCGCGACCCGCGGGTCGAGGTGTCGGTGCACCCCTCGAACCGTGGTCACCTGCAGACGTACAACGAGGGCCTCCTCGACTGGGCGGACGGGGACTACTGCGTCCTGCTGTCGGCTGACGACATGCTGGCCCCCGGGTCGCTCAAGCGGGCGACCGATCTCATGGAGGCGCACCCCAGAGCGGCGTTCGCCTACGGCAACGTCCTCTGGTTCCACGAAGGACGCCCCCTCCCGGCGGCGCGGACCCGTCCGCGGGGCTGGTCTGTCTGGGACGGCCACCGCTGGCTCGAGCGCCGTCTGCGCCACGGCCGTAGCGGCATCAACTCGCCCGAGGTCGTCGTGCGCACGTCGGCGCAGCGGGAGGTGGGCGGCTACGACGTCCGGTACCCGCACCTCGCCGACACGCACATGTGGCTGCGCCTCGCTGCGCACGGTGACGTCGGCTACCTGCGGGGCGTCGACCAGGCGTACTACCGCCGGCACGGCTCGAACATGTCGATCGCCTACACGCCGTTGCTGACCCTCCAGCAGTACGCCGAGATGTACGACTCCGTCCTCGAGCGGGTGGCCGACCGGGTCCCAGACACCGAACGGCTGTCGGCCATTGTGCGTCGCAAGTTGGCCTGGGAGGCCTTGCTGACCGCTGCCCGTGCCTACGAGCGGGGCGAGGTCGCGCAGACCCCCGTCGACGAGCTGGTCGAGTTCGCCCTCCGCACCAGTCCCGAAGCCACGTCGCTGGCGATCCACCGGGGGCTGCGCGTGCGCCGCGTCATCGGGCCCGACACGATGCCCAGACTGCGGCCGCTGCTGCTCCCGGTCGAGGTCGCCCGCAAGGCGCAGTCGGCCTGGCTGGGGCTGCCGGTCTGGCGACCGTTGCTGTCCTCCGGGACCTGGGCCCGATACCGCGCCTGACTGGACGGCCACGGGCAAGCTCCTCGCTCAGGAGTCGTGGCGTGCGACCGATGACACCGCACCCGCACGGTTGTACGACGAGCAGACCCGCTGCACCCACGCCGACTCCGTAAACCTCTCCTCGAACACTGATCGGCAGTGCGGCCGCAAACTCGGGAAAAAGGTCGCGGCATGGTCGAGAGACGCCGCGAGGTCGGGGCCCGCGACCGCCCCAACCCCCAGCTCGGCGACCAGGCGAGCGGCGGGAGCCGGCCGCCACGCAAGGACGGGTGTGCCGACGGCAAGGCTCTCCAGGGCCACCAGGGCCAGTCCTTCCAGCCATCGCGACGGGAACACCAAGCCGAGGGCGCCCGCCATGAGACTGCGCAGCGCGGACTTCGACTGCTGACCGACGACCTCCACCCCGGGACCTGCGGCGGACCGCACGTCGGTCAGTTGCGGCCCGGCCCCCGCCACGACCAGTCGTCGCCCGCGGGGCCACTCCCTGATGAGTTCGAGGATTCCTTTTTCGGCAGTGAGCCTGCCGGCGTACAGCCAGTAGTCGCCTCCCCCGCCGACCTCGGGCACGTCGGTAGAGGGGATGAAGTTGTGCACGACGTCGACCCGGCTCGCCGGGACACCTCCGCGCGTGTAGAGCTGCGCCATCTCCTGGCTGAGGACGAGGAGGCGGTCGGCCCGGGTCAGCACTGGGTCCGCGCCGAAGCGGGTGGACACCGTCAGCGGAAGGGTGTGCAGCCGGCTGTCGCGGTAGCACCCGTGCAGGAGCGACGGAAGAGCACTGCGGCCGTCCAGGCAGTTCGTGCACACCTGGCCGTCGCGGAAGAATGTCCCCACCGGGCACAGCGGACGGTAGTTGTGGGCGTGCGCGACGAGGGGCCCCTTCCACCGCTTCACCCACGTGCGCCCGAAGTTGGGAAAGAGGTTGTGGACGTGCACCACGTCGGGGGCGAATTCGGTCAGTGCACCCAGGGGCGACCTGCCACGTCCCGTCGCGACGGTGAAGGCTGCCGCGGCGACGTGGAGCGGGCTGTTCTCGCGCTCGTCCGTGCGCTCCTCCACCAGCAGGGTCTCGATGCCCGCGCGCTGGAACGCGGCCACCTGCTGCTCCACCAGGGAGTTCTCGCCACTGGGCTGGCGGGAGGAGTAGTAACTGTGCACCACCCCCACTCGCAGCGGTGCGGTCCCTGCGCCAGCCATGCGCTCATCCTCGCACAACGCCCGCCACCCTGGGTGCCCCGCGAAGAGCTACCCGGAATCGCCCCAAGTCTCCGCGGACGGCGGCTGTGCCCTTGCAAGTGCGTCGCCCAGAAACTGCTGCAGGGGCGGCATCACACGGGTGGGCGCCGGCGTGGCGTCCGCTCCTGTCGGCGGCGATCGGAACCGGCGCGACTCAGCGAACTTCCTGCGCGGGGCGGTATCACAAGCGCCTGCCCGTCGCTCTCCTTCACAGGACCGCCACGAGATGCGGTCGCAGCAGGAACAGCCGCGGTGCGAGGGCGACCACGGAACTGGGTGCGTGGACAGAGGGGACGATGACGTGATTCCGGTGATGAAACCGTGGCTCGACGAGGCGGAGGCGAAGGCTGCGGCCGATGTCGTCGCCTCCGGGTGGCTGGCCCAAGGACCGCGTGTGGCCGAGTTCGAGTCGGCCTTCGCGGCCAAGGTCGGCGTGGCCGAGGGGGTGGCGGTCTCGTCGTGCACGACCGCTCTGCACCTCGCCCTGCACCTCCTCGGGGTCGGGCCCGGCGACGAGGTCGTCGTGCCGTCGTTCTCCTTCATCGCCACCGCGAACTGCGTCCGCTACGTCGGCGCCGAGCCGGTGTTCGGCGACGTCGAGGCGCTCGACGGCAACCTCAGCGTGCGCACGGTCGAGGCGGTGCTGACCGACCGGACGAGGGCCGTGGTGGTCGTCGACCAGGGCGGAATGCCGGCCGACGTCCAGCCCCTGCGCGAGCTGTGCGACGCCCGAGGGCTCGCCCTCGTGGAGGACGCCGCCTGCGCCGCGGGGTCGACCTACCGCGGACAGCCCGTGGGAGTGTCCTCCGCACTGGCGGCCTGGTCTTTCCACCCACGCAAGCTGCTCACCACCGGCGAGGGGGGCATGCTCACGACCACGGACACGCAGCTCGCCGAGCGCGCCCGTCGCCAGCGGGAACACGGCATGAGCGTCAGCGCCGCCGCCCGCCACGCCAGCAAGCAGCCTGTGCTGGAGCAGTACCTCGAGGTGGGCTTCAACTTCCGGATGACCGACATCCAGGCCGCGGTCGGCCTCGTCCAGCTCGGCAAGCTCGACGCCATGGTCGCCCGAAGGCGCGAGCTCGCGGGCGCCTACCAGGCGATGCTCGCCGACGTCCCGGGGCTGCGCACCGTGCGCGACCCCGAGTGGGGCAACTCAAACTTCCAGTCGTTCTGGGTCGAGCTCGAGCCGGGTTTTCCGCTGTCCCGCAACGAGCTCCTGGCCCAGCTCGCCGACCGTGGCGTCTCGGCCCGCGCCGGGATCATGGCCGCCCACCGACAGCCCGCGTACTCCGACCACCCGAGGGGGGACCTCACCGTGACCGAACGGCTCACCGACACCACGCTCATCCTGCCGATGTTCCACACGATGACCGCGGCCGAGCAGCAGCACGTCGTCGACTGCGTCCGCGGCGCCGCAGGGCTGAGGGCGGCCTGATGGGCGCCGAGCAGCGGGCCGGGGTGCCCCTGGTCGACCTGTCGGTGCAGCACGCGCAGGTGGCCGAGGAGGTGGCAGAGGGCTTCGGTCAGGTGCTGGCCACCGGTGACTTCATCGGCGGCAAGGCGGTCGGCGCCTTCGAGCGCGCGTATGCCGAGTTCGTCGGCGTCCGTGCGTGCGTCGGCATGGGCAACGGCACGGACGCGCTCGAGCTGGCGATGCGCGCGGTCGGGGTCGGCCCCGGCGACGAGGTCGTTCTCCCGGCCAACACCTTCATCGCCACGGCCGAGGCCGTGCTGCGCGCCGGCGGCACGCCCGTGTTCGCCGACGTCGACGACGACGCGCTCCTGCTCGACCCGGCTGCCGTGGACGCCGCGCTGACCGGGCGCACCCGGGCCGTCGTGCCCGTCGACCTCTTCGGCCAGGTCGCGCCCTTCGAGCAGCTGCCCACGGCCCTGGCGCAGCGCGGCATACGCGTCGTCGAGGACGGCGCCCAGTCCCAGGGGTCGACGCGGTACGGGAAGGCCGCCGGGACCTTCGGCGACGTGGCGGCGACGAGCTTCTACCCCGGCAAGAACCTCGGGGCCTACGGCGACGCCGGTGCGGTCTTGACCGACGACGAGGAGATCGCCGCGGCGGTGCGGCTGCTCGGCGCCCACGGCAGCCCGGCCAAGTACGAGCACACCATCATCGGCTTCAACTCCAGGCTCGACACGCTCCAGGCGGTCGTGCTCTCCGCCAAGCTCAAGCGCCTGCGCGGTTGGAACGTCGAGCGTCGTGCGGCTGCGGCGGTCTACGACGAGCTGCTTGCCGACGCCGCGGGCGTCCGGCTCCCGACGACGCTGGAGGGCAACGAGCACGTGTGGCACCTCTACGTCGTGCGGGTCGACCACCGGGACGAGGTGCTGCGGCAGCTGCAGGAGGAGGGCGTGGGCGCGGGCATCCACTACCCGACCCCGGTCCACCTGACTCCTGCCATGGCCCACCTCGGACACCGGGTCGGCGAGTTCCCGGTGAGCGAGCGCGCGGCGGGGCAGATCCTGTCGCTCCCGCTCTTCCCGGGCATCACCCGCAGCCAGCAGGAGCGCGTCGTCGACGTGCTGTCCGGCGCGCTCGCCCGGACCGCGGGCTGAGCCGGGAACGGCACCGGTGACCCTCGACCAGCAGGCGCCGCGCGACCGGCTCGGCCGCCACGCCACGTCGGGGGTGATGTGGCTGGCCGCACAGAAGTGGGTGGTGCGCACGAGCGGTTTCGTCACGCTCGTCGTCCTCACCCACCACGTGTCGCCGAAGGACTTCGGCGTCGTCGCCGCGGCGATGACGGTGGTCCCGATGATCTACCTGCTCTCCGACGTGGGCTTCTCGACCTACCTCCTGCAGAGCACGGACACCGACCGCCGGAGCCTGAGCACCGCGTTCTGGACCACGATGGCTGCCGGCGCGGTGCTGTCAACGATCCTGTGGTTCACCGCACCGTTGATGGCCGGCGCCTTCCGCAGCCCGACGCTGGTGCCCGTGCTGCGGGCCCTGGTGCTCGCGGTCCTGCCGACCGTCCTCGCCGGCGTCCCGCTCGCGCTCCTCCGGCGTGCACTGCGGTTCCGTGCAGTCGCCCTGCAGAGCCTCGCCGCCGCGATGGTGGGCCAGGTCGTGGCGGTGGTCCTCGCACTCTCCGGCGGCGGTGTCTGGGCGCTGGTGGCGCAGGTCGTGGCCACCCAGTGGGTCGTCGCGATGCTGGCGTGGCACGGGGCGCGGTGGCGTCCGGGGTGGACGGTCTCGGCGGCCAAGTTCCGCGAGATGACGGCGTTCGGTGCGCGGGTCTCCAGCGTCGACCTCTCCTCGACCGGCCGCGCGTGGGCCGAGAGCTGGGTGGTCACGGCGACCCTCGGCCCGGCGGCCATGGGCCTGCTCAACGTGGGGCAGCGCCTGGTCCTGGTCGCCCAGGACCTCACCGCCGGGTCGCTGGTGCCCGTGTCGACGGTCGTGTTCTCCAAAGTGCGCGACTCGGGCGACCGGCTCACCACCACCTACCTCAAGGCGCTCGGCGTGGCGTATGCCGTGGTCTCGCCGCTCATGGTCGTCATCGCCGTCACGGCGCCGCAGCTGATCCCGTTGCTCTTCGGCTCGCAGTGGGGTCCGAGCGTGCGGCCAGCCCAGGCGATGGCGGTCGCCGCGATCATCACCCTGGGCGCGATGCTCGACCACGGGCTGTTCTACGGGCTGGGGCGCCCCGGGACCTGGCTGGCCTACGCCGTCGTGGTCGACGTGGGCACCTTCGCGACCACCGCCGTGGCCGTGCGCTGGGGCGTGGCCGGGGTCGCGGTCGGCTTCCTCGTCGTCGCGACCCTCGCCACGGTGGCCCGGTGGCTGGTCGTCGGTCGCCTGCTCGGGATGCGGCCGGCCACGGTGGCGCGCCCGTTCCTCACCGCGCTCGTCCCCACCGCAGGGGCGCTCGTGGTCGGGGCACTGGTGTCGCGCTGGACGTCCACGCTCGGCTCGCTCGTCCTCGGGCTGGCGCTCCTGGGCGCCGTCACCCTCGCTGCCAACCTGGTGCTGCTGCGACTGACGGCCCCCCACGTGCTGCGGGACGCACTCGGACTGCTGCCCGTGCCCGACCGGTTCACCCGGCCGGTCGTCCGCGCACTCTGGCTGCGCCCCAGCACCTCCTGACGAGCGTCGGGCGGGTGGGACAACCGGGCCCGAACCGGGTCGAACCGTCTCCACCATTTGGCCTACCCAGGCCTTCCCCATCGGGCCGACGCGCCTTGCGGGAGCGCGGTGTTCGATGAGAACTCCAGTGTGGGAGGGGAAGTCCATGAAGGTTGCTGTCTTCGGTCTCGGCTACGTCGGCACGGTCACGGCCGCGGGCCTCGCGTCGAGGGGACACGACGTCGTCGGGGTGGACGTCGACGCCATGAAGGTCGACGCGATCGCCTCGGGGCACAGCCCCGTGGTGGAGCCGGGCATCGACGAGCTGGTGCGGGACGCGGTCGCTGCCGGCCGCCTGCACGCCACCACCGACGCCAGGCTTGCCGTCGAGGGCGCGGACGTCTCCCTCGTGTGCGTGGGGACACCCTCCTCTCCCCGCGGTGACACCGACCTGACTTACATCGAGCGGGCCGTGACCGACCTGCGTGAGGCCATGGAGGTGGCCACGCCGCCGCCATCCGGCATGCACTCGGTGGTCGTCCGCTCCACGGTGCCGCCCGGCACCGTGGCCGGCGTCGTGGCACCGGTCTTCGACGGCGAGCTGCCGGACGGCTGGGAGGTCGGCACGGCGATGTGCCCCGAGTTCCTCCGTGAGGGCTGTGGCGTCGAGGACTTCTTCGCCCCGCCGTTCGTCGTCGTCGGCACGGCCGACACCCGGACCCGCGCGGCGATGAGCGAGCTGTTCGCCTTCCTGGGCATGGAGATCCACCACGTCGACGTCGCCTCGGCCGAGGCGCTCAAGTACGCCTGCAACGCCTTCCACGCCGTGAAGGTCACGTTCGCCAACGAGATGGGCCGCGTCTTCGCAGCGCACGGCGTCGACAGCCGGCGCGTCATGGAGATCTTCTGCGAGGACCGCAAGCTCAACATCGCACCGTCCTACCTGCGCCCCGGATTCGCCTTCGGCGGGTCGTGCCTGCCCAAGGACCTGCGCTCGCTGCAGAGCCTCGCCCGGGTCAGCGGCGTGGAGATCCCGATGGTCGGCTCGGCCATGGTGAGCAACGAGATCGCCGTCCGGACCGTCGTCGACCGCGTGCTGCAGACCGGCCTGCGCAGCGTCTGCATGCTCGGCCTCAGCTTCAAGATGGACACCGACGACCTGCGCGAGAGCCCCAACCTCGAGGTGGCCGAGCGGTTCGTCGGCAAGGGCCTCGACGTGCGGATCTACGACCCGATCGTCAACCCCGACAAGCTGATCGGTGCCAACCTGCGCCACCTGCAGAGCAAGCTGGCGCACGTCAACCGCCTGCTGGCGCAGACGCCGGAGGAGGCGCTCGAGGGCGCCGAGGTCGTGCTCGTCTCCTCCTCGGACCCGGCTGCGCTGCGAGCGCTGGCCGCCAGCCGCCCGGCGCTGGTCATCGACCTGCACGGCCGGCTGGGTGCCGACGTCGAGGCGCTGGAGTCCTACGAGGGCGTGGCCTGGTGAGCCGACGTCGCAGCAGCGGCTCGGCGCGGCCCCGCGTCCTGGTCATCGTCCAGAACCTCCCCGTGCCCTTCGACCGCCGGGTCTGGCTCGAGTGCCAGACGTTGGTCGGGGCGGGCTACGACGTGACCGTGGTCTGCCCCCAGGGCCACGGCACGGGCGCCTCGCAGGTCGTCGACGGGGTGCGCATCCTCGCCTACCGTCCCTACGCGCCCGGCGGGGGAGCGCTGGGCTTCATCACCGAGTACGCATACTCCTTCCTCGCGACCGCCCGCCTCGCCCTGCGCGCCCGTCGCAGCGGCGCGTTCCGCGTCGTCCAGGCCTGCAACCCCCCGGACATCTTCTGGCCGCTGGCGTGGGCCCTGCGCGTCCTCGACGGCACGCGGTTCGTCTTCGACCACCACGACCTGTGCCCCGAGCTGTTCGAGTCGCGCTTCCCGACGGGGCGGCGCGCCTTCCTGCGCGGCCTGCTGTTCCTGGAGCGGATGACGTTCCGGACCGCCGACCGGGTCACCTCCACCAACGAGTCGTATGCCGCGATCGCCACCTCGCGGGGCGGCAAGCCGCCGCAGCGGGTCACCGTGGTGCGCACCGGGCCGGACCCGGAGAAGCTCCGTCGTCGCGAGGCCGAGCCGGAGCTGCGGCGCGGCCACGACCACCTCGTCGCCTACCTGGGGGTCATGGGACCCCAGGACGGTGTCGACGTGGCCCTGCAGGCGGCCGACATCGTCGTCAACCGACTGGGGCGCAACGACATCGGCTTCAGCCTCATGGGCGGCGGCGACTGCTGGACCGACCTCGTCGCCGAGCGCAACCGGCTGGGGCTGGAGGACCACGTCGAGATGCCCGGGCGCGTCCCGGACGATTTCGTCGTCTCCGTCTTCTCCACCGCCGAGGTCGGCCTGTCACCCGACCCGCTCAACCCCTTGAACGACGTCTCCACGATGAACAAGACGATGGAGTACATGTCGTTCGGCCTGCCGGTCGTGGCCTTCGACCTGCACGAGACGCGCGTGTCCGCCCAGGACGCAGCGCGCTACGTCCAGCCCGGTGACGTCGAGGCGTACGCCCGCGCCATCGTCGAGCTCGTCGACGACCCGGCCACCCGGGCGGAGATGGGCCGGTACGGCCGCGAGCGGGTGGAGACCCAGCTCGCCTGGGAGCACCAGCGCGGCGGCTACCTCGCCGTGTTCGACGACCTGAGCGGGCGGACCAGGTCCGCCTCCGCTGGCCTGGCACGGTCGGCCCGGTCGACGGCGGCCGGACGCCCACGGGTGGGGTCGGGGGCCTAGTCGTGTGCGGTGTGGCGGGGGCCTACCAGCAGCCGGACGGCAAGGTCGTGGTCAGCACGATGGTCGAGCGGATCGACCACCGCGGCCCCGACGCGTGCGGCGTCCTCGAGCTGGTCGACCCGGAGACCTCCGTGGTCCTGGGCCACCGGCGGCTGTCGATCATCGACCTGTCGACCGCGTCGGACCAGCCGTTCGCCAAGGACGGGCTGACGCTCAGCTACAACGGCGAGGTCTACAACTACCGCGAGCTGCGGTCCGAGCTCGAGCGGCACCACGGGGTCCGCTTCGCCACGGCGTCGGACACCGAGGTCGTGCTCGAGGCCTGGCGGGCCTGGGGGCCGGCGTCGCTGGCGCGGCTGCGGGGCATGTTCGCCTTTGCCGTCCACGACGCGTCGACGGGCTCGATCACCCTCGTCCGTGACCCGCTCGGCATCAAGCCGCTGTACGTCATGGAGCGCGGCGACGGTGTGGTGTTCGCCTCGGAGCTGAAGGCCATCCTGGCTGCGGTCGGCCGCGAGCTGACGGTCGACCCCCAGGCGATGGTCGCCTCCGCCCTCTACTACTGGGTCCCGCAGGAGTTCGACTCGGTCCGCGGAGTCTCCAAGCTGCCGCCAGGGACGTGGCGGACCTACCAACGCGACGGGTCGCGGTCCGCCGGGGTCTTCTGGGACGTCGCCGACGAGGCTGCGCGCGCGTCGCGCGGCCCGCAGGCCGACCTGCGGGAGGTGGTGGCCCAGTCCGTCCAGGCTCACCTGGTGTCCGACGCGCCGGTGGCGTCCTTCCTCAGCGGTGGCCTGGACTCCTCGATCGTGACGGCCCTCGCCCACCGCCACGACCCGTCCATCGAGGCGTACACCATCGCCTTCCGCGCGGAGGACCAGAAGCTGGAGGCCATGCCGGACGACGCGAAGTACGCGCGGATCATGGCGCGGACGCTGGGGATCCGCCTGCACGAGATCGAGATCCGGCCCGACGTCGTCAGCCTCCTACCGCGCATGGTCGACATCCTCGACGAGCCGATCGGCGACCCGGCCGCCATCAACACCCTGCTCATGTGCGACGCGGCGCGCGACGCCGGCGTCAAGGTGCTGCTGTCCGGCATGGGGGCCGACGAGCTGTTCGGCGGCTACCGCAAGCACCTGGCCACCCTCGCCACCGCCCGGTACCGCCGGCTGCCCGCAACCCTGCGCACGGGGGTGATCGCGCCCCTGGTGCGGGCGACGCCCGTCGCGGTCGGCGGACGCGGCATCCGCACGGTGCGCTGGGCCCAGCGCTTCCTCACCTTCGCCGAGCTGCCGGAGGAGGAGGCGTTCCGGCGCAGCTACACGATGTACGACCGTGACGAGCTGGCCGACCTGCTCGACCCTGCCCTCTCGGGCAGCGTCGACCACGTCATCGACCGGCACCGCGAGGTGTACGAGGACAACGCCCTCGAGCACCAGGTCGACCGGATGTGCCTGGCCGACGCGCGGATGTTCATGGTGGGGCTCAACCTCACCTACACCGACCGCGCCAGCATGGCGGCGTCGACCGAGGTGCGCGTGCCGTTCGTCGACATCGAGGTGTTCCGCGCGGCGTTCTCGGTGCCCGGGCCGGAGAAGATCCGCGGGCGGGTGCAGAAGGCCGCCCTGAAGGACGCCGCCCGGGCGTGGCTCCCGGACGAGGTCATCGACCGCCCCAAGGCGAGCTTCGGCGTCCCCCTCCGGGCCTGGATCGGGAACGACCTCAGGGAGCTGGTCGACGACACGCTGCTGCGCGGCGAGCTCGTCGCGTCGGGCTTCCTGCGCCGGGACCCCCTGCAGCGACTGGTCGAGGACCAGCGGACGGGGCGGCGTGACGAGTCCAAGCAGATCTGGCAGCTGTTGTGCCTGGAGTACTGGTACCGCAACGTCCGGACCGCAGGGGTGGCCACCGCATGAACAGCAGGAGCAGGGGGCAGGGGTCGTGAAGCAGGTGGCGCAGAACTACCGGTCGGGTGAGCTGACGGTGCTCGACGTGCCGGCACCGGCGTGCAAGCCGGGAGGGGTGCTGGTCCGCTCGCTCTTCTCGCTGATCTCGACCGGTACCGAGATGATGAAGGTGACCGAGGCGCGCCTGTCACTGCTCGGCAAGGCGCGCGCCCGGCCGGACCAGGTCAGGAAGGTCCTCGACTCCATGGCCCAGCAGGGCCCGGTCGCCACGTACAAGAAGGCCATCAACACCCTCGACAGCTACACGCCCCTGGGCTACTCCCTGTGCGGCGTCGTCGTCGAGGTGGGAGCCGGGGCGGAGGAGTTCGCCGTCGGCGACCTGGTCGCCGCCGCCGGTAACGAGTTCGCGCTGCACGCCGAGCTCAACTGGGTGCCCAGGAACCTGTGCGTCCACGTGCCGCAGGGGGTCGCCCCCGAGCACGCGGCGTTCGCCACGGTCGGCGCCATCGCCATGCAGGGTGTCCGCCGCAGCGAGCCCCAGCTCGGTGAGCTGGCGTGCGTCATCGGGCTGGGCCTGATCGGCCAGCTCGTGGTCCGGCTGCTCGTCGCGGCCGGGGTCCGCGTCGTCGGGGTGGACACCGTACCTGTGCGCTGCGCCATGGCCGAGGAGGCCGGGGCGATCGCCAGCGGGACCCCCGACGGCGAGGGCGCCGCGGCGCTCGAGCGTGCCATCGCGGCTGCCACCGGCGGCCTCGGTGCCGACCACGTCTTCCTCGCCGCCGGCGGTGACAGCAACGGCCCGGTGGAGCTGGCTGCCCGCATCGCCCGCGACCGGGCGCGCGTGGTGGACATCGGCAAGACGAAGCTCGACCTCCCGTGGAACGCCTACTACGAGAAGGAGCTCGACGTCCGCTTCTCGCGGTCCTACGGGCCGGGCCGGTACGACGACAAGTACGAGCTCGAGGGCGTCGACTACCCCGCGGGTTACGTCCGCTGGACCGAGCGCCGCAACCTCCAGTGCTTCCTGGACCTGCTCGCGTCCGGGTCCGTCGACGTCTCGGCGCTCGTCTCGGGCACCCGCCCCGTGGCCGACGCCGAGCAGGTGTACGGCCAGCTGCGGGACGGATCGCTCAAGGGCATCGGGTTCCTCTTCGCGTACCCGGACGCCGACGACGCGGCCCAGGGCGTCACGGCGGTGCCGTCCACGGCATACGCGCGCACGCTGACCGCGCCACGGCGCGCCACGACCGGCCCGCGGACGGGCGGCGGCACCGCGACGGGGGAAGTGCGCCTTGGCTTCATCGGCGCGGGTGCCTATGCGAGCTCGATGCTGCTGCCGCACCTCGCCAAGCTGCCGGGCGCAACCCTCGCGACGGTGGCGACCACCCGGTCGCTGTCGGCGGTGAACGCGCAGCGGAAGTTCGGGTTCGGGGCGATGACGACCGATGCGTCGAGCGTGCTGGCCGACCCCGGCATCGACGCCGTGTTCGTGGTCACCAGGCACCACTCCCACGCCGACTTCGTGTGCCGGGCCCTCGAGGCCGGCAAGGCGGTCTTCGTCGAGAAGCCGCTGGCCCTGACCACAGAGCAGGTCGACCGGGTGTTGGAGACCGTCGGCCGGACCGGGAACGACCGGGTCATGGTGGGCTTCAACCGCCGGTTCGCCCCGCTGTTCACCGACCTGCGCCGGCGCTTCGGGGCGACGGCGGGCCCCGTGAGTCTGCGCTACCTCGTCAACGCCGGGCAGCTCTCCTCGGGCAGCTGGTACCTCGACGAGGAGCAGGAGGGTTCCCGGTTCCTCGGTGAGGGTGGCCACTTCATCGACACCGTGAGCGCGTGGACCGGGTCCGTGCCGGTCGAGGTGACGGCCTTCCAGACCTCCGACGGCGCCGACCTGCAGGCGACGCTGCGCTACGCCGACGGTTCGCTGGCGTCGCTGACGTACGCCACCGACGGCAACGCCCGGTTCCCGAAGGAGACGCTGGACGTCTCCGGGGCGGGGCGCAACGCCCGGCTCGACAACTTCACCCGTGCCACCGTGTGGAGCCGGTCGGGCAAGGACGTCAAGCGGTCGTATGCCGGCCAGGACAAGGGCCAGCGCGCGGAGGTGACCGCGTTCGTCGAGGCGGTCCGGGCAGGCGGTCCGATGCCGATCGGCCTGGACTCGCTGGTCTCCACGACGCTCGCCACGATCGCGGTCGAGGAGAGCCTCTCGTCAGGGGGGCCGGTCAAGCTGTGAGCAGGTCCTTGGGCTGGTACGCCCGCCGGCTGCGCGCGATGTCGCCCGGCGAGGTCGGCGCACGCGTGGGTGACCGCGCCCGGCAGCTCGCCTGGTCCCGACGCCGGGTCGCACCCGGCGCCGCCGTCACCGCCGGCGGCGGGAGGCGCGGGCTCGCCGGAGTCCCCCGGGTGCTGGAGCGCAGGCCGTTCGCGTCGGCCGTCCCGGTGGGTACGCGCGAGCTGGTGCCCGTGGCCGCCCGTGAGGCGCTGCTCGAGGCCGCCGACCGCCTCCTGGCGGGGGAATGGCTCGTGCTGGGGGTGCGGCGCCCCGACGTCCTGGACCCCGACTGGTTCGCCGACCCCGTGACCGGGCGGCGGGCGCCGCAGGACGTCCTCGCCTTCCGCGTCGACCACCGCGACGAGTCGGTGACCGGCAACGTGAAATCGGTCTGGGAGCTGTCCCGCCACCACCACCTCACCGTCCTCGCGGCCGCCTGGTGGCTCACCGGCGACGAGCGGTACGCCGTGGTGGTGGACCGCCAGCTGCGCTCCTGGTGGGCGGCCAACCCGTTCCTCTCGGGCATCCACTGGACGAGCGGGATCGAGCTCGGCACCCGGCTGACCAGCTGGGTCTGGGTTCGCCGACTGCTGGACGGGTGGACGGGCACCGCCGCGCTGTTCGACGAGAACCCGGTGGCGCTGCACCAGCTGCGCTGGCACCAGGAGTACCTCGCCGCCTTCCGCAGCCGCGGCTCGTCCTCGAACAACCACCTGGTCGCCGAGTCGGTCGGCCTGCTCGCCGCGGCGTGCGCGTTCCCCTGGTTCGAGGAGAGCCGCCAGTGGCGCCGCTCGGCCGCGCGCGCCCTCGAGTCCTCCCTGGAGGCCAACACCTTTCCGAGCGGCGTGAACCGCGAGCAGGCCTCCGACTACCACCGGTTCGTCGCCGAGCTCGGCCTGCTGGGCCTGGTCGAGGCCGACGTGGCGGGCGAGCCGCTCGCGGCGCCGACCCGGCGGCTGCTGGCAGCCTGTCTCGACGCGGCTGCGGCCATGGTCGACGGGACCGGCCGGCCACCGCGTCAGGGCGACGGCGACGAGGGCCGTGGCCTGCTCGTCGACGACCCCGAGGGCGACACGTGGTCCTCGATGTTGTCGTGGGGCGCAGCGGTCCTGGGCGCGCAGCCGTGGTGGCCGCAGGCCCCGGGAACCGTGGGCGGTGTCCTGCTCGGGTCGCTCGCCACCCCGGTCCCGGTGGCCGGCCGGCCAGAGCGGGCCCCCACACGGTTCGCGGACGCCGGTCTGCACCTGCTGAGGACACACGGCGGCGGCCCGGAGATCTGGTGCCGGTGCGACGGGGGCCCGCAGGGTTTCGGCGCCATGGCGGCCCACGGCCACGCGGACGCGCTGTCGGTCGAGGTCCGGTGCGACAGCGTCGACCTGCTCGCCGACCCCGGCACGTACTGCTACCACGGGGAGCCGGCGTGGCGGTCGTACTTCCGCTCCACCCTGGCGCACAACACGATCGAGGTCGACGGCCAGAGCCAGTCGGTCGAGGGCGGGCCGTTCCTGTGGTCGACGCGCACCGACGCCGTGGTGGACGAGAGCGACCTGGACGGTGTGGTGCAGACGTGGTCGGCGCACCACGACGGCTACCACCGCCTGGACCGCGCCCTGCGGCACGACCGCCGGGTGGAGCTCGACACGGTGGCGCGCGTCGTCACCGTCCGCGACACCGTGACCTCGTCGCGCCCGCACACCGTGCGGCTCGCCTGGCACCTCGGCCCCGAGGTGGAGGTGGCGCTCGACGGCCCGGTCGCCGAGCTGTCCTGGCACGGCCCCTCCGGCGCGGGCACCGCATGGCTGCGGGTGCCCGACGCGCTGGCCTGGGCCGCCCACCGTGGCGGGACAGACCCGGTGCGCGGCTGGTACTCACCCCGGTTCGGCACACGGGTACCCACCAGCACCCTCGTCGGCTCCGGCTATGTCGACGGCGAGCTCGTCCTGACGACCACGCTCGACCTCGCGGACACCGGGGCTCTCTCGGCGATGCGGGGCCTCGAAAGGATGCGCGACGTCTCCGGGACACGTGACAGCACGGCGACGGAGCGGCCCACGGCAGCCCGTCGGCTGGTCGCCGTGCCCGAGGGCGCCACTCGGACGCCGAGCACGACCCAGCAGGAGGGACGGCGATGAGCGAGCAGGTGATCGACCTCCGGTCGACGTGGGCGGTGGTGCGCCGAAGGGTGGGGGTCCTGGTCGCGGCCGCCGCCCTCGGCGCCACGTCGGGCGCTGCGGTCGCCTATGTCCACCCGGCGGACTTCACCAGCTCCAGCCTCGTCCTGTTGCCGGCCGCCCCGGCCGGCTCGACCACCTCGGTGACCCACAGCATCGACACCCAGGTCGAGATCGCCCAGAGCGAGGCCGTCCTGGACGTCGCCCGCAAGGCCGTCAAGCCGGAGCTCAGCCAGGCTGAGGTCAGCCGCCGCGTCACGGTGGCGGCCACGACCGACGACGTGCTTCGATTCACGGCCACGGGGACCACCAGCCAGAATGCCGAGGCGCTGGCCCAGGCCGTGGCGCAGGCGGAGGTGAGCTACCTCAAGGCCTCCGCCGACGCCACGGGCAAGGATGCGCGGGACGCGCTCGCGGCAAGGGCGCAGGCGCTCAAGGTGTCGCTGGACAGCGTGAACGCCCAGGTGGCCGCCACGCAGCAGCGGATCGCGCAAGAGGGCCTCACCTCCAGCACGGGCAAGGCGGACGCCACAGCGGTGTCCAACCTCACGGCTCAGCAGGGCAAGCTGGCCCTGCAGCTCGACCAGGTCAACAAGGAGATCGACGCCGCCACGAACGGCCAGCCGGGGGGTGCGGCCAGCGTGATCCAGCCGGCCACGCCTGGGCGCACGACCCCGCAGATCGTCCACTACGGCACCTACGAGCTCGGTGGAGCGGCCTTGCTCGTCCTGCTGGCTGTCATCGTCATCGTTTGGCGTGGGCGGCGCGAGCCGACCGTGCGTTCCCGGGACGAGATCGCCGACGCCGTGGGCATCCCGGTGGCGGCTTCGCTGCAGAGCCAGGCACCGCGGTCCGTGGCCGGGTGGTCCACCCTCCTGCAGAAGTACGCTCCCCCGAACGTCGAGACGTGGACGTTGCGACAGCTGCTGCGCCTGGTCACCCCGGGGCACGCCGGCAGCCTGCTTCCGGAGGCTGAGGGCGACCAGGCACCGACGGGCGTCATCGTCCTCACGCTCTCGGACGACGTGCGCGGCCTGGCGGCGGGTCCCCAGATCGCCGCGTTCGCCGCCTCGACGGGACTGCGCACGCACCTGGTGGCCGCCCAGTCGCATCCCTCCGCCAATGCCCTGTGGGCCGCGTGCGCAGGGGTCACCGCGGGCACCCAGCCCCGCCCGGGCCTCCTCGTCGACACCGGAGAGCCGGTGCTGCAGGCCGGGGACGACCTGGTCGTCCGGGTCGTCGTCGTCGACAGGGAGAACCCGGTGCTACACGTCCGAGAGGCCGGTCGCTCCGTCACCATCCTTGCGGTGAGCTCAGGTGCAGCCACCTCCAACGAGCTGGCCACGGTCGCACTCGTGGCGGACGACAGCGGGCACCCCATCGCGCGGATCGTGGTCGTCGACCCCGACGTGCTCGACAGGACGACCGGCCGGCTGGCACCCGCCGAACGTGCGCAGCACGTCCCGCTGCCCTCGCTCATGACCGGCACCCCGGTCCACGGGGAGGCCGCCTCGCTCCAGGGCCGCAGGAGGAGACCGTGATCGACACGTCGTGGCGCATCCCCGAGAACGAGCAGGACGAGCTCGCCGGCACGCCGCGTCCCCTGCTCGGGACCTTGCACTACCTGCGCAACTCACTCCGTCGGCTCTGGCGCACATGGGTCGGGCTCGCCGCCGTTGGCGCCCTGCTCGGGCTGGCCGTCGTCGTGTACCTGCCCCCGGGGAGCGCGGCAACGGTCACGATCCTGATGGTGCACCCAGCCGACCTCGACCCGGCCGCTGCCATGGCAACCGACCTGAGCCTGCTAAACACCCGTGAGGTCGCCCAGCGCACCGTCGAGCAGCTCGGGCTGGCCGTGTCGCCCGAGGCGTTCCAGGGCTCGGTCAGCGCCCAGGCGACCACCGCCGAGATCCTCACGGTTACGGTCACGGGCGCCAGCGACGCCGACGCCGTCCACCGCAGCCAGGTGCTCAGCGAGACGTTCCTGCGGTTCCGTCGCGAGCAGCTGGGCTCGATCACGGCGGGCATCGTCGATGGCTACCAGTCGAGGATCAACGCACTCCAGGCGCAGATCCGCGGCCTGGACCAAGGGGCGCAGAGCCAGTCGACGGACGTGGTCACCCAGCGAGCGCAGCTCGCTGTACAGGTCGCACAGCTGGAGCAGGCCTCCGACGATGCCACGATGGGACTCGACGCCGCCCTTGCCAGCACCCACGTGCTCGATGCCGCCCACCCCGTGACCCGCTCGCACAAGAAGACCCTCGTCCTGGACGTCGGGTCGGGGCTGCTCGGGGGCCTGGCACTGGGAGTCGCCATCGTCTTCTTCCGCGCCCTGACCACCGACCGACTCCGGCGGCGGCACGACATCGCCCTCGCCCTCGACGTCCCGGTCGCGTACTCGGTGGCCTCTGCCGGAACGCCTGCCCGCGGGCTCGCGCGCCTCTTCCCGCGTCGTCGCGGGCAGCGAGGGTGGCGCGGAAGTGACCTCGACCTCCTCGTGGAGGGCGCCGCGTCGACGGTGATCCGGACGGGGACGTCAAGGGCACCCCATCGCGTCGCCGTGGCTGCGGTCGGCAACGCAGCCGCCGCTGCGGCAGTCGTCCACGGACTGGGCGAGGCCCTGCGCCAGCGCGGCTTCGCCGTCGTCCTCGTCGACCTGAGCCGCAGCGGCGCCCTGGCGCGCGCCCCACGTCGCGTCCGTCGCCGCGGTGAGCACGAGGCCGGGACGGTGGAGGCGTACCGGCCGGCCGGGTCCGTCCCGGAGCTGGCTCGTGGCCCGCTCGCGGCCGGCTATGCAGGGGGCGCCACTGTGTCGATGGGCGACGAATGGGGAGCACGTTGGGACGCAGCCGACGTGGTCCTCGTGCTCGCCGAGGTGAATCCCGGTGTGGACGCCGAGAGCCTTGGGACGTGGGTCGACCAAGTCATCCCGCTCGTCACAGCAGGACGCGCGACCCCGGAGCTGCTCGAGACCACCGGGGAGCTGTTGCGTGCAGCCGGCCTGAGCCTGCCTTATGTGATGCTGGTGGGTGCCGACGAGACCGACGAGAGTCTGGGAGTCGTCGAGCCCTTGGCACTCGACACGCCCGATGTGGTGACCCAGGCCTGACCGACTGAGCCAAGCCTGCTGAAGCCGCCAGCGAGTGCGTGTACAGGGAGACGCGTGAGCGCCAGTTGATCAACGGGTGCACCACAGGAGGTGACGCAGCTTCACATTTTGCGTTCGCGACGATGGCGAGTTCCTGCGAATTCTGCCTCACGGGACAAGAGTCGGGTGGGCGCAAAGAAGCTGGCGCGTCAAGGAGCAAGCATCATCCAGGAGAAGTCCGTGACTTTCATCTTCGCCGTCGCCCCGCCTGTGTCACAAGGCTCGAACCCAAAACTGCCAGCGGTCCATGTGCTGTTCCTCGGCAGGTGGCCGTGATCCTCCATCCAGACCAGGAACTGCTTGATCTCGATGGACCCGATCGGCTCGTTGCGAATGCTGCCGTCGTCCATGCCCGGCTTCCACACCCGCTCTGCTCCAAACCGGCACATGTGCCAAGGTCTGCCACCGAACGTCGCGGACGCGACGTTCTGGCAGTTGTAGCGGTCGTTCGCGGAGATGTCTACCTGAATCATGACCTCGTCGGCCCAATCGTTCAGCCAGAGGTCATAGGCCGCCCAGGCGATGGTCTTTCCATCGTGGGGAAAGTCCACGGACCAGGAGGTGACAGTCTTGGGCATGGCATCAACGACGCCGGCCATGTTCCAGCCGACATTGGGGAACGCCTGCACGCCGCCAGAGTGCGTATTGGCGTTGACGGACACGTACCAGTCGCGTGGGCTGCGGCCGAAGAGGGACTGCTGGTATGTGGGGTCGCTCGCCGCTGCCCAGATGTTCTGGTTCAAATACGGATTGTCGGAGGTGCCGGTGATGTACGGAACTGCCGGATAGAAGCATTTGCCCTGCGCGTCCGTCCGCACACACCTGTATGCCTCCGGGGTTGCAGGCATCGCGGCGATCGGCGGCAACGTCGGGTACGTGGTGGGCGCCACGGCCGACGTTGGTGGCATCTCGGAGGGGCGGGGCGAGCTCGAGCGGGAGGACCTCGACGATGACGGTCGGGGTGCGCCGGGGAGCTTCGCAACGAATAGCGGCGTCACCTGGTAGTCCGACGACTCCCATGTCTGCGTTGGGTACGTCGTCTCCGTCTGATAGCTGTACACACCGGCGTTCGCTGGCGCGGTCAATGGACCCGAGGTCTGCGGTTTCCTTCGCGCCTGCTCCACCGAGTTGTAGCGCCCGGCGGGAGCAAAGTAGGACGCGACGTACTGAGCGCCTGCCTTCACGGGCACAGGCTCTCCGAACAGTTGCTGCACGAGCCCAGTTCCATGAGGTGTTTGGGACGACGTGGCGAGCTGCTTGCCCGTCGAGTTCCACAGTTGCACTTCCCTGGCGAGGTTCCCCATGGTGTCGCGGCGGAACTCCACCCCTGTCACGTACCCATCGATCGACGGGATGAACGTGACCCCGAGGGTGACGGCTGACGTGTCGTCAGACACGGCACTGCCCGTGGGCAGCCGAAGACGCTGGAAGGGGGATGGTGGCGCAGACGGCCAAGCGCTCCACGCGACTGAAATGCCCGCTGCCAATACGGCCGCCGTGGCAAAGAGCAGCACGGGGCGCCTAGTCATGAGCTGCATGCAGACCCCGCGGGGCGGTCGGTTGGGCGATCCATGAACCACGGCGCCCTCCGCGGTGCTGGGGTGGAAAGGGAGGGTTCCGACTGGCCCGAATGGGGCATCAGCCGACGCTCGCCCGGATCGCCTTGCTTCTCGAGGATTCCCATCAACGCCCACCGATCAGGCTAATCCAGCCTTGACGGCCTCAATGTGAACGGATTGTCGACTACCTCAGACCGTTCCCACCGACGAAGGATGCGTTGTCGTCTGCGCAAAACTACGCTGCGCAACAACGGAATTCTACGACGTAGCAGAGTCCCTGCGAGCCGGGACACCGCTCCATTCCCGAGCGAGTAGAGCCCGATGGTCGACTCGAAGGCAGCGCTCTTCGTGACAGCGAGGGGATGGACGCAACGAATTCGTTCCAGATACCCCTCCTGATAGAGGAATCCCCAGTCGTCAGCGTTGGCGCGCAGCGGTAGGAGGTGCTGGCTCAAACGCTCGCAGGCGGCTCGGGTGACGATGTAGGCCGCAGTGTTCACCAGGTCGTTGACGTCGATGGGGAGTGCAAGGACGCTTGATGGCGAGAGTGGGATGCTCCCCTCCCGTCCCAAGCGGGGACCCTCCTTGCTGCCGTAGTTCAGCAGCACGACTTCCGCCCCCGTCATGTGTGGCGTGATCTGGTCCACGATCGAACCGAGATCGGCCGGTACGGTTACGTCGTCCTCGAGTATCAACGCAAAGTCGTGCCCGTCCGCGATGATCTTGCGGTAAGCCCGAAGATGGCTCAAGGCGCACCCCGCCGTCCCAGCGGCAAAGTCGTTCTTTGCCAGCAATTCCGGTGCGATGGTGGTTCGGTCGTCCAAGTCGAGGTCTCGACCATCCACACCCGTGATGATTTCGAAGTCCAGCCCGGTCTTCTCCAGGCCGGCCGTGATGTGCGCTCGCCTCTCCGGCGACCGGGCGAGGTTTATGACGTACGCGTGCACGGTTCTTCTCCTCCACTTGTGCTTAGACTCATGAATGTTCCACGCCCCGCCCTCGGCGTTGTCTCCTCGGTGCCCTCCAGAGGCGTTCTCTGCTCGGTGCCCTCCAAGAAGGACATGAGCTGCGGAGCTACGGTGTCCGCGTCAAAGTCACGATCGAAGCGGGCGCGAGCGGCCCTCGCCATCTCGCCCCTCGCCGGCTCACACTCCAGCAGGTCGATCAACACAGTCGCGGCCTCGACCGGGTCCTCCAGCGAGAAGAACCTCGCTTCGACGCCGTCATCACACACCTCCGTCAGGGGCTCCAGATAGCCGGCTACGATGGGCAGACCCGCCGCCATCGACTCCATGATCGCCAGCGAGGAAGACTCGGAGTACGCAGCATGGACGTACGCGCGGAAGCGCGGGAGGAACGTTCTGACGTCGTCCCTGAAGCCTCGAAAACGAACTTCGTCCTCAAGTCCCAACGCGACCGCCATGTCCGCGAGCTCGGCTTGGCACACACCTTCCCCAAAAATATCCAGGGTGTAGGCCCGTCCTCTCCGCTTCGCCTCAGCGAGCGCCAACAAGAGGAAACGATGGTTCTTTACGGGTTCCAGCCGGCCCATCGTCACCAGATCGCCGAGCAGCTCCGTCTCGACGTGCGCGCGCTGTCGGTAGACGAAGTTGCTGATGATGGCGTGAGGGACGGCGGCCGCATCGGGCAGCCAGTCCACCAGCGCGTCTCGGGCCCACTTGGTGACAGACACTGCACCATCGAGCTTGGGAATCACCTCGCGTTCCACCTGGCGTATCTGACGGAAGACCCAGCCCCCGCGCTTGATCTGCCGGCTCTCGACGTATTCGTCCGCCTGCGAGACGCGGAAGTGGACGGCCATCACCACGCGCTGATGTGGACCTTGCCTGGCCTTCATGGCGGCGCGGGCCGCCAGTGGCCCTTGGGCGTAGATGATGCAGTCGCCCAGCCTGCCCAAGTGGTTGCGCAACGCGTTCCGGAGAAAGACCTCATGCCAGTGCCGGTGCCACATGATGCCGGCGGACGCGCTCACTCGCGACAGGATCAGGCGCGGACCGAATACGGGAATGCTCAGCGGTCCGCCCCACGAGAACGGCGTCAGCAGCGTGGCGGTGCGACCGCTGCGCTCGAGATGCTGCAGAAGCTCCTGCACATGCGTCTGAACACCTGTCGACCCCTGGGGTCTATGCAGCGTCGCGATCACGAGTGGTGGCGAACCGCAGTCGCGGGTGGGTCCACCGACCGAGGGGAGGTCAGCCATGTCGGTTCCGTTGGCCATGTGTACAGGTTCTCCGGTGTCGCAAAGAGGAGTCGGTCATCAGCGACGGAGTTGCTCGTGAGCCCGATCGTCGGCGGGCGTTGAGCACACTCATCCGCCACCGCCGGGGGCGGGTCGCATCAGGAGGGCGGCGGCAACGACCAGGTCCAGCTGGTACGGGGCGGCGGCCCCGAGGCCGGTTTCGGTGATGGACGCCACCACGCAGTACGTCAGCAGAAACAGCGCGGCAGCTCGCTGCGGCCCACGCTCGCGGGTGGCTGCCATGAGGAAGAGCAGCAACACGGCCGTCGCCAGCAGGAAGACCCCGATCAGCCCTTGGTCGACGAACACGCTGACCCAGCTGCTGTCGATCGGCAGCCCGTTGAAGCTCTGGTTGGAGAGCCCGGAACCGAATACCTGCTCGACCATAGGACGCGGGGTGTCGAAGACGTCCGTCCAGACCTTGGTCCGCCCCGTGAGCTCACCGACCTGGCTGGTGCTTTGCCCCCGGAGCGCCCACGTCGTCAGCGCCGAGGCGAAGAACATGGCTGCGACGACCGTTGCGACTCCGCTTCCAAGGGCCACTCTTCGAGCGCGTACGTGGCCGAGCATGAGACTGGCAGTCGCGACGATGAGGCCGACGACAGTCCCGGTGACGGCGGTCCTCGTGTGAGTGGCGATCAGGACCGCGCCCGATATGACCAGTGCCAATGTCGCATTTCTTCCCGTGATCACCCGGCAGGTCCACAGCACCACGGTTGTCCCGAAAAGGGTGGCAGCAAAGTGCGCCACGCCGGTTGGCCAGATCGGCCAGATCACTCCACCGAGCCGTCCCTCGAATGAGAAGGCCGAGCCGGGGCTGATTGCCGCACCCAACAACACCGTGCCAAGGGCCACCCACAGCACGCGTCGGTGACAGCGAAGGAGGAGCATGTCGCGGCGTCCGTACCACGGTGTCAAAAGCCAAAGAACAGTGAGAAACAGGAGAAAGCGGACCGCTCGATACGTCGATCCGAGGAAGAACTCGTTGTGGAGACTGACAAGCAGTCCTAGCACTGCGAGGACCGTGAGCAGGCTCATGAACAGGTTCACCCGGACAAGCCCTCGCCGGTTGGCGACGAGAGCGAGCAGTAACGCCACGGGCAGGGAGCCCTGGGCGATCATCTTGCCGATCGAAGTGGGAAGGGGGACCACCGTCGTGGTGGTTCCGAAGGTGAGCACATTCATGACCAGAGCAGCCCAGATCGCCTGCACGAACACGGGGCCCCGGGACCCCTTGACGATGCGCTCCCGCCCTTGGGGTGCGGGTCGCACCGTGCGAGTGGCGCTGGTACTCATTGGGCTCCTGACCTCACGGGCGCGTTGGAAAACTTGTGAGGCTCAGCCCTTGACAGGTGATGAGCGCACGGCGAGTGCCAGCGCGGCCAGATCCGGGGTCTTGCCCTGGCGGTAGACGAGGGTGACGGTGTCACCGGTGAACCAGCCGGCCACGGCCGTGGAAGTGGTGGAGAGCGCCAGGACCTGTCCGTCGGCCTTGACGAACTGCGGCGTCGTGGCCCTTCCGGTCACCGCGTTGATCAGTTGGACGACGTACTGATCCTGGAAGATCGGGTTGCTTCCGGCCGACTTCTTGACCGTGTATACGCCCACCACCCCGACCGACCTTCCGCCGACGGTTATGGTCCGGACTGTCGAGCGGTCGATCAGGTCGGCCGAGGCGGCCTGCACCGGGGCCAGTCGCCCCTTGTCTTTCTCGGTGGCCGCTGCATACGACACCGAGACTGAGCCGACGGGCTTGGCCGACGGCAAGTGGGCGCGGGGGTCCTTCGCGGTTGCTTTCGTGGTCGGGGAGGCGCTCGCCCCGGTGCCGCCCCCGGACGTTGTCGTGGAGGAGGTGATACCGCCGACACGCGCTGCCGAAGGGGGCGTGCCGGGCGACCCGCTACAGCCGGTCATCCCGAGGGCCGCGACGGCCAGTGCGCTCGTCAGCGTGCGCCGCGTGCGTGTCGTCATGGTCTCTCCCCCAGTGGTCGGACGGCGATGCTCTTCGACCCTAGGAGCGTGTGGGAGCCGGCACCCCATGCCGATGCTGTAGTCGCTGCTGGGCCCGGTGCACGACCGTGGAGCGCGCGGTTCGGCTGCAGTCTGCGCCCCCGGGTGCCTGTCGGGAGTCGCGACTACAGTGGGAGCACCCCCACCTGCTCCTCGAGGTGGGGCGTTCGTGCTGCCCCCACCGAGAGAAGTGCCCGTGTCGCTGGCCCCCCTGCTCGACGTCCTCGCCACCGACCCCGCCGTGGCCGGTGCCCTGACCGTCGCTCGCTCGAGCGAGCCGTCGGCCGACCTCAGCGTGGCGGCCGGTGCCCGTCCCGAGCTGATCGCGGCCATGGCGCGCGCCTCCGAGCGCCCCCTGCTCGTCGTGACCGCGACCACCCGGGAGGCCGAGGACCTCGTCGACGCCCTCGGCTGCTTCCTCGCACCTGCCCGCGTGGCCGACTTCCCGGCCTGGGAGACGCTCCCGCACGAGCGGCTCAGCCCCCGCAGCGACACGGTGGGCAAGCGGCTCGCCGTGCTCCGCCGGCTGCGCCACCCCGATCCCACCGACGCCACCTACGGCCCCCTCGACGTCGTCGTCGCCCCGGTCCGCGCCGTCCTGCAGCCGCTCGCGCAGGGCCTCGGCGAGCTGGCCCCGGTCGCGCTGCGGGCCGGCGACGAGGCACCTCTCGAGCAGGTCGTCGAGGACCTCGCGGCCGCGGCCTACACCCGCACGGACCTCGTCGAGCGGCGCGGTGAGTTCGCCGTCCGCGGCGGCATCCTCGACGTCTTCCCGCCCACCGAGGACCACCCGGTCCGCGTGGAGTTCTGGGGCGACACCGTCGAGGAGATCCGCTGGTTCAAGGTCGCCGACCAGCGCAGCCTCGAGGTGGCCGAGCACGGCCTCTGGGCCCCGCCGTGCCGCGAGGTCCTGCTCACCGACTCCGTCCGCGAGCGGGCCCGGGCCCTCATGGACCAGCTGCCCGGGGCCCTCGACCTGCTCGGCAAGCTCGCCGAGGGGATCGCCGTCGAGGGCATGGAGTCGCTCACCCCGGCCCTCGTCGACGGCATGGAGAGCATCCTGGACACCCTGCGCGAGCGCAGCGCCGTCGTCGTCTGCGACCCCGAGCGCGTGCGTACCCGGGCCCACGACCTCGTCGCCACGAGCCAGGAGTTCCTCGACGCGGGCTGGGCCAACGCCGCGGCCGGCAACGCCGTCCCGATCGACCTGCAGGGCGTGCTGGGCACCGCCTCGTTCTGGGGCGTCGCCGACCTGCGGGCCCACGCCGCCGAGCTCGGTATGCCGTGGTGGGACCTCTCCCCGTTCGTCGCCGACGAGGAGACCGCCGCCGACGACGCGGTCGTCGTCAACACCGGCCTGGAGGAGGCGCCGCGCTACCGCGGGAGCACCCCCGACGCCGTGGCCGACCTGCGGCGCTGGGTCACGGACGGTTGGCGCGTCGTCGTCGTCACCGAGGGACCGGGCATGGCCCGGCGCGTCGCCGAGGTCCTGGCGACCGAGTCGGTCCCCGCCCGGCTCGACGCCGACCTCACCGACCTCACCGAGGGCGTGGTCCACCTCACCAACGGCTCGGTGGGCAGCGGTTTCCTCTGTCCGGCAAGCAGGTTCGCGCTCATCACCGAGAACGACCTGACCGGCTCCACCGGCTCGGGCGGCTCGACCAAGGACATGCGCAGGATGCCGTCGCGGCGGCGCAACCAGGTCGACCCGCTCCAGCTCAAGCCGGGCGACTTCGTCGTCCACGAGCAGCACGGCGTCGGCAGGTTCGTCGAGATGGTCCAGCGGACCGTGGGCGGCGCCACGCGTGAGTACCTCGTCATCGAGTACGCCGCGTCCAAGCGCGGCCAGCCGGGGGACCGCCTCTTCGTCCCCACCGACCAGCTCGACCAGGTCACGCGGTACGTCGGCGGCGAGCAGCCGACCCTCAACCGGATGGGTGGGTCGGACTGGAAGCAGACCAAGAGCAAGGCCCGCCGCTACGTCAAGCAGATCGCGGCCGAGCTGATCCAGCTCTACTCCGCCCGGATGGCCACCAGCGGCCACGCCTTCGGGCCAGACACGCCCTGGCAGCGCGAGCTCGAGGACGCCTTCGCCTACGTCGAGACCCCCGACCAGCTGTCGTCGATCGACGAGGTCAAGGCCGACATGGAGCGCACGGTCCCGATGGACCGCCTCATCTGCGGCGACGTCGGCTACGGCAAGACCGAGATCGCCGTGCGCGCCGCGTTCAAGGCGATCCAGGACGGCAAGCAGGTCGCCGTCCTGGTGCCGACGACCCTGCTCGTCCAGCAGCACCTCCAGACGTTCGGCGAGCGGTACCAGCAGTTCCCGGTGACCGTGCGCGCCCTCTCGCGGTTCCAGTCCGACAAGGAGGCCCGCGAGACCATCGCCGGCCTCGCCGACGGCAGCGTCGACCTCGTCATCGGCACGCACCGCCTGCTGTCCAAGGACATCCGGTACAAGGACCTGGGCCTGGTCGTCATCGACGAGGAGCAGCGGTTCGGCGTCGAGCACAAGGAGCAGCTCAAGAGCCTGCGGACCTCGGTCGACGTCCTGGCGATGTCGGCGACCCCGATCCCGCGCACGCTCGAGATGGCCGTGACCGGCATCCGTGAGATGTCCACGCTGGCCACGCCGCCCGAGGAGCGCCACCCCGTGCTGACCTACGTCGGCGCCTACGACGAGAAGCAGATCGTCGCCGCGATCCGGCGCGAGCTGCTCCGCGAGGGCCAGGTGTTCCTCGTCCACAACAAGGTGTCGAGCATCGAGAGGGCCGCGAGCCGCATCCGCGAGCTGGTGCCCGAGGCCCGGGTCGCGACGGCCCACGGCAAGATGGGCGAGCACAAGCTCGAGCAGGTCGTCGTCGACTTCTGGGACAAGAAGTTCGACGTCCTCGTCTGCACCACCATCGTCGAGACGGGCCTCGACATCTCCAACGCCAACACCCTCATCGTCGAGCGGGCGGACGTGCTGGGCCTGAGCCAGCTGCACCAGCTGCGCGGGCGCGTCGGCCGGGGCCGCGAGCGCGCGTACTGCTACTTCCTCTACCCGCCCGAGAAGCCGATGACCGAGACGGCCCACGACCGGCTCCAGACCATGGCCAGCCACACCGACCTCGGCTCCGGCATCCAGATCGCGATGAAGGACCTCGAGATCCGCGGCGCCGGCAACCTGCTCGGCGGTGAGCAGTCCGGCCACATCGCGGGAGTCGGGTTCGACCTCTACGTCCGGCTCGTCGGCGAGGCCGTGGCCGACTTCCGCGGCGAGGGCGAGACTGCCCCGGCGGAGATCAAGATCGAGCTGCCGGTCGACGCGCACCTGCCGCACGACTACGTGCCGGGGGAGCGCTTGCGCCTCGAGGCGTACAAGAAGCTGGCCAGCGTGCTCGACGAGGACCAGCTCGCCGAGATCGTGGCCGAGCTGCAGGACCGGTACGGCCCGCTGCCCGAGCCCGTGCAGAACCTCATCGAGGTCGCCCGGCTGCGCACGGTGGCACGCCAGGCCGGGGTCGCGGACATCTCCGTCCAGGGGAACTTCGTGCGGTTCGGCCCGGTCGACCTGCCCGAGTCAGCCCAGCTGCGGCTGCAGCGGCTGTACCCGAAGTCGTTGGTCAAGGACGCGGTGCATACCATTCTCGTGCCGAAGCCGACCACGGCTCGGGTGGGTGGCAGACCACTGCGCGACACGGCAGTCTTGCAGTGGGCCAGCGACCTCATCCGCTCCGTGCTGCTGGGCAGCGTCTCCGACGCGGCCCGCGTCGGCGCCGGACAGGGAGCGGCGACCGCCCGCTGAGCACCGAGAGAGGGAACTTCGTGAACGCAACTCGCGTCCTGCGCGCGTCGGCCGCGGCCGTGGTGGCTGCGGGGGTGCTGGCCGTCTCCGGCTGCGCCACCGCCGACACCGCTGCAGTGGTGAACGGCGACCGCATCTCCGAGACCGAGGTCCAGGAGGCGGTGACCCAGATCAAGGAGGTCGTGCCGAACGCCCAGATCGACACGGCGACTGCCCTGCAGCTGCTCGTCTTCGCCCCCTTCGTCGTCCCCGTCGCCAACCGCGTGGGCAAGGGCGTCTCCGACAGCCAGGTCCGCGCGAGCATGGACGACAGCTCCGGCAGGCTCAACGACGCCGCGCTCGAGCTGATCCGCACCAGCGACCTGCTCAACCCCAACAACCCGGCCGCCCTCGACCAGCAGCAGCAGAACGAGGCGATCGACGCGCTGCACAAGGCGAAGGTCACGATCAACCCCCGCTACGGCACGTTCGACCCCAAGCGGATCGCCTTCGACGCCAGCGCACCGAACTGGATCAAGCAGCCGGCGCCCACGGCGCCGGCGACGCCCCAGGGCTGACACCCGACGTGACCGGCCGGCTCAGCCTGCTCGTCGCCAGCCCCCGGGTCGCTCCGGGGCTGTTGAGCCGGTCGGCCTGGCAGGCGCTCGAGTCCGCCGACCACGTCCTCGCGCGCGACGCGGACGAGCCGCTGCCCGCCGCGCTCGCCGAGGCCGGGGTGCCCGTGGCGTATGCCGGCGGCCTGGCGCCGCCCGCCCTCGCCCGCGACCTCGTGGCCCGCGCCGCGGACGCCTCGGTCGTCTGGGTGTCGTCGGCGGACGCCGACCCGGGTCTCACCGACGCGGTGGCGGCCGAGGTGTCCCGGCTGCCGCACCCCCCCGAGGTGGAGGTCGTCGTCGGGTCCTGGGACGTCCAGGGCGCCCGGCTGCTGGACGTCGTCGCGGTGATGGACCGCCTGCGCTCGCCGGGCGGCTGCCCCTGGGACGCGGAGCAGACCCACGAGTCGCTCGTGAAGTACCTCGTCGAGGAGTCGCACGAGGCGGCCGAGGCGATCGAGTCCGGCGACCGCGAGCACATGCGCGAGGAGCTCGGGGACGTCCTGCTCCAGGTGGCCTTCCAGTCCCGGGTCGCCGAGGAGCACGCGGAGCAGCCGTTCGACATCGACGACGTCGCCGGCGGCCTCGTGGCCAAGCTGGTCCGCCGCCACCCCCACGTGTTCGCCGACGGTGCCGCCAGGACGCCCGAGGAGGTCGAGCGCAGCTGGGAGCAGATCAAGGCCCGGGAGCGGGCCGACAAGGCGGCGCACGCCGGTGGTGAGGCGGGGCACGCAGGGCTGCTCCACGGCATACCGGCGTCGCTGCCCGCGCTGCTCGCGGCGGACAAAGTGGTCGCCCGGCTCGAGCGGCGGGGCGACGCGGTGCCTGCGGCCGGCGACGACGTCGCGTCCCAGCTGCTCGCCCTGGTCGCGCGCGCCCGCGCCGAGGGCACGGACGCCGAGGCCGAGCTGCGCCGGGCGCTGCGCCTGCTCGACCAGCAGGCCTGACCCGGGCGCGGGCGTCACGGAGCCGGGAGGTCCCAGCGCTGGCCGGTGCTGCTGTCGACCAGCGCGACCCGGTCGGCGACCGCTCGCAGCGGCAGGATCTCGAACGCTGCCGTCGCCGCGGTCCCGAGGTCCTGGCGCCGCACGCTCGTGGCCAGGCTGGCGTGGGGCACCCACTGCCCCGGGAGGTAGTGCCGGTGCAGGTCGGCGCCCGTCGCCGTGCCGGCCGCCACCACCGCGGACTGCCGGTCGAGCAGCTCGGGTGTGGGTGCCGCGACGAGGGCGGCCCGGCGACGCCGGAAGATGGCGACCCCGTCGAAGTACAGCGGTAGCGGCTCGACGGCCGGCAGCCCGGTGACCGCTGCGAGCACCCGCTGCACGTCGAAGGTCCGGTAGACGGCGTACGACACGTGCGGCACGTGCCGCCGGTGGTGTGCGTGAGCAGGGTCGGGACACCCTGGTCCTCCAGCCTGGCCCACAGCCGGCGCAGCGCCCGGTCGGTCCGGGCGTCGAAGAGCAGGCACACGGCAAGGGCCACGAGCCCATTCTGGGCGACGCACCGGCCGGTACCCTGGCGCCTTTGGATTTCCGAAGGTGCTTTAGACTTCCAAGTATGAGCCTGACGCAGCGCGAGCGCGAGATCGTCGAGCTGCTGCGCGCCCAGCCCCTGCTCGACGCCGCTGCCCTCGCCGAGCGGCTCGGCTCCACCAGGGCCGCCGTGTCCGTGCACGTGTCCAACCTCACCCGCAAGGGCGTCATCCTCGGGCGCGGCTACGTCGTGCGCCCGGCCGCGCACTCGGTGGTCGTGGTGGGCGGCGCGAACATGGACATCAAGGCCCGCTCGAGTGCCCCCGTCGAGCTGCGCACCTCCAACCCCGGGGAGGCGATCACCACCCCCGGCGGGGTCGGCCGCAACATCGCCGAGAACCTGGCCCGGCTCGGCACGCCGACGCACCTCGTCGCCCCCGTCGGCCGCGACCCCTTCGGCGACCAGGTCGTCGCCCTGACCCGCGGTGCGGGCGTCGTCGTCGACCACATGATCGCGACCGACGGCTCCACGGGCACCTACCTGGCCGTCCTCGACGCGAGCGGGGAGCTGCTCGTGGCCATCTCGAACATGGCGGTCACCGACGCACTCACCGTGCGCCAGCTCGGCGCCTCCCGTGACCTGCTGACCCACGCCGACCTGCTCGTGGTCGACGGGAACGTCCCCGCCTCGCCGACGGCCTGGCTGCTGGACTTCGCCCACGCCGTGGGGGTCCAGGTCGTCATCGACCCGGTGAGCGTGCCCAAGGCCCGCCACCTCGCGGCCACGCTGTCGCCGCAGCGGCCGGTGCTCGTGCTGACCCCCAACCACGACGAGCTCGCGGCCATCGTCGGCGGTCCCGTGCCCGACACCAAGGTCGCCATCACGCGTGCGGCCCGGCTGCTGCACGACCGCGGCGTCGCCCACGTGTGGGTCCGCCGCGGCGTCCGGGGGAGCATCCTGAGCAGCCGCGGCGAGGACGGCCGGGTCACGGTGACGAGCCTGGCCGCGCCCTCGGTGGAGGTCGCCGACGTCACCGGCGCGGGCGACTCCATGACCGCCGCGTTCGTGCACGCCTGGCTGCGCGGCGACAGCCCGGTCGACGCCGCCCGCTTCGGCCAGGCCGCCGCCGGCCTGACCGTCGCCAGCACCGAGACCGTCCGCCCCGACCTGACCGCCAGCCTCGTCGACGCCGAGCTGCGCCGACACGCACCCCGACCCAGCCAGGAGAAGAAGCGATGACCACTCCCCACCCGTCCCTCGCGCTGCGCGACGAGGTCGCCGACTCGCTGGCCGCGGGCCGGCCGGTCGTCGCCCTGGAGTCGACGATCATCAGCCACGGGATGCCCTACCCCCGCAACGTCGAGATGGCCCTCGAGGTGGAGGGGATCATCCGCGCGGGCGGCGCCACCCCGGCCACCGTCGCCGTCCTGGACGGCGTGCCGCGGATCGGCCTGTCCCCGGACGACCTGGAGACGCTGGCCAGCCACCCCGACGTGGCCAAGGTGAGCCTGCGCGACCTGCCCCACGTCATGGCGCGGGGCACCCACGGGGCCACCACGGTCGCCAGCACGATGCGGCTCGCGGCCCTGGCCGGCATCCGGGTCTTCGTCACCGGCGGGCTGGGCGGGGTGCACCGCGGCGCCGAGCACAGCTTCGACGTCTCGGCCGACCTCACCGAGCTCGGCCGCACGAACGTCACCGTCGTGTCCGCCGGGGTCAAGTCGATCCTCGACATCGGCCTGACCCTCGAGACGCTCGAGACGCTCGGGGTGCCCGTGGTCGTCCACGGCAGCGACGAGTTCCCCTCGTTCTACTCACGCTCCAGCGGCCACCGGGCACCACTGCGGGTGGACTCGCCGGAGGAGGTCGCCGCGATGATGCGGGCGAAGTGGGACCTCGGGCTCGAGGGGGCGATCTCGGTCGCGAACCCCGTCCCCGAGGCCGACGAGATCCCGGCGGCCGAGATCGGCCGGCTCATCGACCGGGCGCTCGCCGAGTGCGACGAGCGCGGCATCACCGGCAAGGACATCACGCCGTTCCTGCTCGGCCGGATCGTCGAGCTGTCCGGCGGCCAGTCCCTCGACACCAACATCGCGCTCGTGCGCCACAACGCCCACCTCGGCGCCGCCATCGCCGTGGCCTACCAGCGCCTGACCGCCTGACCGCTTGACCGCCTGACGCGCCTGACCGCCTGACCCACCCGGCGGCTTGAGCGCCTGGGGACGCGGGGCGGCCGCGGCGTATGCCGCGCAGCCGGCTGCGCGGCATACGCCCCAATGGTCCGGTCCGGCGTGCGGGTCGGTCGTCCAAGGCGGGCCACGCGCCGGGTAGCCTCGGGGCGTACCCCTTCGGAGCCCCACGATGGAGAAGTCTGTGGCCAGCATTGACGCAGTCGGCGCCCGCGAGATCCTCGACTCCCGCGGCAACCCCACGGTCGAGGTCGAGGTCGCCCTCGACGACGGCACCATCGCCCGGGCGGCCGTCCCGTCGGGCGCCTCCACCGGGGCGTTCGAGGCGGTCGAGCGGCGCGACGGCGACAAGGGCCGCTACCTCGGCAAGGGCGTCGAGGGCGCGGTCGACGCGGTCCTCGACGAGATCAACCCCAAGCTCGTCGGGTACGAGGCCAGCGAGCAGCGGCTCGTCGACCAGGTGATGCTCGACCTCGACGGCACCGACAACAAGGGAAAGCTCGGCGCGAACGCCATCCTCGGCGTCTCGCTCGCCGTGGCCAAGGCCGCCGCCGAGTCGGCCGGGCTGCCCCTCTTCCGCTACGTCGGCGGCCCCAACGCCCACGTCCTGCCGGTCCCGATGATGAACATCCTCAACGGCGGCAGCCACGCCGACTCCAACGTCGACGTGCAGGAGTTCATGATCGCGCCGATCGGCGCCGAGTCCTTCCGTGAGGCCCTGCGCTGGGGCGCGGAGGTCTACCACGCGCTCAAGTCCGTGCTCAAGGAGCGCGGCCTGGCGACCGGCCTCGGCGACGAGGGCGGCTTCGCCCCGAACCTCGAGTCCAACCGCGCCGCCCTCGACCTCATCCTCGAGGCGATCGAGAAGGCCGGCTACGAGCCGGGCACCCAGATCGCGCTCGCGCTCGACGTCGCGGCCAGCGAGTTCCACAACGAGGATGGCACCTACCAGTTCGAGGGCGTCGCCAAGAGCAGCGGTGAGCTCATCGACTACTACGCCGAGCTCGTCGAGTCCTACCCGCTCGTGTCCATCGAGGACCCGCTGGACGAGGAGGACTGGGACGGCTGGAAGGCCATGACCGAGCGCCTCGGCAGCAAGGTGCAGATCGTCGGCGACGACCTGTTCGTCACCAACCCCGAGCGGCTCGGCCGCGGCATCGCCTCCGGCACCGCGAACGCGCTGCTGGTCAAGGTCAACCAGATCGGCTCGCTCACCGAAACCCTCGACGCCGTCGACCTGGCCCACCGCAACGGCTACCGCTGCATGATGAGCCACCGCTCGGGGGAGACCGAGGACGTCACCATCGCCGACCTCGCCGTCGCCACGAACTGCGGCCAGATCAAGACCGGCGCACCCGCCCGGTCCGAGCGCGTCGCCAAGTACAACCAGCTGCTGCGCATCGAGGAGGAGCTCGACGACGCCGCCGTGTATGCCGGCGCGGGCGCCTTCCCGCGCTTCACCGCCGGGCGCTGACGCGGAGAGCGCGCGGCCGGGCGCGCGACCCGACGCCGCGCGACCGGACGACACCGCCGCCGCAGCAGCGGGCGACACACCAGCACACGACCACACGCCACCGAGGGGACGAGGGAGGGCTCGACATGGCGGACACCGGGCGCGGCAGCGCCGGCCGGGGCCGGCCGGCACGACGCCCGTCGGGGACGGCGGGCGGCGCCGCCTCGGGGCGTCCTGCGGCTCCCCGCAGCGGCTCCTCGCGCGCAACCGGCGGCCGCGCCTCGACGCCACG